>QCBH01000031.1 GCA_003281685.1 Prochlorococcus sp. AG-347-E23 | reverse complement strand
AATGGCACATCCATTTCTTTCCCATCACCTACTAATCTCAACCTGCACTTGCCTTGAGATTCATTTGTTAGAGGAGCTTCTCCTGAAGTTAGTGCCATTAATTCGACTAATTCTAGTTTCTTTATTGTAAAACTATCTTTTTCTTCGAATTTACCAGCTTCAAATGCGCTCCACTTTAGCTCCCCATCTTTTAAGGAAGCTGCACCTGAACTATCTAACTTGCACAGTTCAGAATCACTCGCCCAACTTCTAAAAAGATTTTGCCTTCTTCTTTCTAACCATCCAAGTGCAGTCAATAAAATGAAGATTAGAAGTAATGGTAACCAAAGAAGTCCATGCAACATTTATTTAAATTACAAATCTAAAGATATATCCACCAGTTTAGCCACAAGTTGTTCGATTTTTAAACCTGAAGCTTCCCAAAGCATTGGAAACATACTGTTTTTTGTAAAACCAGGAATTGTATTTATTTCATTTAACAAAATTTTATTTGAAGATTTTTCTAAAAAGAAATCTACTCTTGCAAAACCGAAAATATTTAGTGCTCTACAACTTTGAATAGCAATTTCTTTAATTTCTTTTGTAATTTTAGAATCTATTTCAGCTGGGATAGTTATTTGATTATTTGAGTAATATTTTGAATCGTAATCATACCAATCACTTTCGTACTTTACTTCGCCTATCTCAGAGGTAAATAGTTTTGACTTCCCAATTATTCCGCATTCAATCTCCCTTACCTCTAAACCTTCCTCTACTAGTATTCTTGGATCTATTGCCCGAGCCTTTTCTAATGCTTGTAATATTTCTGATTCATTTTTGACTTTGGAGATGCCCAGAGATGATCCAGAGTTGGATGGTTTAACAAAAACAGGAAAATTTAATTTTTTTAAAATTTCATTAATTAACTTATTTTTTACTTCCTTATTATTTAAATCTTCATTTTGAAAAACTAGATAATTAACTTGTGGGAGTTTAAGATTTGAGAAAATAGATTTCATTAATATTTTATCCATTCCAAGTGCAGAGCCTAAAATTCCACATCCGACTAAAGGCTTCTTTGTAAATCTCAGTAAGCCATGAATCGATCCGTCTTCACCATTAAATCCATGTAAAATAGGGAACCAAACGTCAACATTTTGAAATTCAATTTCGTCTAGGAAGTTAATTCTTTCTTTATTCAAAATCCCCTGTTTTTTTGTTTTATTATTTTCAATTTCACCAACTAAAATTTTTTCTGAAAGATCACTATCAAGCCAATCTCCAAATTTACTAATATAAAATGCTTTAACAGTAAAGCGTTGTTTATTTATTTCTGAATTAAAGGCTTGAAAAACTGTTTTTGCAGAGGATATTGATACTTCATGTTCATTAGATTCCCCACCAAATATTAACCCAATACATTTTTTCTTTCCCCCGATCATTTAGAAAAAAAATTATAAATAAAGTTCTCCTGTTAGAGAAAAAGGTCTTGCTTCGTTAATTCTGACATTAATCTCATCTCCCAATGAAAAATTAAAGTGAATATTTTTGGGAATCTCAACGAAAGTTAATCTATTTGTTCTAGTTCTACCCATAATTTGCGATGAATTTTTTGGATTTAAACCCTCAATTAGAACGCTTTCGATATTATTGATATATCTCTGATTTCTACTCCTAGCAGTTTTCTCGACCAAATCATTAATCTCCTGCAATCTGGCTTTTTTCACCTCTTCCGAAAGTTGATTCGCCCAAACTGCTGCAGGCGTGTTTGGTCTTGGAGAGTAAGCTGCTGTATTAACCTGATCAAATCCAATTTCTGATATTAGCTTTAATGTATCTCGATATTGTTGTTCGGTTTCTCCTGGGAAAGCAACTATCGCGTCAGCTGTGATTGATGCATCTGGCATTAATGATCTAATATTCTCGATAATATTTTTATACTTTTTGATGGTGTATCCTCTGGACATTTGCTTTAAAATTTCATCATTTCCACTTTGGAAGGGAATATGGAAATGTTCACAGACTTTATCAAGTTCATAACAAGCTTGAATCAACCTTTTTGAAAAATATCTTGGATGACTAGTAGCAAATCTTATTCTGCGAATGCCTTTAACATCATGAATATAAAACAAAAGATCAGTTAGAGTATTCTCTTTTCTCCCCTCTTTTGTCGTTCCTGGAAGGTCTCTACCATAAGCATCAATGTTCTGACCCAAAAGAGTAATTTCTTTAAAATTATCATGAGCCAATTTTTGGATCTCACTTTTTATCGCATTTGGATATCTTGATTGCTCTTTCCCTCTGACAGAGGGGACTACGCAATATGAACATCTTTCATTACATCCATAAATAATATTAACCCAGCCACAAATAGAGCTTTCTCTTCTAGCACTTGTTATATCTTCAGAAATGAAGGTTTCTTCTGTGGCAGCAACTTGATTTCCTAAATCAACTTTCCCCAGAAGATTCTCAAGATTATTTACATGTTGAGGCCCCATAACCAGATCAAGTTCCGGGACTCTTCTTAGTAAGGACTCTCCCTCTTGCTGAGCAAGGCAACCAGCAACAACAAGTTTTAAGCTAGGTGTTTTGTGCTTTCTTTTTGCTTGTCTTCCCAGAAAGCTATAAACTTTTTGCTCTGCATTATCTCTAATAGTGCATGTATTGTACAAGACCAAATCGGCATTTAATTCATTATCTGCTCTGGTGTATCCCATTTTTTCTAATGTCCCGGCCATTCTCTCAGAATCAGCCTTGTTCATTTGGCATCCAAATGTGGTTATCCAATAACTGCTAGTAGTTGAATTCTTTTGAAATTTTTTTTCGTCTGGTTTTGTTTGTGTTAGCACTTTGCTAGGAATTTTTTATGATTATTTAATTCAAAATTACAAGTTAAATAATTTTGCTGCAATTTTTTTGAGGGCGAGCGAGGGGATTCGAACCCCCGAATAGCGGCGCCACAAGCCGCTGCCTTAA
>QCBH01000030.1 GCA_003281685.1 Prochlorococcus sp. AG-347-E23 | reverse complement strand
AGTTAGCTGCCTCTTCCCAACCAAAATATTCAAGCATCATTACACCACTAAGAATTACTGAGCCTGGATTAATCTTATTTAAGCCTGCATGTTTTGGTGCAGTACCATGCGTAGCTTCGAAAATTGCTGCATTATCTCCAATATTTGCACCAGGAGCCATACCTAGGCCACCAACAATTGCTGCAGCTGCATCAGAAACATAGTCTCCATTGAGATTTAAGGTTGCAAGAATTGAATATTCTTGAGGTCTTGTTTGAATTTGTTGAAATTTAAAGTCATATGAAAAAAATTTCTGTTCTTTTTGTATGTTTGGGAAATATTTGTAGGTCTCCTGCAGCAGAAGCTATCTTTATAAGTCTACTTGAAAAGAAGGGATTAACCGATGGCTTTATTGTAGATTCTGCTGGAACTGGGAGTTGGCATATTGGGAAAAAAGCTGACTCTAGAATGAGAATTGCGGCAGAAAGAAGAGATATAAATATCTTAAGCAGGGCTCGTCAAATTACTAGCAAAGATTTTGACGAATTTAACTATATTCTTGCGATGGACGATTCAAATTTTAGAAATATCCAAGATCTTAAAAGTAGAACAGCTTCAACTGGTTTTGCATCAATTAAAAAAATACAAGATTTTAGATCAGTTTTTAATGAGCAAGAAGTTCCTGACCCATATTTTGGAGGTGATGAGGGCTTCGATTATGTCCTTGATATTTTAGAAGACTCTGTAAACTGTTTTTTGGAAAGTATTTCTTGAATTTATTTGATCTCAGTCTCTTTAGGAATCTTATCATTATAAAGATCAATAATTTTATCCACTACCTCGTTAATTGTGTATCCATCTGTAATAATTTCTATTGCGTCATTCGCCTTTATAAGAGGTGAAATTTCCCTATTGGAATCTTCAAAATCTCTTTTCTTTATAAGTTCTTTTAATTTATGAAGGTCAATTTTTTGTGAGTCTTTACAATTTTTATCAGATTTTCTTCTTTTTGCTCTTTCATCGATGCTGGCAGTTAAAAATATTTTAAGTTCTGCATGCGGAAAAACAGTAGTTCCTATATCTCTCCCCTCAGCTACAAGTCCGCCTGATTCTCCAATTTTTCTTTGTTCTTCTACTAAGAATTTTCTTACTTCTTTTATTGAGGAAATTTTAGAAACGATGGAACTTATCTTTTGCGACCTAATTTCTTCAGTAACACAGTAGTTATTAACATAAACATCCTGATGTGTATTTGTATTGGACTTGAAAACAATAGATATATCTTTAAGTATATTCTGTAATTTTTTTTCTTTTTTATAATTAATACTTTCTTTTATTATCAGCCAACTCAATGCCCTATACATTGCGCCAGTATCTAAATATAAAAGTTGAAGTTTCTTCGCTATTAACTTTGTTACAGTACTTTTACCTGAACCTGCAGGACCATCAATTGCAATAATCGGCCTTCTTTTCATTAGAAAAACGTGATCAATTAATCTTGTCTCTCCACATCTTATCGCACCAGCCAATAACGAAATATTATCCTCGAGCTTTGCTTTTTGGAGTGTATGAGGGTGTAAATGTTCTAAATATTCAATTGAAATTTTTTTTGCCGATAGCCTCTTAATTATTTGGTTTAAATTGATCTTTTTATCTTGTTGAAAAATTTTTTTTGCTTCTAATAACTCATTTGAAAAGAATCTAATCAATTTTCTTTCATTTTTTGATAAATGTATATTACGTGAACTTAAAGGAATTCCATCAAAATCTCTTTGTGTAGGAATTGATTTAATAGCAACATTTAATTTCTTTCTTAGGACAAGATTTTTTAAAATTAAAAGTTGTTGCCAATCTTTTTCTCCTAAGTAAAGATTTTTGGGCTTGATGAGATCAAGTAATCTATAAATTACTGTACAAACGCCATCAAAATGTCCAATTCTATTTAGTCCACATAATGCAGAAGATAATTCTATTGGAGCTTTTAGGAATTTAATATTTTTATTATTCGGTGGATATATATCTTCATTACTTGGGATGAAGACGGCATCTGCACCATTTGTAAAGGAAATTTTTATATCATTATCAATTGTTTTAGGGTAGTTCTCTAAATCTAACTTGTTATCAAATTGAAGTGGATTAATAAAAATACTTACTAAATTAACATTTGAATTTTCATTGTTTGCTGTTGATATTAGTTTAATATGTCCATTATGAAGATTACCCATTGTTGGAATGAAGTTAATTTCACTATTTATATTTCTCTTCCAATCTTCTATTTCTTCAGTTTTCCTTATGATTATTTTCTTCACTTTGTTTTTAAAAAATAAATCTATTTGATAAATAATTACTGGACAAAAGCAATCTTAGGAGGAATATCTATATAGGGAAAGTCTATCATTTTTATTTCATGGATTACAAAACATCAGGTGTTGATATAGAAGCTGGGCGAGAATTTGTTTCCGAAATTAAACAGGCAGTTGAAGGAACTCATACGTCTAATGTGATTGAGGGTATTGGCGGGTTCGGAGGTTTGTTTAGAATTCCTATCGATAGTTTTAAAAAACCAGTTCTTGTTTCAGGGACTGATGGTGTTGGAACAAAATTAGAATTAGCCCAAAGTAAAAACTTTCACTTTGAGGTTGGTATTGATTTAGTTGCTATGTGCATGAACGATATCATTACTAGTGGTGCAAAACCTTTATTTTTTCTAGATTATATTGCTACCGGTAAGCTTGATAAGAAACAATTATTGAGCGTTGTTCAGGGCATTTCTCATGGATGCGGAGAAAATAACTGTTCATTACTAGGCGGAGAAACTGCTGAAATGCCTGGATTTTATTCAAAAAATAAGTATGATCTTGCAGGATTTTGTGTTGGCATTGTTGATGAGGATAAGATTATTAATGGTAAAAAAGTCTCTGAAAATGACTTAATAATTGCTTTAAAAAGTAATGGAGTTCATAGTAACGGATTTAGTTTAGTAAGAAAAATTATTCAAAACAATAATCAAATAGATAAAGAATTTGAAAAAGTTTCTCACTTAAATTTTTATGATGAGTTATTGAAACCTACAAAAATTTACAATAATGTGATTAACCAAATGTTATCTGAAGATATAGAAATTAAAGCAATGTCTCATATAACTGGAGGAGGAATTCCGGAAAATTTACCAAGATGTATTCCTTCTGATTTTATTCCTTATATCAATACCAGTTCTTGGCAAATACCTATTTTATTTAAATTTCTTAAAGAGAAAGGATCTATTCCTGAAAAAGATTTTT
>QCBH01000029.1 GCA_003281685.1 Prochlorococcus sp. AG-347-E23 | reverse complement strand
TTTTTAATTGGTACTAATTTGCTATTTATAGTATCCATTGCCATCCATGCAAATAAAGGTGCAGTTAAAAAACTTCGCGTCATTGCAGAAAATGCTGCAGGTATAATGATCCATTTAGCCCAACTGCCGATGGATTTAGTGTAAAGGAGTATTAATTTTTGAGAAAAGGAGACTCCACTTCCTGAAAGCATCCATCTCCGGTACCATACATTGTTATGGCTCCAAGAGTAAGGAAGAAAATAACAGTAACAACAGTTATTACGTAACCGAGATTAAAATCAAATTCTGCTGCACTAATATTTGGTTTATGATTTGAATCTTTTGCTCTAGAAAACATCCATAAAGAAGGCCAAACACATAACTCTACTGGGCAAGGCATCCATCCCATTAGAGGGATCAAAAAAGCTAAATTTGTTAACTTCTATGGGCTTATTTCTGGTTCAAAAAAACTCATATTTAGAGACTCATTTATTGAACCTTTGAATAGAAGCGATAAAACTGCAAATAATGTTAAAAAGTTAGGAGAGATACTAAAAATTTTGAAATCCTATCAAGGGCTTTATATTTACCAAGAATTAATATCATTCCAGAAACAATCAAGATTCCTATAGACAAATCCATGGCTGGAAAAGCTGAGAAAAAGGGAATATTAGTTAAAAGGACACCAGAGACAAAACTTACAGCCGCTATTGTGAAAGTACCTGTAATTAGACTAACTATTAAAAATAAAGGAAGATATAAAGAATTCCGCTCTTTGAAACCTTCTAATAATGATTTACCAGTAGATGCTGTAAATCTAGTCCCAACCAACAAGAATGGATATTTTAAAAGATTAGTAAAAAGGATTAGGCCAACTAATGAAAATCCAAACCTTACACTAGCAGTAGTTGATGACAATAAATGAGAACCCCCAATAGCCGCTCCAGCTAGCAAAATTCCTGGACCTAAACTTTTTTGTATTCCTTTTGTTAAATTCATGTTTTTAATAAAATGATTTAATTTAATTTTTGAGCCCTTCTAAACTTATTTTTTTAATACTCTTTTTTTAAACTCAAAATCAGATAATGAGTGAAAAATAAAATAAATAATTAGGAATCCTATTCAAACTTTCATAAAATATCTCCTTCAAATTTGCTTTCAGATATTTATTTTGTATTCAACCTCTTTTTTCCATAAGATCCTCAAAAACCTATCTAAAACATCTAATTCTTTTTTATCAAAACTTTTTTATTTTTTTTTATTTTGTTTTTGCATAAATTATTACTTAATTATTTCAACTTTAAACTGAGCAAAAAAAAACAATAAGCAAAACTTCTTAAAACTCAACGTAGCTCGGATTGTTTTTAATTTGATATATATTTTTCTGCCCTTCTTAAGGCTTTTATTGCACCTCTATAATCAAGATTTTTTAATTTTTCCTGACTTTTACGTTCCAACGTTTTTACTATTTCATTTATCTTTATTTCATTAATTTTCAGTTTATGATCGAATATAAGGTCAAATTTTGAGCAATACAAACTAGATAATTCTTTTCTATATTCTTGAATCATTTTTTCATTACAAGATTTAGATTTTAATATTGCATTAGCCTTAATTCTGTCTTCTAAAGCGCCTTTAAAATTTCCTCGTTTAAATTTATTTTCACTTAATCTAGTTAGCTTAATAAGATTTTCCAATATCAATCGCCCAGAATCTTCCATTTTTTTTGCTTACCTAAAATCAATACTATCAGCATAAAGAAAAAAAAAGAATTGATTTTTAATAATCAAATAATTAATTAATTAGCCAATAACAAGTCCTCTTTCAAGAAGTAAATCGAAAACCTCAACACTTTTCGTTTTCCCAAATTGTGGGGGATTATGTAAATCTAATATTTCAGCAAGGCACATTATCCAATAAGTATCTTTTTTTAAATTAAGACTTTCGCAAATATGAGAGGGAGCAGATTTAAAACATCCAAATTCTGTTGATATATTAATGTTCATGATTTGAGTTTCAAGTTCTAGACTTAAGAGTTCTATTTCTTGCTCTGAAAGGGCTGACCCAAAAGAATATGATTCAATTAAAAGTTGGTAATTCATAAAAGAATTATTTTTTAAGAAATCCAGCGAGTGATTTTTGTTCCTGCGTAAATATGTCCTGAAGCTTCAACTATAGGTTTTGTTTCAGGATTCATAAAAATATCATATAAAACATTTTCTGGTCCTTGAAAAATTACAGTTGCCCTTTGAGGATCATCTAATGATTTACCAATATAAAATATTTTAACTCCCATTTCTTTAAACATCGTCTGCTGTTCTTTTGCATTCATATGTGATTCATACTCCTCATAGGTATTACTTAGTTGAAAATCTAAAATAGTCGTTTCAATAGTCATAAGAATAATTAAAGTTTTTTTAATTCTAAATCTTTATCAAAAAAATTAATCTAAAAAAATTAGTTTTTATTAAGCAAAGTATTAACTAATTTTCATTTATGAGTTATAAATCAACTATAAAAAATGATTTTAATTTTGGACTCAAAAATTTCTCAGAGAGAACAATGGACTAGTAAGCTAGGATTCATTCTCGCTGCTGCTGGTAGTGCAGTAGGTCTAGGCAACCTTTGGGGTTTTGCTTACAGAGCATCTCAAGGTGGAGGTGCGGCTTTTGTACTTTTATATATATTGATCGTTTTAATTGTATGTCTTCCGGTATTTGTTGCTGAAATGGCTCTAGGGAGAAATGCAATGGCAAGCACATTGCTTGCTCCTGTAAAGCTGGCTGGGAAGAATTGGTATCCATTGGGAATTCTTTTTTTCATAGCTCCTCTAGGAATAGCATCATATTATTCAGTGATAATGGGATGGACTGCAGATACCTTGTTCCATTCTTTATTTTTTGGATTACCAAAGAATTTAACTGAAGCAGAAACCTTCTTTGGCTCGATTAGTAGTGGTAGCAGTGTTTTGTTGGGGCACTTATTGAGTCTTCTTCTTACAGCAATAATAGTTTCATCAGGTATAAAAAAAGGTATAGAAAAGGTTACTAGATATTTCATGCCAATCCTTTTCATAATTATTGTGATTCTTGCTATTTGGGCGACTTCACTTTCAGGCGCATGGGAAGGATATAAAACATTTTTAATGAAGTTTGATTTTAATGAATTAAGAAATCCTCAAACAATAAGAAACGCTTTTACACAAGCATTCTTTTCATTAAGCTTAGGAATTGGAATTATGGTTACCTACGCATCCTATTTAAATAAAAAAAGTAATCTTCCGAAACTAAGCGTTGGAGTGGCATCATTAGATACTTTGGTTGGACTAATGGCTGGATTTATAACTTTCCCAATAGTTTTAACATTTGGTTTAAGTGACGCTATTTCTGAATCGACTGTTGGTACTTTATTCATATCAATTCCAACAGGCCTAGGTTCATATGGTGCAGCAGGAAGAATTGTAGCTGTTGCATTTTTTGCACTAGCTTATATCGCAGCCATAACTTCATCTGTTTCATTATTGGAGGTTCCAGTTTCCTCATTAATGGATAAATTCGGCTTTAAAAGAGAAAAATCGGTTTGGTTAATAACTCTTTTCCTATTCTTAGCAGGCATCCCTTCTGCATTAAATTTAGATATTCTTGGAACAGTTGATTCGATTTTTGGTGGTGTATTACTGATCTTTGGTGGATTCTTGGTTACTTTCTTTATGGGATGGGTAGTCCCTGGAAAAT
>QCBH01000028.1 GCA_003281685.1 Prochlorococcus sp. AG-347-E23 | reverse complement strand
TGCAAAAGATGACTCTTCCCATGGACAACCTCATCATGACTAAGAGCAAGCATAAAGTTCTCTGTATAGTTATATGTTATTGAGAAAGTTACACTATTCTGATGGAATTGCCTAAACCAAGGATCTATCTCAAAATAATCGAGCATATCGTGCATCCATCCCATATTCCATTTCAAATTAAATCCTAACCCTCCCATGTCAGTTGGTTTGGTAACCATTGGCCAAGTTGTTGATTCTTCAGCTATTGAAAGTGCACCTGGGAAATGTTGGAAGAGTACATGATTAGCCTGTTGAAGAAATTTAACGGCTTCAATATTTTCGTTCCCACCATTTTCATTGGGTATCCATTCTCCATCTGGGCGTAGATAATCTCTATAAAGCATTGAAGCTACAGCATCTACTCTTATGCCATCAATATGAAACTCTTCAAACCAATAAACGAGGTTGGCTACTAAGAAATTTCTTACTTCGTTTCTGCTGTAATTAAATATTAAGGTTCCCCATTCCTTGTGTTCACCTATGCGTGAATCTCCATGCTCATAAAGATGACAACCATCAAAAAATGCTAAACCATGCTTATCTTTTGGAAAATGACCAGGTACCCAATCAAGAATTACTCCTATGCCCTCTTCATGACATTTATTCACAAACTCTCTAAATTCATTAGGTGTGCCAAATCTACTTGTTGGTGCATACCAGCCTGTAACCTGGTATCCCCATGAACCATCGAAAGGATGTTCAGATATCGGCATTAGTTCAATATGTGTAAATCCTCTCTCTTTTACGTATGGGATGAGTTTTTCTGTTAATTCTGGATAAGTTAAAAATCTTGTCTCAGGTTTTAAATCCGCGGCAGCCACTGGGTCTCTTGGTTCACCATTTTCTTCAAGATATTTATTATCTGTTGATTCATGGAGCCAACTTCCTAAATGCATTTCATAAACTGAAATTGGCTTGTTAATTTGACTGGAAGAATCTCTATTTGAAATCCAAGAACTATCATTCCAATTAAAGTTTTTCAATTTTGAAACTATTGAACCATTTTGAGGCCTGATTTCATGAAGGAAACCATATGGATCAGCTTTCTCATAAATATGGCCTTGTTGTGTTCTTATTTCATATTTGTATGTGTCTCCCTCTTGCATTATTGGCATGAATAGTTCCCAAATTCCCCCTAATCTTTTTTGCATTGGATGATGTCTTCCATCCCAAGAATTTATATCTCCAATTATCGAGATTGATTTTGCATTTGGAGCCCAAAGGCAAAACATGACTCCTTTTTGATTATTTTCTTCAATGAGATGTGCTCCCATTTTTTCCCAAATATGATGATGATTACCTTCTGCAAAAAGATGCCTATCAACTTCTCCCATCCACTCTTCTCTGTATGACCAAGGGTCATGTTGTGTATGTGTGATCCCACCTCGTGAAATATTTATTTCGTAATCAGAATTTGGATTTTCAGGCAGGATTGCTTCAAAAAGCCATTTATGATTTATGCTTTCCGCCTTATAGGTATTATTTTTATAATTTATTTTTACTTCGTCAGCTTCAGGTATCCATACCCTTATTACCCATTGTTCTTCATAAAAATGAGGACCTAATATTTTTAATGGATTATCATTGCAACAATTTTCTAGGTTGATGGCTTCTGATTTAATCCAGTCTGCTTGAATTGTCTCGTTCATGACTGGTAGATATTAAGGATTAATAATATCAAATGATTAACCAAAAAAATAATTATTTACTAAAAAAAAGGGGTCATTTTCATAAATGTTTTATTAAGGCTGAAACTTAGAGTAATAATTCTATGATTTGCTGAAGGCGCCCCAACATTTCCTTCCCCAAATCCAGGATTAACTCCAATAGCGGGATAAGCTGCTGCAGATATTGACAAGCGAAGCTTGCTTCCTTTAATCAAACAAATATTCGTTGGCTGCATTGTTATTTGATACATGCATTCTTCACTTATTTTAGAGTTTTTAATCCTTAAGAATCCTGTTGAAAATTGATTCACCTTCTCATTACCTTCTTCAACTAGGGATAAAGCAAGGCAGATATCGAAATTGGGCTGATCACTTTTTACAAGGATTTCTAATTTGGGAACTCCTGTGAAATATTGATCTTCTTCAAAATAATTAGTTTGAAAAACACCTACATCCAGGCGTTTATCAATAATATTTCTATTAAAGCATCCTGGATTTGGACCTAAATGACCACCGTCAGATGGAGTAGGTCTCCATGGGTCACTAACAATTGTGAACCATCCTGAGCCTTTCGAATTTATGGTCAGACTTCCATCCTCAACCTCTACATTCGCTATACCATCGCTTTTTAGCCCAAAAATAAATTCAGGGTGGAATTTATTATCTAATTCTTCCCATTTATGTAATGAAATATTCCATATTTTTTTCTCGTTTTTTAAATTCTTTGAATTAAATTTCTCATCTGATTTTAAATGTTTATCAAAAAAATTTAATAAAGATTCTTGTGATCCCTCCCACCAATTTAGATGTGTCGCATTCCCAATAATAATTTCTGGGTTTCCACCAGCTTCTTTAGATTTTTTATAAAGATCAAAGGCACCTTTTAAATGTGGATCCCAAAGCCCTCCAATAATTAACATAGGTTGTTTAATCCATGTTGATATTGGTTTAAATTCTTCAAATGGGCGAGCATTATTTAAATTTTCAAGCCATTCCAAAACAAAGCTACTAGGATCGTATTTTTTTAAAGTATCAATTCCTTCCCTTAAATAACTTTTATTTTCTAAGGCTAATCTTATCTTTTCCCACTCAAATGATTTATTTTCTCTTTTCATTTTTAGTGCTGAGATTTGAAGTCCCCATGCAATATTGTTATGCCACCAATATGCTCCTCCATCTGAGCACCAATGATCCTTAATGTTCATTCCAGTCATTGCTGGAGATAAACAATCGGGCGGCTTTGAATTTGACTCACCAATTAATTGAGTAAATCCTTGATATGAAAAACCATATAAGCCAAGTTTTCCATTACATTCTTTTAGAGACCTTACCCATTCATGTGTTTCTGAAGAGTCGCTAGCTTCTTGAGAAAAACCATTAAAAACTCCTTCAGAAGAACCCATACCTCTAACATCTTGAATTATTACCATATACCCTTTAGAAGCCCACCATTCAGGATGGGAATAGGTAATAGTTGAAGCTATTTCCTTGCCATAAGGTTGTCTCATCAATAATGCAGGCCATGGCCCATTACCTTTAGGTAACCAAATCCTCGATATAAGTCTTACTCCATCTCTAAGTACTAGAGACTTATCAAACCATCTTGAACCAGACATTTATGCTTTAGATGATGTCTGGACAGTGCAGCCCAATGACGTAAATAGAAAAGATCTCTGCATCAACGGGAGTTAACTTTTTTTGGTTTGATACATAATCTATGGCTTTATCTGAACTAGCTGAAATACCTTTTGAATTAAACTCTCTAAACTTATTACATAAATTCCTAGCTTCGTTTGGATTCTTTTTTACACTTTCCAATAAGTTAGATTGACTAAAAACAGGGTATATAAAGTTGGAAAACAAAAATAAAAAAATTAACAATGGTTTCATTATCACCGACCTTTTCTAAATTCTACATTAAAAAATTTTTTTATCCAAGATTTCAAATAGATTTTTCGATTTGCCTAGCTTTTTTAATCCATTCTTTTAATAGAGTAAAAGTTGTATCT
>QCBH01000027.1 GCA_003281685.1 Prochlorococcus sp. AG-347-E23 | reverse complement strand
GCACATCTTTAGATAGATTTTTAATGATTTCTTCTGAGTTATCAAGAATATTTTTCAGTTCATCTTTATTCTTGATATTAAAAGATAGTTTTTTTGCCGCTGGAGCTGTCATAGGAATGCCTTCATAACTGAAAAATGGAGTATTATTTCTGAATAATGTATCCTTTTCAGAAGTCAACTCAATCATTGGTTTAGCAAAACACGCAAAATCAATACAACAATCTGAAACAAATGAGAATCCAAATTCACTAATTGCTGCTAACTCTAAGGGCATTTTTTCTGAGATACTAAAAAGTTTCGAATTTGATTTAACTCCCAAAAGATTTGCCCAAGTTTCTTTTGTATATAATTTTTCTTTTGGATGGGCTCTTATGAGTAAATGTAAGTCTTCTTTCTCAAAAAGAAAGTCCCCAATTATTTTTAAATAAGTCTTCCTATCGACTGAGTTACACCAATTACTGTCATCAGGTCTTGATGCTAGAGTTATAAACTTTGTTTTTTTAGAAAGAGATAATTCAGATATTAGATTCTCTAATATCTTTTTTTTATTTTTTAAAATGTTGTTCTTTTCATAAGCATGACTTGGTATTCCTATTACTTGATAATCAAAATTTTTATTTAAAAGGCTCCAATTATATAAAGACTTATTTATGCCAGTAAAATCAAGAATTTTTAATTTACTTAAAGGTGTCCAAAAAGGCTTACTACCATAATGCATCCAACTAATCCCGCTACCATGAAAAATAGAGATCCTAAAGCTCCCATAAAATAAAGATAAAAAGGGTAGTATATAAATTTTTTTTTCCTCAAAAATGTCATAAAGGATGAATTGATAATTTCCTTTAAAACAAAATCTTTTGATTAATTCGTTAAATATTTTTATTGTTGAAAAATATCTTATAAAATTACCCAATTTGTAATTTAAGGGCTCATAGATAAATCTATTAGTAATTCTAGATAATAAAGATCTAATAAACAATTGAATTTTAAAAGACTTTTTATTGGCCAAAATTTTTATTTCATTTATATTCAGCTTTCCAAGAGAAAAAGGATTTAATGGATTTAATAAAACAAAAAATCTATTGATATTAAAATCTTTTTCAATTGAGTATAAATGATACAAAATATTTTTATAAGTTAATGGTTTAGGTAAAAAAATATCAATTTTATTTCCATCATTAACAATTTCCTCAAGAATATTTTTCCATTGATTATGTAAAGCTAAAGAAGGAGATAAAACAAATAAGCATTTCTTCATTAGCATCAAAAAAATCTCACATATTAATTATACTAAATAGAAATATTTAAAATTTAATTATATTTTTAAATCAAATTTTATTTTATCCAAATTTGAATACTGCTAATTTGCGATCATTCTGGATATTTATCAACTCAAATGAATTATGTTTATCTAACGTTACAAGATAATCACATGCTTTAACAACACCTGGGAATAACTCTCTATCATAATCATCAAAAATAACAATTGATACTTTAGTAAGTCTTCTAATCAAATAGTCTATTTCAAATTTTACATCTTTATAAAAATGACTTCCATCAATGAATGCAAAATTAATCTTTGGTATATCTACAACTTTTAGAGAATTAAAAGTAGCAGTAGAAAAAAATATAAGATAATTATCTGCTAATTCCTTCCATGGATCTAATAATTGAATTCGATTTAAAGGTCCTTGTGAAATATCAGTGTGAGAATTCCAAAAAAAAGAAGTTCTATTTGGCAATATATCAAAAGTGAAAATCTTACCTACCTTTTTTTTATCATCAAGAGCTTTAGCTAAACATAATGATGAGAAACCTCTTGCTGTTCCAATATCAACAATATTAATTTGTTTAGATTCATGAATTTTGGGTTCAAAATAGGAATCTAAATATTCTGATAAATAAGAATAAATTACAAATCCATGAACATAAGAATTTTTTGTCTTTTTAAGTACATTTTGTAAGGTATATGCTAATTGTTTTATGAAAGTAATATTAGGTTTATGTTTTAAGAAAATTTTGTTTTTTGTTATTTCATGATTACTCAAACTTACAGATTTTTCAAAGTTATCATCATAATCTGCAATTTTATTGGCCAGTGGCTTATTTCCAAAAGGGTCTTTATAAGAAATTTTGTGAGTCAAAAAGAAAAGACTCGATACAGGCCTAGATAATTTCCATAATATTTTCTTAGAGATAAATGTGATAAATTTATTTATCATTATTTATAGATTCACTCGCAAAGACATATTTATAATAGAAATTTTTAATTTAAAAGAAAAAATTCTTTAATAAAAATTATATATTGCTTTATAGTCTTTTAAATCTTTTTTGCGAAAATAGCTGATCCAGATGTTTTTACTATTTTCATGCCAGAAGAATTAAGTTTATTTATTATCAATCTATAAGGGTAAGTAAAAGTAGTTAGATTCTGCTTTAAACAAATTGGAGTAGGCATGAAATCAAAGTAAAATATTCCATCATTTTTTAAATATTTTTTTATTGAACTAAAATATTCTTGAAGTTTATATTTAGGTATATGGGGCACTACGTAAGTTGAAATAATTAAATCAAAGTGTCCATCTGGTATTGGATCAACACCTATTTTAAAAAAACTACCTCTTTTTTTATCATATAAAGTTGACAACAACATTGAGTTATTCTTTGCTTCTATTAAAAAAGATTCAGAAATATCAGCACATGAATATGATGAGGTATCTAGAAAATCTAACAAGCCAAAACCGCATCTTAAGCCACCAGATCCGTAATCTAATACCTTTGAGTTACGATTTAATTTGCAAGTTTTTTGTAGAAAAGGAATAAATTTTGATGCGGTGGAGAAATAAGTTAAAGAAGAAGTTACATTTTTAGAGATCCTTTCTGAAGAATTATTTCTTATATCTTCTATCCTCATAAAAAAATCTTCAAATGATTCATCATCTAATTGATCTTTAGAAACTGGTGAGTGATCAGATAAATAAACAGGACTATTTTTAGATCTATAAACTTTTTGTGCTTTTAAATATCTATATAAACCTATAAGCTCTCTTATTAGAAGTCTTAATCTAGATGTCTTTTCCATTCTAAGAATCATACTTAATTTTTGGTATATATAATTTGCAAATTAATTATAAAAAAATTTAGTCAGCATATTTTGAATTATTACTCAAATAATAGCATTATTTGCTGATTTTAATTTATTAATAATTGTCTCTTTAGTACTATATTAATCTGGAAAATATTATGAACTTTATTCTTAAAATACTTATGGGTTATAATTTTAGACAATTATTTCTTTGCTAAAAAATATCTAAAATTTTTAAAATTTACAAAAAATTAAATTATGATTTTAGTTCTAAAATGAAAGAAAATAAAAAAATTAATTTTATAATTATTTATTCTGATGGGCCTATGGGCTCAACTAATCTTGGAGCAATATTTGAGCAATATGGTTATATTAATATCCCATTTAGAAAATTTCTTTTATCTGAATATGTAATGGGATTAAGAAGAATAGATGATAAAGCAATGCAATATAAATGTTTAAAGAATCTAGAATGTCTGTCACAAACGACTATATTGGGAGGCGTTTCTGTGAAAGATAGGCATTCAAGAGGAGCTAAAATTAGAGCCTTAAATCCAAATAAAAAAGATATTGAAGAATTTATTTCTTTTAAACCAAAAAGTATATATGAATTGCTAGAGCATTGTTTTTTATTTACTGCAAAACATATCATCTACAAAAGATTTAATATACCAATAAAAGGATTTATTGTTTATGAAATGCCTCAATTTCACATAAAGTATAGTTTTACGCAATTGGAATATATCAATAGATTAACTAGCCTTAGAAATTTCAAATTCTTTACTATGAATAGGCCATTCAAAGAATGGTGTGCCAGTTTGTTATCTCAAGAAGACTATAAATTAATAAAATCAAAAGCATTGAATACCATTTCAATAGAAAAACTCCTAAAAAGATGGGAAAATATTCAAAGTTTAACGAAACTTGAGAAGGTTCATACTTTCAAATTAGAATCTGTACTATTGCCTAACACACAAAAAACTAATTTATCAATTTCTAAAATATTAAACGAAGATAATATTGAATATAAAGAATTATCATCAAGAGAATTTGATCTTTATGGATCTCTTTTGCCATTTAATTTGGCATACACTCCATCAGATAAATCTTTTGAAGAACTAAATCCTATTTTTAAAATATTTCTAAATTACTTTCCAAAACTAAATACTATAT
>QCBH01000026.1 GCA_003281685.1 Prochlorococcus sp. AG-347-E23 | reverse complement strand
GATCTCGGGCAAGGGCTTGAAACTATTGTTGGGCTTTTAGTCTGTTTAGTTTTATTTGAAGGGGGACTGAATTTAAAACTGCCTGAGGGGAATATAAGAAATACTGTGTTGAAAATTTCATTGGTAAGACTTTTTATTTCATTATCAGCTGGAATTTTCATTGCTCATTGGCTGGCAGGCCTCTCATGGCAAGTTGCAGGAATATATAGTGCTATTGTTCTAGCTACTGGCCCAACAGTTGTATCTCCATTAGTGGAACAAATAAAATTAGCTTCCCCTCTCTCGGAAGTTTTAAAAGCTGAAGGGCTATTGCTTGAACCAATTGGTGCAGTACTGGCATTACTGCTTTTAGAACTGACTTTAGGGGACCTACGTGGGATTAATGATGTATTTATAGCATTAATGCAGAGATTAGGGGGTGGAGTCTTAATCGGATTAAGTGCAGGATGGTTGCTATCAGAAATTTTAAAAAAAATAAAAAATGAAGCATCATTTGGTATAGAGCTTCAAGTTACCCTTGGATTTATTTTCCTTGTGTATGGAATTTGCGAATATTTTTTACCAGAATCAGGCTTGCCGGCTTCTGTCGCATCAGGTTTTATTGTAGGCAAAAGAGAAGTTATAGATAAAGAGAGATTGGATAATCTTATAGGCGAATTAGCTCAATTAGCAATAACAGTTCTTTTCCCTCTTTTGGCAGCTGATGTTTCTTGGGGTGAATTAAGTCCTCTTGGCTGGGGAGGGTTTGTTTGCGTTTTTATGTTGATGGTAATTGTTCGCCCTATCTCTATCTGGATAGCGACATTTGGAAGAGAATTGAACTTAAAAGAAAAAATATTTTTGGCCTGGTTAGCCCCAAGAGGTATTGTGACTGCAGCAGTAGCTTCTCTTTTTTCTATCAGACTAGAGCAGGCTGGTATCCTTGGAGCTGGCCGTCTTCAAGGTTTAGTTTTTCTTACAATATTGATGACAGTAGGGATTCAAGGTCTTTCAGCTAAACCTTTGGCGAGGAGGTTTGAATTAGGCCAAAAAAATGATTTAGATTGATTTAATACATCTTTCAATTCGAGATCTATCAGTTTTACTCTCTGAGAAAAGTTCCCAACTTTGAATTAAATCTGGCCCGCTTAGAGATCCAAAAAAGGCTACTCTTAATGATTTCATCAATATCCCTTTTTTAATATTATGCTTTTTTGAGATTTCGTTTATTATTTCTTTTGCTTTTTCTTTATCTAGTTTTATTGTATTTTGCTCAATTAAATGATTTAAGATTAGTTCTAGAGATGCTTTACTATCGTTGTTTTCCAGAAAATCTTGCCCTTCTTTTTGAATTGTGGGTATTAAGAAAAATGGTTTTGATTGATCAACGGCATCTTTTAAAAGAGTCATAGAGTCTCTAAGCAAAATTGCTAATTTAAAAGCCCATTCTTGAGATGGCGGGACCCAACCATTATCATCCCAGTATTTCCTCATGATCTCACTTAACTTTATTAATTTCATATTTTTTATGTATTGAGAATTAATCCAGCTGAGTTTTTCCCAACTGAATTTAGCTCCAGCTTTATTTATGTCAGATAATTCAAAAATTTTAGATATTTCATTAAGTGATAGTATTTCTTTGTCGGCAGATTTTGGAGACCAACCTAAAAAAGCCATATAGTTTGACAAGGCTTCAGGTAAAAATCCCATATCTCTAAATTCGTCGATAGAAGTAACACAATCTCTCTTGGATAATTTTTTCCCTTCACTATTTAGTATTAGGGGTGTATGCGAAAAAATTGGCAAATTTAAATTTAATGCTTTATAGATTAATATTTGTTTTGCAGTGTTCGAGATATGGTCTTCACCCCTTACAACATGAGTTATATTCATAAAATTATCATCAACTACAACTGCAAGATTATACAAAGGATCTCCAATTTCATATCCCTTTGCCCTTCTTGACAAGACTAAATCTCCACCCAAGTCCTTCCCTTGCCATTTAATTTCCCCCCTTATCTGATCAAGCCATTTAATTTCAATTTTTTCATCAATCTTAAATCTTATTACTGAAGTCCTCCCTTGGGATATGAATGTTTCTATTTCTTCTTTTGAAAGACTTCTATGTCTATTATCATGCTTTGGAGGTAATCCTTTCTTTTTTTGTTCTTCTCTTAATTCAGAAATTTCGTCTTCTGTTGTAAAGCACCTATATGCAGCTCCACTTTCTAGAAGCTTTTTGATGTAACTTTTGTGAATAGAAATTCGGTCACTTTGCTTGATAGGTTCTTCATCCCATTTAAGTCCAAGCCATTTCAAGCCTTCTAATATATTTTTTGTATATTCAGATTTAGATCGAAGAAAATCTGTATCTTCTATTCTGATCAAAAATTTTCCGCCTATTTTTTGTGCATACAACCAGTTGAATAATGCTGTTCTTGCTGTCCCAATATGAAATAAACCCGTTGGACTCGGAGCTAGCCTTAAACGTTTTTCCAAATTTCTTACAGAAAAAACGGGACCGACGGGATTCGAACCCGCAACTTCCGCCGTGACAGGGCGGTGCTCTAACCAGTTGAACTACGGTCCCAGAGCTTTGTTCTAAATTTATTTAGAACTTCATTCTTCAAATTATCAGATCATAATACTTAATTTATGGTGTTGTAATAAAAAAAATTTATTTATTTGAGGATTTACAGAAATACTTAGTTTTACAGATGAGTTAGTATAAATAACTTTTTATTTTTGAGGTCTAAAACCAGCAGGTTCTATCAACCTAACTTGATTGCCTCTGGCAGTAAATTCTCTGCCTTGGTCACTTTGTACAACAACTCTACCACCGGACTTAACCCTGATGACTCTTGCGCGAACCCATCCTAAAGCTGCTGATTCGAGGACTTTAACTACGTCCCCTGGTTGAAGATCTAACTCCATCTTATGAAAAATTGATTTACATAATGTTGATCAAACGCGTCGTGGAGGACTTGAACCCCCGACATCAGGTTTTGGAGACCTGCGTTCTACCAACTGAACTAACGACGCATTTAGATAATTATAAGCGCCTTTGTGATCAAAAGGTTGATTAATTTACAACTCTATCGATCAAAGCGTTGTTTTACGCGAGTAGCTTTTCCTACTCTATCTCTCAGATAGAATAATTTAGCTCTTCTTACTTTACCTCTACGTTCAACTTTTAGAGAGGCAACCTGTGGACTATGTAGCATAAATACTCTTTCAACGCCTATACCCTGAAAAATTCTTCTAACTGTAATAGTCTGGTTAATACCTCCATGTCTTTTTGCTATTACAACACCTTCATAAGGTTGGACTCTTTCTTTATTACCTTCTGTAATTTTTACCCCAACTTTAACAGTGTCACCAACATAAATTTCAGGTAATTCTTTTTTTAGTTGTTCATTCTCAAATTCCCTAATAAGATTTGATGCGCTTAAGGTTTGCGTCGTTTCAGGAACCATGTTTTTTTCTTCTTGTTCAACTGCTACATCAACTGATGCGTCGGCTTTAATACCGGTTTCTAATTCCTTCTCTTGTTGCTCTTTAGCCATTTTGGTCTTTTTTGTCCTACAAGTTCTATATCTTAACCTTTTGACTCGCCTTTAGTAACCTTTTTAGTAAATGAAATTGTTTTTGAAAACATTTGGAATCCAGTTACGAGCATCCATAAAACTCCAAGGGAATTTAAGATTACGTATATGAGTTCTCCATTTTCTCCAAGCCATTCTCCCTCATGGAGAGACATTAACCAATGAACCTGCTCTCTAGAGTAACCTAATAAATCTTTTGAAACCCTATAAACAAGACCAGTAATTGAAGATATAAATAATGGAAGGAAAACCCAAGGCGCCAAAGTCTTATGAAATTTCCTAGAATTAAATAAAATTTTCATTTTTGTTTCTTTTCCATTGTTATTGATAGATTTAGAATAGCCAAGACCATAATGGCTATTTTGAAAATATTTATCTATTACTATTATTTATTCCAATGAGACATTTTGCAGATCTTTTGTTAAATAAGAATAATACCAAGGCTAATGATCAAGTTCCTTTTATTCAAAGGAGAAGAGGAATTGAAATAAAGTCTTCACGTGAAATAAATTTGATGAAAAAATCTAGCAGGATTGTAGCAACTGTTTTAAGAGAAATTAATGACTTAATTAAACCTGGAATGAGCACAAAAGATTTAGATGATTTTGCAGAAAAAAGGATAAAAAGTTTTGGAGCTGTGCCAAGTTTTAAGGGCTACCATGGTTTCCCTTCTAGTATTTGTTCTAGCATTAATAATGAGGTTGTTCATGGTATACCAAATAAAAATAAAATAATTAAAAATGGTGACTTAGTTAAAATTGATACAGGTGCATATTTAGATGGTTTCCATGGGGATAGTTGTATATCAATTTGCGTGGGAGAAGTAAGTGCAAAGGCTAAAAAACTTAGTGACGTAGCTAGTAAAGCATTGTATGCAGGACTTTCAAAGATCAAAGCAGGGAATACACTTCTAGATGTGGCTGGGGAAATTGAGGATATAGTTCTAAAAAATGGTTTTAGTGTTGTGGAAGACTATACAGGTCATGGAGTGGGAAGAAATCTTCATGAAGAACCATCGGTATTTAATTTTCGGACTAAAGAATTGCCCAACGTTGTCCTTCGTGAAGGAA
>QCBH01000025.1 GCA_003281685.1 Prochlorococcus sp. AG-347-E23 | reverse complement strand
TAATTACGCAAATGAAATTCCTAATATAAACAAATATTTTGGTATTACTCAACAGAAGACTATTATAAATTACGAAAAAAGTCAGCCTTCATCTATTGACAATCCTGTAGTGGATCCAAATTTTAACACTATGAGATCTAAAGATACTGAAAGCTCAACTGCTACTTATATAGTTGTAGGGTTGTTAATTGCTGCCACAATTATTCCTTTAGCAACATGGTGGTATTTCTCTAAATAATAGAGAATTTATGAATGCCAAGGATTTAAGTATTAGTGAATATACATCTTATATAGTTTTTATTACAGGTGGGACAAAAAGTGGCAAAAGTGAATTCGCGGAGCATCTTGCTAAGGAGGTAAAAAAATTATCATATGTTGCCTTATCTGAAAACAATTTTGATGATAAAGAATGGCAAGATAAAATTAATTTACATCGAAAAAGAAGACCAAAAGATTGGAAATTAATAGAAACAACAGATCTATTAAATACATTAAGGAAAGAAGAAGGTCCATTATTAATAGATTCTATTGGCGGATTCGTTATGAAAAGTATTGGCAAGGAACAAAATGAATGGTCAACAAAAATGGATTCACTTATAAGTCTCTTAATGAAAAGAAAAAGCATAACGATTATTGTTGGAGAACAAGTAGGATGGAGTCTGGTTTCTGAATATAAAATTGGTAATACATATATTGAAAGAATCGGCGAACTTCAAAAGAGAATAACCAAAATATCAAAAGATAATTGGCTGGCTATAAACGGCAGAGCAATCAAAATAGATGAAATAAGTATTGAAATACCTAATTAAAATTGGAAGTCGCTCTTTTTGAACCTAGAATCCCACAAAATACTGGAAATATTGCCAGATCATGTGCTGCGTTTAATATACCTTTAAATCTTATAGAGCCCTTGGGTTTTAAGCTAGAAGATAAATATTTAAAAAGAGCAGGATTAGACTATTGGCCTCTAGTTACTGTTAATCAGTATAAGAATTTTGAAAAATTTTTAGCGTCAAAATCATCAAAAAGAATAATTTCTTTTAGTAAAAAAAATGGATTATATTTGAAGGATTTTACGTTTAAGCAAGATGATATTTTGCTATTTGGGAGAGAAGATTCAGGATTACCCGATTCCATTATTGATAAAAGCGACTTTTTAATAACTATATTTATGCCGAATATACAGACTGGAAACAATGATCAAAAAGGTGTTAGAAGTCTAAACCTTTCTGTAGCATGCGGAATTGCTATATATGAGGCACACAAACAAATAAATTTTCAAAATGGTAATTAAGTACAACCAATGCCTTACAATATTCCCATGTCTCGGTAGCTCAGCTGGTTAGAGCGGCGGATTCATAGCCCGCAGGTCGCGTGTTCAAGTCACGCTCGAGACATTTTCAATACTTTTCAATTGAAGAACATAGGTGAAATTTTAATTTAATTAAACTATTAAAGAAAATAATGTTTAATTCACTCGGCACAGTCTTAGATCCAAAAAAATCTAAAGCAAAATATGCAGAAGCAAGAGTTATAGTTCTTGATGACAATTTTAATACTTTTCAGCATGTCTCAAATTGTCTTCTAACAATAATCCCAAGCATGAGTGAACAAAGAGCATGGGATCTAACCATCAAAGTTGACAAGACAGGATCTGCAGAGGTATGGAGAGGCAATCTTGAACAGGCAGAGCTATATCATGAGCAACTATTCAGCAAAGGATTAACAATGGCTCCAATTGAGAAAACATAAAATAAATAAGATTGACGGAAAATTTTTGGCTTATAAATTCGAATCGTTCAAGGGTAAAAAGGTTTTCAAAGAATAATCAAAATAAAGATAAATTTTTTGAATATATGTTTATTGACTCTGGGAGAATTCTTGGTGTTTTAGGAAAAGAACCACCTCTTATGACAACCAGAGAAGAACTTAAAGTTAATAAAGCTAGAGATGAATGGAGAAAGTTAATCGCTCAAGGTTGGAGGAGAACCAAACCAGTTTGGGAAGACTATTAGTATCCAATATTGTTACTAGGATTAGTTATATAAATTATGAGATTTAGGACGTAGTTAGCGGGTAAATTTAATGGCTTCAAAAGTAACAAAGCCATTCCTTGAGTCACATTAAATTCTTTATTTTTCATAAAAAAATAAAATTCTCATTTTAATTATAAAAAGACTTTCAAATACAAACTAAAATACAAAATAAAGATATATGAGCATTTATTGATTAAGATTTTTAAGATATCTTATATCTAAAACTTATTTTAAAAAATTATAGATTTAGAGTTACTTGTTATTTTTTTTAAACAAAAAAACCACGTTATAATTTAATAGTACATACTGTTTAAAACTTATAAATACCCAATGAAGTATCTCATCTCAAGCAAAAGATCAAGAGCCTTATTTGGTATTGGAATAGTTGCTATAAGTATTGGATTAATATCAAAAAAAGTAATTAACTATCCAGCTGGAGGATGTATGAAAAGTACTCAAGAAATAACCTTTAATATCTAGCCATTAATCATCTTACATTTTCCTTAATTCTTAAATCCAGTCAACTTTGATAACTCTTTTAGTGAAAGTACACCTAAAATAAGTTTTCCATTTATTTCCCATGTGGGAAACCCTTTAATTTTTTTATCAATGCATAATTGAGTTTGACTGTTTATGCCATCTCTTGCGCATTCAACTACATTAAGTTCTCTATAAGCTTGCTTACCAAATAATTCACTTTGATTAAGACAATTAGGACACCAATATGCTGAATATTTAACTACACCATTATCTTTAAGGTATTTTGCTAACTCGATTGATTCCCTAGTGCTTTCTGAGGTGACTATAAGTTCTCTCTGATTATTTAAGTGGGAGCTATGAACAACACTTGGAAAAGTAAGCAAAACTAATAGTGGGAGTAATAGGCGTTTCATTTATTTACTACTTTTCCTCCATATTTTCTAAGTATCTTATCAAGCAAAATTAGTATATCTTTATTTTTAAGTTTCTCTATTTGCTGAAGATTTTCAAGAAGATCACATATTTGATCCTGTGTATCTTCATTTAATTCACTTACTGCCATTTATATTTAGAGTTTTTATATTCCAATTTTAAATCAAAAATAAATTTACATACTTATTGTATTTATATTTTTTTATTGCTATTTTTTTAAAGCGGGCTAAGGTTCATATCTCCACGAGGATTTAGTCCGCTGAATTTTTAAAGATTCAATTTATTTTGGATCCCTCTTTAAGAAGTTGATTAGAAATATTCAAAAATATTTATCTTTGCTTAATTTCTAAAATCAGTTGAAAAGCATTCTCATATAAACATTAATAGTGTGACACTATTTATTCAATAATATTGTTATTTCGCTTCATAACTTTCTTAAAATACTTAAACTCAATAAATTCATGCATCATTTTAATATCATCAGATAATACTTTTTTATTAACTGCATATTCGTCTACATTAAGTGGAGATTTATTATTTTCAGAAAATTTTTCGTTATGAAAAGAAAAGTTTATAAAATCCCTTTGATCATTTTGATTTTGACCATATGATTCATTTAAAACACCTCGAGACCTCAACGCTTCCTCAACCAATAAACCTGTGACTTTTGACTGACTAAACTCATAAGCTGTGCACAATTTATCAATAATTTCATGTACTTCTTCACTTGGCAAAAAACCAATTCTTTTCCTCGGAGAGGGCATAATTAAAAAAATTAGTGTCACACTTGCATATTATAAGTGTTGCACTATATTTGATTTAAGTCAACTAATTTTGCTATGCATATTTTATTATTTCCTGTCGGATTTATTCTTTGGTATCTAGCTTATGAAGCAAAACCTATCATAAATGATGAAGTAACACTTAATTGGAAAGAAAAAAATACAATTAAAAGAAATAAACTTTCAAATATAATCAACGAAAGCTTTTAAAATTTACTTTTAATAGATTTTGACCATTCCTTGTGCTTATTATCGAGATCTGAGATTAACTGTTTTTGATAAGTAAATTTGAGTTGATTTTCGTTAAGTGATTTTTTTGTGATAATCATCTCTTTAGAGAAAAAATAAGGAGAGTTAGAACTACTTATTTTTATTTTAACTTCCATATAGTGAATTCATCTAATTTTTTTATATGACCTAAAAGGTTATAGTCTTAAAATTTTTATATTCTTTTTATATTTGCTTCATATGTGTTTTTAGCACGTTTGTAAAAAATATTAGTTTATTAAATAATAAAGGCTATATTTAAACAAAATATATGTTTTATCATGAATCTAAAGGAGAGAGGGATTACTATTGGAGATTTACTAATAATACTAATAATAATAATCACTTCTACAATATTAATTAAATCATTTAGTAAGGATAAGAAAACAACACTTAATTATAATAATCCAGAGCAAGTTTCTTATAAGAAAAATTACTATCAAAAATTTATTTGAATAGCTTATATAAGTTATTTATAAAACTCTTAATTAATTCAATTAAATATTAAGTATCTCTTATGTAAATTTCAAGAATTAATAATTATCAAACAATAAGTTTATGTATTTTAAATATTTTGATGAAATGATTTAGAACTCTCCCATTTCAAGTTATCCTTTAAATCATTGATATCATTTGATATTGAAACTAAATTCACCATTTCAAGAATTTGACTTTTATTTAGCCTATGAATAACAATAAGTTTATTAAGCATTTCTAAAACAGATTTATCATTAATA
>QCBH01000024.1 GCA_003281685.1 Prochlorococcus sp. AG-347-E23 | reverse complement strand
ATAAATTAGTAATAAGAATGTTAAAGTACACAAATAAAATGAAACCACATACTTTCTAATTCTCTCTAAGGGTATATAAGAAATAAAAAATGCTAAAAAATAACCTAAAAAACCAGTTAGGATATGATCTAAATAGTTTGATACTAAAAGATCATCCTGAATACTTTTTATTAATAAACCTGAAATAATGACTAAAAACAGGGGAATTATAAGTAGTGGAGAAAATAAAAAACCTCTATTAAAGTTGTCTTTTTTTTGTAAAAATCCTTTGTTATTGAATAAAGAAATTCTCTTAAACATCAATTAAATATTAACAAATTGATTCTTAATTAATTGAGCTAAATTACCAAATACAACAGAACTTTGTTTATTGGGCTGGCTTACTGAGATTGGTACGCCTTTATTACTATCATCAACGAGAGGGATTTCAATAGGAATTTGAGCTAATAATGGTAAGTCATTTTCTTTAGCTAATGTTTGCCCACCACCTTTACCAAAAATTTCATATTTTTTTCTTGGCATATCTGGCGGAATAAATACCGACATATTTTCTACAATTCCCAGTAAAGGTACTCCGAGTTGTTTAAACATTGCTAATCCCCTCCTTGCATCTTGCAAAGATACTTGTTGAGGAGTAGTGACAACTATAGCTCCAGAAATAGGTACAGATTGAGAAAGGGATATTTGAGCGTCTCCTGTTCCTGGAGGCAAGTCAATAACCAAAAAATCAAGATTATTCCATTCAACTTGGTACAAAAATTGTCGGATAATACTATTAAGCATTGGTCCTCTCCAAATAACTGGCTGACCTTCCTCTATGAGGAAACCCATTGATACCAGTGAAATTCCATATTTATTTATTGGTATTAACCTTTGATCACTGCCACTACCTTCTGTAACCTTTGGATTTTGTTCGGCAACTCCCATCATTGAGGGAGTATTAGGTCCATATATATCCGCATCCAGCAAACCAGTTTTTAAGCCTAATTTAGCTAGAGAACAAGCGAGATTGACTGCAATGGTGCTTTTCCCAACTCCACCTTTACCACTGCTAACAGCTATGATGTGTCTAATCCCATCAATCTTCTGCAACTCTGGAGCATTACTTTGATTTTGAGATTCTGTTTTGGAAGGATTATTATCTATCTCTATTTGGACATCATCAATATCTTCAAAATCTAGTAGTACTTCTTTAACCTCTTGTACAATTCTATCTCTCTGAGAATTTGCAAACGATGGTAATGATAATGTTACGATTACTCTCGGTATAGTTACTCTTACATTTTTAATCCAAGCTAATTCAATTACATTTTTCTGTGATCCAGCATCTAGAACTTTTTGTAAAGCAAAATTTGCATCTTCTATTGTGGTCATTAAATTTTTAAATATTTTGACAAGGTAGTCGACAGTTTAAAAGATTAAGAACTATGTCGAACTATCAAATAATAGGCAATAAGGACCCCCTAAGAGAAATTATAAAGAGAAACTTATAATTAACCAAAAAAAATTTTTTCTTCAAGATTTACTAAATACATGTTGAAAGAACCTCCTAAAAACTCGAGAGAAAAAACAAAAAATCTCTTATTAACTCTACAAGACAAAATTTGTTCAGGACTTGAAAATGTAGATGGCAAAGGAAAATTTACAGAAGAATCCTGGCTAAGAGACGAAGGTGGCGGTGGAAGATCAAGAGTGTTGACAAATGGTTCTATTTTTGAACAAGCAGGCGTAAATTTCTCTGAAGTACAGGGAAAAGAATTACCTCAATCTATAATCTCTCAGAGACCCGAAGCAAAAGGTCATGAATGGTTTGCTACTGGAACGTCTATGGTTTTGCATCCTAAGAATCCATATATCCCTACAGTTCATTTGAATTATCGATATTTCGAAGCTGGTCCTGTTTGGTGGTTTGGAGGAGGTGCTGACTTAACCCCTTTTTATCCTTATCTTTCTGATGTGAGAAATTTTCATAACGAGCATAAAAAAGCTTGTGAGAAAGTTGATAAAGATTTGCATAAAGTTTTCAAACCATGGTGTGATGAATATTTCTTTTTGAAGCATAGAAATGAATCAAGAGGCATAGGAGGTATTTTTTATGATTATCAAAATGGTTCAGGCAATATTTACAGAGGAAATAATCAAAATGGAGAGGCATCAAAAGCTTCGCAAAGTGTTAGCAAATCTAATTTAAATTGGGATAATTTATTTTCTTTAGCTGAAAACTGTGGGCAGGCGTTCCTACCTTCATATTTGCCCATTATTGAAAAAAGAGCTTCTCAACAATATTCATCGAAAGAAAGAGAATTCCAGCTATATCGAAGAGGTAGATATGTCGAATTCAATTTAGTATGGGATAGAGGGACAATTTTTGGATTACAAACAAACGGCAGAACAGAATCTATATTAATGTCCTTACCACCTTTAGCCAGATGGGAATATGGATATAAAGCTAAAAAAGGTTCTCGAGAGGAATTTCTCACATCAATTTTCACAAAACCCCAAGATTGGTTAAATGATAAAAAGTTAGAAAAATTTTGTATAGAGAATAATATCTTTGATTAAAAATTATCAAATAACTTTTTCAAGTATTTTAAATAGGTGTTTTAAATAAAGAACCGTCACTTTTCAGTTGAAGTTTTTCTCCAAGTTCATTTTCTAAAGAGATTAATTCATCCCTATGCGCTCTTAATCTCATGAAAGTTTTATCATTTTCATTTTCATTTTCATTTATCAATCTTAATTCAAATTTCTCCTCTCTTGCTGATTTCTTAAAATAAATAATACCAGATAAAGGGCCCCCAACTAAACCTAAAAGAAGAGGCCACCAAGCTAAATCAGGATATATTTGAATAATCACTAATCCCAAAGCACAAGAACCAAAGCCGCCAAGAAAACCTAAAAAAATTGCTAAAAATTTACTAGAAACAACTTGCCCTTTAAATATTAAAATTCTTTGTTCAAAATCTCCTCCCGTTTGCTTCCATCCCCTCAAATTAAGCCATTGACATAAATCATTTAAAACCTTAACTGGCTTTTGAGTAGATGAAATCTCAACGATGGTTGTTCTATCTTTACTAGAAGCCCTAAGAAAAAAAAATAATCCTATGGCCAAAAGAATAGTTAGCAATAATGTTGAATTTAAGGAATAGGACATTAAATAAATTTTTCTAGTAACTCACGAATAAAAATTAAAATTACATCTTATTATAATTTTTTTGATTTATTCTGTAAAATAACCATGATTAGATAAAAATTCTTAATTCAATAAAATCTTAAGTAATATTTTAAGATCTTAAATTTCTTTAAATACTTGGTAAAAATGACTATTGAAAATAAAAATATTGATTTTCTTTATAGCGATTTAACAGTAGATTTATACAATCTTTATAAAAAATCATCCTACCTAGCTATTGACACCGAAGCAATGGGGTTGATTCATGGTAGAGATAGACTTTGTTTAGTACAAATATGCAATGAATTTGGTAGAACATCATGTATAAAAATCGAACTTAATACATCTTCTTCGCCTCATTTAAAAACACTACTTGAAGATGACAAAATTACTAAAATATTTCATTATGCGAGATTTGATGTAGCAGCTCTAAAATGCAATCTTGAAATAAATACAAAAAATATTTTTTGTACAAAAATTGCTAGTAAATTGGCGAGAACTTATACAAATAAACACGGTTTAAAGGATTTAATTAATGAATTGTTAGGTATAGAACTGGACAAAAGCTCGCAAAGTAGTGATTGGGGTAGCAACGAAGATTTAACAAAAGATCAATTAGATTATGCAGCAAATGATGTTAGATATCTAGTTGAAGCTATGCATAAATTAAAAGTTATTTTAGAAAGAGAGAATAGATATGAATTAGCACAAAAATGTTTCGAAACAGTTTCTGTACATGCTGATTTAGACATACTAAAATTCTCAAATATATTTGAACATTAAGAATCAATCTTCAGTTAAAAAATTATCTTCACCATCAAGAGTTTCCATAAGCTTATCAAGTATTCTTGAAGAACTTAATTTATCTCCATCATTTTTTTCACAAATTTTTAAGACATTTTGCGCAACTTGTATTTTTTCTTGAATCGTTTTCGAGCCTTCTTTTGCAATTTGAATTTCTACTTTTTTCTTAGCAGAAGATAAGCTTATACTCATAAGTTTTGCAATTTCTGCACAAATTTTTAGATATTGCCGATCATTTATTGGATACATAAAAGAATTAATAATTAATAAGCTAGTGCCATTTACTAAGATAACAAATTAAGGTTTATGGCATCTACGATTTTCTTACTTGCTCCGGATTCCCCCATTCTTTTTTTTCCAATTTTTGCTTGTTCTAACCTATCAACTTTTCTTTTCAAAAGTAAACTTAAACGTTTTAAAAGAATTTTTTTGTTCTTGCAAACTAAAACACTACCTCCTAATAATCTTGATTGCCTTTTTGCAAATGATTTTGTAAATTGTGGTCCAGGTCCCGGTAGAGAAAGAGATGGAATTCCAAGGCCAGCAATTTGCTCTGTAGCAGTTCCTGCATTAGATAAGCCAACTTCTGCCATATTGGCCCAAGAATTGAATTTACCTTTTCCAATCACTACATATTGATCTTTCTTTTTCCATACTGAATCTTCATCAATTAGAAATTTTACTTTACTTTTTTTAATAAAACCATATTTATTTAAATAACTTTTAATTTGAATCACATTCGCATTAATACTCAATGGCAAAAGTATTACCAAATCCTTTGATAAATCAAAATCTTGCAAACAATTAAGAAAATTATCAAGATTTTGAAGAGCTTCAGGGTATCTACTTCCAACTAATAAAATAATCCTTTTAAAAGAAA
>QCBH01000023.1 GCA_003281685.1 Prochlorococcus sp. AG-347-E23 | reverse complement strand
TAGTTTGACTAGATAGAGCCATTTGTTTCTATTAGCTAATCAGTAAGAGAATTTATTATTAACCTAATCTAACTTGTAGAGGGGCAATATCCCAAACATTCTAGTTCCATTACTTCATTCAGAAACTAAATGTCTAGCAAATTATCTACTTTTATTTGTCAGAATTGTGGATCTGAAACTTCTCAATACTTTGGTAGATGCCTTAATTGCAACTCATGGAATTGCATTGTAGAAGAAATAAAAATCAAAAGCTCTAAATATCAAGATATTAAAAATAATAAGAAATCTATCCCTTTTAATGAAATTTCATCAAAAAAAATATCAAGATTTACCAGTGGTTTTAGAGAATTTGATCGAGTTCTTGGAGGTGGAATAGTACCTGGATCTGTTGTCTTACTTGGAGGAGAACCCGGTATAGGTAAAAGCACGATAGTTCTTCAATCAGCAGGAAAAATATCTCTCAATGAGAAAGTTTTATACATAACTGCAGAAGAATCCCTAGAGCAAGTAAAAATTAGATGGGAAAGATTAAATCAAAACAGCATTGATTTAAAAATTTTTGCAGAAACGAATTTATCCCTAATTATTGAAGAGATAAAACGTGTAAATCCTTGTTTTGCAATTATTGATAGTATTCAAGCCATCCATAATCAAGAGATGGAAAGTTCGCCAGGATCAGTTTCTCAAGTTAGAGCTTGTTCATCTGAGTTGCAAAATCTAGCCAAAGACAATAATATTGCGCTTCTAATAATTGGTCATGTAACCAAAGATGGTGCTTTAGCTGGCCCTAAAACTCTTGAGCATTTAGTTGATACAGTAATAAACTTTGAAGGAGATAAAATTTCATCACATAGAATACTAAAAAGTATAAAGAATCGTTTTGGATCGACCTTTGAAATTGGAATTTTTGAAATGCTTGAAGGGGGTTTACGAGAAATAAAAAACCCAAGTTCAATTTTTACAAATAAAGAAAATATTTCAGGTGTGACAACTACGATTACAAATGAAGGCACTCGACCATTAGCAGTTGATATACAAGCACTGGTAAATAAAACTTTCTACAGTAATCCAAGACGAACTACAACTGGAATTAGCATAAATAGATTGCATCAAATTCTTGCTGTTATTGAAAAACACGTAGGGATAAAATTATCTGAATTCGATTGTTACATAGCGACTGGTGGAGGTTTTGAGATTAATGATCCCTCATCTGATTTAGGTGTAGCAATATCAATTTTATCAAGTCTGAAAAATATTCCTCCTTTGGCAAATACCTCATTTATTGGGGAATTGGGTTTGAGCGGTCAAGTTAGAAAATCGAATAACCTTCGCATAAAGATAGAAGAAGCTGTAAGACTAGGGATCAAAAATATAGTAGTTCCAAAACTAGAGGAGGAAATAAATAATAATTTTCAAAATTTAATAAATATCAAAGAGATATCCAACATTAAAGAAGCAGTTGATTATTCTTTATCAAAATAAAAAAATCAAAGGTACATATCAATTGAGCTTCTGCCTGAGTTTTTCAACCAATTCTCAATATCTAGATACCCACCTGGATATAGTCTCACAGCTTTAGACCAGACTTCAGCAGCTTTATCAAACCAAATATCTCTCTGATCTAAATCACCATTTTGCTCAGCATATCTTCCCCTTTTTTCATAAATTAAACCTATATTTTTCAAGCATGATGGCTGTTTGGGATTTTCTACTAATGCTTTTTCATAAGTTTCAATAGACAAATCCTCTTCACCATTACTCATATATATGATTGCCATATTTTTTAAAGTCTCACCCCTATCAATTTTATTTTCTTCAAGCATCAAACTCTCTTTATAATACTCTAATGCTTCCGAATAATCCCCATTATTTTGTGCAGCTAAACCATCTCTGTAGTAAATATATGCCTTTTTTTCTTTCTCAGCGATAGGCATTATTTTTACAATAGATTCAGCAATTACAGTAAAAGCTTTATCAATAAAATTGTCTCTGTTTTGATTACTAGGCACTGATCTAAATTTAATAAAATTAATATAGTAATTTAAAAAATAACTATTTAAAAAGTCTATTACATTTATTATTATAGTTAAAAATAAGGTTAGGCATTAATTTGGTTCTATCGTGAAAAATATGAAGAGCATTCAATTAAACGTTAAGGGAATGAAGTGCGGAGGTTGTGTTAGTACTGTTGAAAAAATATTGAATAATTCTGATGGTATTGAAAATGTTTCCGTTAACTTGCTTACTGAAAGTGCATATTTTGAAATTACCCAAAAACATTTAGAATTAGAAACAATTCTCGAAAACCTAAAAGAGAATGGTTTCCCATCAAAAATTTACATAAATGATTTTTCAAAAAAAATAAATAAAGCAGAATTAGAAAAAAAAAAGAATTGGAATAATCAATGGAAAAAACTTACTTTTGCCTTATTACTTTTATTATTTTCAGGTTTAGGTCATCTGGCAGAAGGAGGATATATAAATTCTTTAATATTAGGTAATATATTTTTTCACGCTACATTAGCAACGTTAGCTCTAATATTTCCTGGCAGAGGAATAATTATTAATGGATTTAAATCATTTATAAAGTACCGTCCGGATATGGATTCTTTAGTAGCTCTTGGAGTAATTAGCGCATATACAACAAGTCTTCTATCCTTAATATTTCCTGCCACTGGTTTTCCTTGTTTTTTTAATGAACCAGTTATGCTGTTAGGCTTCATACTGATTGGGCGTTTCTTAGAAGAAAGAGCAAGATATCAAACTGGATCATCCATTGGAGAATTATTAGATCTTCAACCTGAAATGGCAAATATCTATACAGAAGATAATCAAATAAAGTCAATAAGAGTAAATGCTTTAAGACCTGATCAAGAGATTCAAGTTTTAGCAGGAGACAGAATACCAGCTGACTGCATTGTTACCCGAGGTAATTCATATGTTGATGTTTCACATATTACGGGAGAATCAAAACCTATCGAAGTAAAAGAAGGCGAAAATCTATCTAGTGGGTCTTTAAATCTTAATTCAACTCTTAGGCTTAAAGTACAAAAGGTCGGAGGAGATTCTTCTCTTGCGAAACTAGTAAATCTTATTGAGTCTGTAAACGCTAGAAAACCTCGCATTCAAAGAATTGCTGATGATATTGCTGGCAAATTTACTTACTTTGTACTTATTTTTGCTACTTTAACTTTCTTCTTTTGGTGGAAGGGAGCAAGAAATATATGGCCTGATTTATTAAATCATAATCATGAATTCATCACTCACTCAAGCCACACACTTCATAGTTCGCTTGGTAGTAATGCTGAGAATTATCTGAGTTTAGCAATTCAATTGTCAATTGCTGTTTTAGTAATAGCTTGTCCTTGTGCATTAGGTTTAGCCACCCCAACTGTAATCACTGTCGCATCAGGTAAAGCAGCAAAAAAAGGAGTTTTATTTAAAGGCGGTGATAAAATAGAGGTGGCTTCAAAAATTAATTACATAGTTTTTGACAAGACAGGTACTTTAACAAAGGGAAAGCCTTTCATTGTTGATTACAAAAATTATGATGACCATTCGTTTTTATTAAGAATAGCTGCCAGTTTAGAAAAGGAAAGCAGACATCCAATCGCGGATGCCTTAACTCAAGAGGCAAAAAAGCAAAATTTAAGTTTATTTCCAATAAAAAAAATTTTCACCCATTCAGGTCGAGGTATTTCTGGAGAACTTGAGTCAATTGATGGACTTATTAATATAGGAAATATTGAATGGCTACTAAGCAAAGGAATAATTATTAATAACGATGCAAAAAAAGTCATTGAAAATGAAGAGATTAATACGAATACTATCATTGGAGTAAGTATCAAAAATAAGTTTTTAGGGTTTATCTTATTAGGAGATTTACTCAGAGATGATGCAATTAAAACAGTTCAAAATTTGAGAGAAAATAAATTTAAAATTAATATTTTAAGTGGAGATAGAAAACAATCAGTTTTAGCTTTAGCAAAAAAAATTGGTTGTAAAGAAAAAGAAGTCAAATGGGATCTTCTCCCTGAAATGAAGCTAAAGACTATAGAAAATTTACAAATTAATAACAAAGTAGCAATGATTGGTGATGGTATTAATGATGTTCCAGCATTAGCATCCTCAGACTTAGGAATTGCAGTGGGCTCAGGGACTCAAATAGCCAAGGCAAATGCAGATTTAGTATTGATGGGAGATCAACTAAATGGATTACCTTACGCCTTAAATCTTGCCAAAAAAACTATAAGAAAAATAAAGCAAAATCTATTTTGGGCATTTGGCTACAACTTACTAGCTATACCCCTAGCCTCGGGTATTTTATTCCCTAAATACGGTATTCTTCTTACTCCCTCAATAGCAGCATTATTAATGGCTATTAGCTCTATTACAGTTGTAATTAATGCTTTATCTTTGGACTAAATGAAAGGGAAATTTATTGTTATTGAGGGTATTGATGGATGTGGTAAAACTACCCAAATAGATGAACTATCTAAATGGCTTCCTAACAGTGGTCTATTAGGGAAAGATTCTAAATTAATAACAACTAGAGAACCAGGAGGAAGTCTTTTAGGGGAAAAACTTAGAGGACTGATTCTTGATAATAATGAAAATAACAAGCCTTCATCCCTTGCCGAATTATTGCTTTATTCAGCGGATAGAGCTGAACACGTTTCCAAAATTATTTTACCTGCATTAAATAACAATGATTGGGTAATAAGTGATAGATTTTCAGATTCCACCCTGGCTTATCAAGGTTATGGAAGAAATATAGATCTAGAAATAATTAAAAGTATTGAATCTATTGTTTGTCAAGGAATATCTCCTGATCTAACTTTCTTCTTAGAAATTTCTCCAA
>QCBH01000022.1 GCA_003281685.1 Prochlorococcus sp. AG-347-E23 | reverse complement strand
GCAGGTAATGAAGATAAAAATGAAGTTGAATATCTTTGTTATGTTTATACGCTTGCTGGTTGTGCAGGATTTGACGTATCAGCGAGTCCAGAGATTGTTTTGTCAGCAAAAAAAGGGATAAAATCCGCATTAATTAAAGCTAAAGAATTAGAAATAAAAATACCCTTCGAACCATTTATTACAGTAAGTGTTGGGATGCCGGGCGATCATCATGTGAGGAAAGCAGTAATAACAAATAGTTGTGTTGAGTGTAATTTATGTATCCCATCTTGTCCAACAGACGCTATACCTTCAAACCTTATCATTCAAAAAGAGCTATGTATTGGATGTGGAAATTGTGAAGCTGTATGTCCTCCAGCTGCAAATGCCATTTCTTATGAGCACAATGCAAAAGAATTAATGACTATTTTGCCAAAATGTATAGATGCGGGAGCAGAAAGCATAGAGCTTCACTCAGGAGTACCTGATGATATCTCAACAATGAAAGAGTGGGCTGTCGTTTCAGATTCAGTACCTAATGGTCTAATTTCAATGTGTTTGGATAGAAATCATCTTAGTAATGATGCTTTAATTGAAAGAATTCAAACTGCGAAGGAAATTGCTGGCGATAGATTAATTATTCAAGCTGATGGAATACCAATGAGTGGAGGGAAAGATGATTTTAATACAACTTTGCAAGCAGTCTCAATAGCAGAAGTAATTAACAAGAGACTCAAGAATAAATACGAATCTTTTAAAGATCTGCCGATATTAATCTCTGGAGGTACAAATTCTTTTACAGGCAATTTAGCAAGGCAACTCAAAGTTGAATTTAATGGAATAACAATTGGGACGCATGCAAGAAAAGTAATTTCAAATTTCAAAGAATCTCCAAAAGAAATTTCGAATGAAAATCTTTTAAAAGCTGTTTTTAAGTCAAAAAATCTAATTTCCAAGAACCTTTATGAATAATCGAATTTACGAAAAAATGGGATCTGATATTAATAATTTTAGAAACCTTTTTAAAGGAAATATTTTAGATAAGTTCGTGAAAATAAATCTAAATTCTGAGCAATACTGCACTAATGATTTAGAAAATCTTGCATTCAAAATAGCCTTATCAGGCTGCAGAATTATCAATACAGAATATAACTCAACAAAATTAAACTCCATCAGAAAAGGCTTAAAAACAGCAAATGAAAAGTCGAAAGAATTTAAATTAGAAATATCTAAACCACTTATTTCAATTAACTTTGAATTAAACAATAATATAGAACAATTAATTAAAAGAATTAAATTTCTTTATTCAGAAAAAATAAATTTTGATATTTTAAACATCATTTTTGGAGAACGTAATGATTATTTCATTGAAGAATTCCTTATAGAATTAAGCAAAATAGAGAACACTTTAATTTATACAATAAATTTAAATAGAAATAAACTAAGTAACTCATCAATATTAAAAATTACTAATTCTTTTTATCAGAAAATCAGTAAGAACTTAATTATTGAAATTGATTATATATCTTTAAGAGATAATGACGAGGATTTAAACTCAGATCTACAAATATTATCTACAGCAGATATTATTTTTAAAGACCTAATTCGAGAAAATAAAAAATATAAAAGGATTCCTATTGTTTTACCTATTAGAAAACTATCTAGCATTCAAAATGTTGCAAGCCAATGTTCAATAAAATACGATGGTATATCTTTAAAAGATTTTACTTTTTTAATTTCAGATATAGAAATTTTTGATAAAAATAAAATATCTAATAATTTAATGGAAAAGATTTCGAATGAAGCAATTGATAATATAAATAAGTTTTTAGAAATTAATTTATCTTATCCAGTTGTAACCGATAAATAATCAAGATTTTTAATTGATGTGAAATTTAATTTTTTTAATTCTTTAAATGTATTTTGACCCGTTGAAACTAATATAGAACCTTTTAAACCAGCATTTAAAGCCATATTGAAATCCATCTCTGCATCTCCAATCGCAATTACATTTTCAGGAGTTAATCCTAATTTCTTACAAGCAAAAATTGCTGGTTTTCCTGTTTTTTTATTACCTAAATTAGAGTCTCCACCTAAGTACAAATCAAAGGCATCTTGAATACCAATTTTTTTCATAGCATAATACGCATTTTCCCTAGAATCGCTTGTTACTAATGCAATTTTTATCCTGAATGATTTTAATTTTTCAATAAATTTAACAGCAGAATTTATTGGTTTAATAAAATCATGTGAAACAGATCTAAACATATTATTAGCATCAATGAATAAACTATTTAATTCTTCTTGGGAAGTCTCTATAGAAATTGAATTAAGACATTTCATGATATTTTCGATAACTTCAGTTCTACTTTTTATAGCTATTGGTCCCTGCGGTAATAATCTATTCTTTTGAACATCTAATCCCATAGACTCTGATATCTGATTAGAAAACTTGCTGTCAATCTTATATTTCTCTAAAATTTTACTTGTTCTTATTCTTATATGTTCACACCAATATATATGACTATCAGTTACTGTCCCATCCTTATCTATAAGTAATCCATCAATATTTTCAAATTTAAAATCTGCTGAACTTATATTAACCATTTATGTTATTTTAATTCTTTTCTTAATAAGATCTATTCTATTATTCTCTTCATTTGATCTTTGTGAATACATATTTTGTTTAAACTCTAACCAAGACAATTCAAATTCTAATCCTGCATTTATTAACGAATTATAGTTATATTCATTTAAAGAACTACAATTTAGGAATGTACATTTTCTTGATTCAAAGGCATTCAAAGAATTGCCAAGCTGCTTAACAAATTTATAACTTTTTGAGGTAATATTTCCACCTAAAGTACAATTTATATTATATTTTGAACATTTTTTAATAGCAGAAACAACAATATTTAAAATTTCTAAGCTATTAACATCCTTGATTCTCAATGAATTTGACAGATCTGATCTGCCAATTACTACTGTATTAATGGGTAAGTTTTTCCCCTTAATTAATTCCAAAATAGAATCCAAATTTTCAATAGTTTTTTGACTTTCTAAATTTATTAATAATTTTGGAGTATTATGCATTAATTTAAAAGCCTCAGAAATAGAGAAAAAATATTCTGAGCATATTTCTGCTGCGAAAGGAGATTCAACCATTGGGACCAAAACATTATTAGCTCCAAATTGAAAAGCCTCATATATATCTCGTTTTGCTGAAGGTCCTCCTATTTTTAAAGTTAAAGGAATCTTCCATTTGAAACACAATCCTGAAAGAACAGATAATTCATCAATTCTTGTTCCCTCTGCTTCAAATTCTGCCTTTATGGCTAAAAGCATATTTGTTTCTTTTAGTTTAGAAATTTTAGTTTCTAAACAATGCAAATTATCTTTAATCATGAAATTGAATCGATAAGATATTTCATCATGTGTAATTCCCTAATATTGAGATAATCATGTTTATAGTTCAAAGATTTTTTCATAATATTGATTAATTTTGCTTCATGGCATTGAAATTGAAGAATTGTTTTAAATAAATCATCAAAAAAAGGAGTTTCAAATTCAATCGTAAAAATACCAGCTTTTATATAATCAGGAAAATGAGAAAGATTATTAAAAGAATTTAATGATTTTTCAGTAATGCCTCCTGATATACAATATTTGTAAGATCTAGACTTGATCAATTTTATATATTTATCCACAATAAGGTTAATTTTAGGCTCAAATGAATGAACATCAAAATTATCATTTTCATTAAGATTAAGAGAACGAATAATCATTCTTCTATCAAAATTAAATATTAAGTTTTGAGGGTTTATGAAATCCGGAATATTAACTTTTTCAATTTCTTGAAGAAAATTTAAACCTTCAATCGAAGCTATATTAATAAACAAAGTTTTATTGCTAAATGATTTTAAGTTATTATCAAAAACTCTTTTTAAAGCTGAAAAAATCTTTAGCAAAGAAAAACTTGATTCCACAAGGGGAAACTCAAAAGCATCAACAAATAAGTTTTTAGATTCTTCTAAATCCCTAATAGATTCTGAGCCGCCAATCATAGAGCAAAATTTCCAGTTATTTTTGTTTGCATAGTTTCTTAACATAATTGTCTCAGAAAGGCCAAGATCAAAAATATGTTGACTAGAATTTAAGAATACTTTTAGTTTATTTTTCGTCTTTTGCATTATCTAACAAATTCCTTTTTTAAATTTATCACAATAATTATTTAAATTATTCCTTTTTATTAAAAATAAAAGCTCAAAATATATTTATTGATTTTTTATTGGATAAAATCCCAAATATTTTGTTTATTTACTATTAAATTTACCATATTTAAATCTGATTGATTTTTAATCCAAATTGACTCAAGTCGCGAGACTGGAATAGTACCAATTTTTCCATTTGTCATTGCTGATGAATAATCTTTAAATCTTTTTATGAAAGACGAAGTTTGCCAAGCCATTAATCCGTATGTAAATAAATATAGTTCCTTCATATATTGAGTTTGAGCAAATTGACTATTTTTATCGTAATTTAAAGGAAACTCAAAAAAAGAATCAAAGGATGCATGCCCAAGCCATCGATGTGCTGTAAAAAGTGAATCAAATTCTTCAGAAGTTGATAATTTATTAACCGAATTTTTTATTGTATTAACTGTCGTAAAAGGATGTGTTAAATTAATCCAGAATATATTTTCCGAATTTGTTTTCAAAATAATTTCATTAACAACATCATCAGCCTTTGCATTATTAGTAGCTGTATTTGGATCTCTATTGATATATTTAATATCATGTTCTTGAGATATCAATCTAAATTCATTTGAATCGCCTAAGCAAATAATTTCATCAAAAGAATTTGATAAAATTGTTTTTTTAATTGCAATTGACAGTAATGTTTCGTCCCTTATCTTTGCAAGAGCCTTCTTCGCTAATCTAGTTGAACCTATTCTTGCAGGTATAAATGCAATATTCTTCATATAGTTATTAAAACTATG
>QCBH01000021.1 GCA_003281685.1 Prochlorococcus sp. AG-347-E23 | reverse complement strand
ATTGAAGATGACAAATCATTGGCTGCCTAAGTTTTCATGAAATTTTTTTATGAAAACTTTTGGGTACCAGTTTTTGGTTATATTTTATCAAAATTTGTTTTTTTAATAGAAGGTAAAAAACAAGACTCTAAAAATAAAAAAAAATAAGTTAATTACTTATTAACTTTATAAAGTATTTTTAAATACAAAATTTAAGCCCATATATTTTGATAACAACAAAAGTTGTGCTTTAAATTCATAAACATATGCATGGTTGAAATATAAATAATTGCTTTTTAGCAAATTAAAATGAACAAAAATAATATGTTGAAGCCATATACAGTGCATTACCGTGATTTTCAAAATATAAGATTAGAAAATTGTTTTTATGCTTTTGACGCTTACGAGGCTAGAACACTAGCAATGGAATTTAATAAGTATATTAATGAACATCCAAACAGTATAGACCTTATAAGATGCGAAAAATGAATAAAGCGTTTTATTGATTTAAAATAATAAACTTTTTAAACACTCAAGAATTTATCAATAACTGCTTGACTCAACTCACTAGTATTTCCGCTTGCAACAATACCTCCTCGTTGCATCGCATAATATCTATTGGCTTGTCTTACAAAATGCAAATGTTGTTCTACTAATAAAACTCCGATTCCTGTATCTCTAATTATCTGATTGATTGCATTTTCAATGTCTAGAACTATATTAGGCTGAATACCCTCTGTTGGTTCGTCGAGTAATAGAAGTTGAGGTTTGCCCAGCAATGCTCTTGCAATAGCTAATTGCTGTTGTTGTCCTCCACTAAGATCTCCTCCTTTCCTTTGAAGAAAATCTTTTAAGATTGGGAAGAGATCGTAAATAAATGGATCTATTTTCTTGTTCTTAGATAATCCACCTGGTAAAGACTCCATTCCTAACATAAGATTCTCTTCAACTGATAGATATGGAATAATTTCTCTCCCTTGAGGGACGTAAGCCATTCCTTTCCTCGCCCTCTGATGAGGTGCTTTTCTATTGATATTTTCACCAATCAAAAAAATATCTCCTTTTTTTTGTTTTAGCAAGCCAATCAGTGATTTCAATAAAGTTGTTTTGCCAACTCCATTTCTTCCAATCAAACAAACCATTTCTCCTGATTTGACATTTAAATCTACATCTCTAAGAATATGACTCTCGCCATAATATGTATTTAACGATTTTATTTCGAGTAAATTTTCCATAACTAGTCCTCAGGTCTTCCTAAATAAACATCGATAACTTTTTTGTCTTTTTGTATGGTTTCCATCGTTCCCTCACATAATACAGTGCCCTGATTTAACACTGAAACATTACTATCAAGTCTTCTTATAAATTCCATATCGTGATCTATTACCACTACGGTATTTTCTCCTGATAAAGATTTTAATAAATCAGCTGTAAGATCAGTTTCTTCATCAGTTAAACCAGCAACAGGTTCATCTACTAACATTAAATCTGGCTTCTGTCCTACTAACATGGCTATCTCTAGCCATTGTTTTTGGCCATGTGATAAAGATCCAGCTTTAGAATCAACTTTTTGAGCTAAATTAACAATCTTCATAAGACGTTCAATCTCATTAAGCTGCTCATCCTTAATATTTTTATTTATAAGGTTTAAGGGACTTTTAGGAGTTGTCACAGATATTTCAAGATTTTCTTTTACTGTTAGATTTTCAAAGATTCTTGGACTTTGGAACTTTCTCCCAACTCCAAGTCTGGCTATTTTATGCTCCTTTCTACCTACTAAAGATTTCCCTTTAAAAATTACTTCACCTTTTGTTGGCTTAACCTTTCCAGTTATTACATCAAGAAATGTTGTTTTTCCTGCGCCGTTGGGTCCTATTACAGCTCTCAATTCTCCTTTCTTTAAATTTAAATTAAGTTTATTGAGAGCTAAAAAACCCTCGAAACTAACAGTAATATTTATTAAATTTAGAAGATCTTGATTATTCATTATTCCCCTCCTTATTATTAACTTCTAAGCTTGGATAGGTTTCAATCTTCCTTTTCAAACCAAATCTTTGAAGAAGATTCCTAGGACCATCTCCTTGAATCCATCCTAAAACTCCTTCTGGTAGAGCTGTTACAACTAAGATAAATAACCCTCCTTGAATAAACATCCAGCTAGCAGGTAAAGCTTCACTTACTAGACTTTTTGCATAGTTGATGAAAACTGCTCCTAATATCGCGCCCAATAAAGTTCCTCTCCCTCCAACTGCAACCCATATAACCATTTCTATAGAAAAGGGAACCGTCATAAATTGAGGTGATACTATCCCGGACTGAACGGTATATAAAGCTCCGGAAATTCCTGCGAGACCTCCAGCAATAGAAAATATTATCGTCTTGAATATAACTGGGTTGTATCCTGTAAACCTAACTCTTGGTTCATCATCTCGTATCCCGATAAGAATATTTCCAAATCTTCCTTTAACTACCCACTTTGCAAAAAACCAAGCCGCTATTACTAGTATGGCGGTTATCCAAAAGAATATTCTTTGCATAAACTCAGAACCTACCATCTGACCAAATAGTTGTGTTACATCTGTTTTTAATCCATTTGTTCCATTTATAAGTTTTTGTTGTCCATTAAAGAAGTTAAAGAATACAAGAAGAGAAGCTTGAGTAAGTATAGAAAAATAAACCCCTTTGATTCTATTCCTGAAAACAAGAAATCCAATTAAACCAGCAACCAATGCTGGAATTATCCAGATAGCGAAGAAGGTAAAAACAGGCGATCTAAAAGGTTCCCAGAAAAAAGGTAATTTTTCAACTCCATATAAAGCAAAAAATTCAGGAATATTATTTGGAAATTCAGAGGAGCTGGTTATTTGCAAATACATTGCTGCACAATATCCACCTAGAGCAAAAAATATACCTTGTCCAAGACTTAGTAAACCTGTATATCCCCAGATAAGATCAACACCAAGTGCGACTATGGATAATGATAAGTATCTACCTAGAAGGTTTAGTCTAAATACAGGGAGTAGAGTTGGTGCTGCAATAATTAAGGCTATTAATATTATCCAAAATGATAATACTATTTTTTTATCGAATTTAACTTTACTTAAGGACATTAGTTTTCAACCATCCTGCCTTTTTGCGGAAACAAACCTGTAGGTTTAAATTGTAAGAACATTACAATTAGTGCAAATATCATTACCCTTGCCATACTTGTGGTTGCAAAAAAGTTGATTGTGTTTGATAGAGGTAAAGGCATATCTGGCCATATTGATAAGAGCCTTCCAGCTCCAATTAAATCAGTCATTATTCCTATTCCAAAAGAAGCAAGTACTGTTCCTAATAAATTTCCTACTCCTCCCAGCACTACAACCATAAAACAACCAACTATATAGTTTCCGCCTACATTTGGTCCTACAGAACCTAAAAGTGATACTGCTACTCCAGCAACTCCTGCCAATCCAGAGCCTATCCCAAAAGTAATTATGTCTACTTTTTCAGTAGATATCCCAAGGCAATCGCTCATTTGTCGGTTTTGAGTAACTGCTCTTATACGCATACCCCAAGCACTTTGATTAAGAAATAATGTTATTGCTATTACAGAGATTAGAGTAATGACAATTATCATTAATCTTGTTTTGGGGAATGCAGTGCCAATAATTTCTACTTGACCTCTCATCCATGAGGGTGCTGTTACATCAACATTTCGAGCGCTTGCTCTACTAAGTTTGCTGACAGAGGATGAGATTAAACTACCTGTCAGGACTCCAGTTAGTGCAGCAAATATCCAAGAACTAAATTTAAAATATTTGAAATTTATTGATTCTTTTATTTTTGAAGGGAATGTTGTTGGTAAAAATAAACCAATTAAAAGACTTATAACCAGACCGGTCCCATAAGCTAAAGGTACACTTCTGACAAATTGTTGAAGAATTAAGCTTACGCCCCAAGTTGCGAGAAGTGTTTCTAGTGGACTTCCATAAAGCTTTCTTATTATTGTTTTTTCCAGGAGAATTCCTACTACTCCACTAACAATAAAAGCAAGGAAAATAGAAACTATTATGTACGAATTGTAGAAAGGTTTTAATATTGGTAATTTGAAAATTAATTGTGTTACATATGTTGTGTAAGCCCCAAGCATCATAAGTTCTCCATGGGCAAGATTTATTACACCCATAAGACCAAAAACAATTGCCAGACCTAATGCAGCAACAAGTAGTACAGATCCGATTGCAACACCATTAAAAAGACTATCGAGAAGTAACTCCAATTTAGAAAAAGAAAATATTTGATTATATAAAATAAAAGGAGGTATAAACCTCCTTTTATCTTGAAGTATAGGTTTTAATTAAATTAAAGCTTATACTTTTCTCCTTTTGAAGGATCTGTCCAATCGCATGCAAATCCTTTTGAACTTGGATGCTTTTGGTTCCATGCTTGAGGAAGAACAACTCCTGTCTCTTCGAGGATTGTAAACCCACCCTCTGCATTAATCTCTCCAATTCTTACTGTTTGAGATAAGTGGTGATTAGACATAACTTCAACAGGACCTTGTGGAGCATCAAACTTTTGTCCAACGAGGGCTTCCCTTACTGCGTTGTCGTCGAATGTTCCAGCGTCTTCAACTGCCTGTTTCCATAAATAAACCATGTTATAGGCAGATTCTTGAGGATCAGCTACAACACGATCAGCTCCCCATCTTTTCTTAAAACTTGCAGCAAATTTCTTAGATGCAGGAGTATCAATTGACATCATGTAGTTCCAAGCACCATAGTGACCTTCAAGGAACTCTGGACCAATTGTACTAATCTCTTCTTCAGCAATTGAATAGTTCATTACGTAGTAGCCACTTGAAGGTGTGATTCCCGCGTCTTGAATCTGTTTGAAGAATGCAACGTTTTGGTCACCATTAAGTGTATTAATGATTATTCCACCTTCAGGAAGCGCCTTCTTTATTTTTGAGATAATTGGAGCAACTTCAGTATTTCCTAATGGAAGGTAATCTTCTCCAACAACTTTACCTCCTAACTGTTTTACCTGAGCTTTTGTGATTGTGTTGGAAGTTCTTGGGAAAACATAATCAGAACCTACAAGGAAGAAATCTCCACCAGCTGCGGGAGAACGCTTATACATGAAATCTGTAGCGGGTTCTGACTGTTGGTTTGGTGTAGCTCCTGTATAGAAAATGTTGTTAGAACATTCTTGGGCTTCGTATTGAATTGGGTAATAAAGGAAAGCATCCTTTGATTCGTAGACTGGTAACATTGCCTTTCTACTAGCTGATGTCCAACCACCAAATACGACAGGAACTCCGTCTTGATCTATAAGTTTTTTAGATTTTTCAGCAAAAGTAGGCCAGTCAGATGCACCATCTTCAACTATGTATTCTATTTTGTAGCTTTTACCGCCAACTGTTACACCACCAGCAGCATTTATCTCTTCAATAGCCATTTTTTCAGTATCAACAAGGGTTGATTCAGAAATTGCCATTGTTCCAGACAACGAATGCAAAATACCAACGGTTACCGTGTCGTCGAAACTTCCGGAGGTTCCACCTCCACCGCATGAAGTTGCTGTAACAGCAAGTGAGGCAGTAGCTAATCCTGCCAAAATACGCCTTGAAATTCTCATGAATTAGGATAAATTAAGTAATTGACCCTCATTAGGGGGATAAATTAAAAGTTATAAACGAGTGAGGATTAGTTTTGTATCAGTCGTAACTTTTTGTTGAA
>QCBH01000020.1 GCA_003281685.1 Prochlorococcus sp. AG-347-E23 | reverse complement strand
TTTTTTAGATGTTGTTGTTTTAAATGCAGGATTGCAATATACAGGCTCTTTTTATCCTAAAGTATCAAAACAAGGAATAGAACTTACTTTTGCGGTAAATCATCTTGCACATTTTTACTTGGTAATTGTACTGAAAGATTTTATTAGAGACAAAGAAGAATCTAGAATCATTATTACATCATCAGATGTTCACGACCCCAAAAGTTCAGGTGGCAATATAGGAAAGAAAGCGGGACTTAATAACCTAGTTGATTTTAGAAAAAAAGTAACTGGGCAATTTTTAAATTTTAATGCTGATAAAGCTTATAAAAATAGTAAGTTATGTAATATTTTGTTTGCTAAAGAACTTGAAAAAAAATTAAAAATGTCCTCTAGTAAAATTTCTGTAATAACTTGGGCTCCTGGTCTTGTAATACCAAATGATGATTCCGGTTTTTTTAGATACAGTAAACGTTTTAATCTATTTGGATATTTAATTTTTTCTAAAGCTGCAAAAAATATTTTAGGAATTTCTGAAAGTACAGAAAATGCTGGAAAGATTCTTTCTGAGATTGTCCTTGATGCAAATTTAAATAATGTTGGTTTCATATATTTAAGTAATAAACTTATAGCTAGAAAAAAACATAAATTTGTTGAAAGTAACGTTAGTGAAGAAGCAAATAGTGATGAGTTAGCTTCAAAACTTTGGATTTTAAGTGAAGATATTTGCAGATCATTTGGATTTATTACTTTCAATATTTAAGGTTTGAGTTGGGAATGCAAACTCTATATTATTGACAGCAAATTCCTCAATTATTTTTAAATTTATAGATTGTTGAGCTTCCATTGCAGCAAGATAATTATTAGTTGGTATGTAATAAACAAGTTCGAAATTAAGACTGAAGTCGCCGAAATCTGTGAAATGACATCTATCAAAAGACGCATCTTTTGTCTCTTCAACAATTTTTTTAATTATTATTGGAATCAATTTCATGAGTTTTGGAGAGGTTTCATAAACAACTCCCAATTTGTGCACTAACCTCCTTTTTTCCATTTGTGCGTAATTTGAAATTATTCCATTTGTAAGGGCGCTGTTGCTCATTACTATTACCTCTCCATTAATACTTCTTATCCTTGAGGATCTTACTCCCACTCTCTCAACCATTCCAAGGACTCCATCAGATTTTATAAACTCACCTTTTTGAAAAGGTTTATCAAGCAAAATTGTTATGTATTCAAAAAATTCCTGAACTGGATCTTTCAAAGCTAATCCTGCTCCAATTCCCCCTGCACTAAGTAAAGCCCAAATGGCAGTCATTTGAACACCAATATTTTGCAAGAAAAATATTGAGCCAATAGTCCATGTTAATGCTTTTATTAATGGAGTTAGTGAAGATACCATTGAACTAATTGAGGAATCATTGATTTTAGAGGTCGATTCTGTTAAAGATCTTATTAAAACTTTGTTGAGAGCTTTTATGATGATTATTAATATAAATAATTTCAAAATATTCAATAAGACAGAGATAAAAGTTATTTCATCAGCAAAAAAATAGTCAATTGAAAAATAAAATGAGAGGAGGAAACCTATAGGTTTTATAATTCCAGAGATCACCTCAAAAATAAAATCATCGAAATTTGTTTTTGTTCTTTTGGAAATCTTTTTAAAAAATATTTTTGAAAGTTTAGAAATTATTATCGACAATAAAGTTCCAATAAAAAAAATAGATATTGCCAGAAGGAAGTTTTCAGTAACAAATTTCATATTCAAATAAACCTAAAAATTTATCTCTAGTAAAATTTTAAATTATCTCTAAACAACAAACCAGTCTTTATTTTTCTTTAACTCATAATTATATTTCTTATTTCTTTAAATTCTTTTCTATCTGCAGTTTTGCATAATTCAAAAATTATTGATTCAGTTGTTGTTAAGATCGCCCCACTCTGAGTCATTCTTAGTAATGCTATTTCATGATCTACCCTATTTCGACTTCCAATTGCATCTGATATGAGAATAACTTCAAATCCTTCTTGTAAACAATCTAAGACTGTTTGTTGAATACAAATATGTGTTTCGATCCCACAAACTATTAAATTAGTAATTTTCTTATTTTTAAGTTCCTTTAAAAATTCTTCTAATTTAGCTAGGCTAAATTCCATTTTTTCAAATTTTCTAAATCCTCCTATGGGTGATAATTCAGGAATCGTCACACCCAATTTGAGTGGATTCTGTTCAGATATAAATATGTTTTCTTCTAAAATTTGGTAAGCATTTAAAAGCTTTTTGATGTTTTTGATTATTGAATCCTTATTAAAAATTGGTCTTATTATTTTTTTCTGAATATCAATAATTAGCAAGGCGTTTACTCTCGATGATAATTTATCAGAAGAGATTTCTTGATCATTCATCATTTACATATAAAGATACATTTAACATAATATTTTGAAGAACTTTAGTAAACATTTTAAATCAAAAAGTTGTTTTACTCTCATCTAGAGTTATTATTGAGAATAGCCATTGGTTGATTTTGTCATTATCCTCGCAATACAATGTCATTACATCTCCTCTTGGTGACGGTTTACATAAAGATGGGAAGAGATTAACTCCACAGAGGCTAAAGGTTCTTAATTTATTTGAAAATATTGGCTCTGGAAAGCATCTTAGTGCTGAAGAGGTTCATGAAAAGTTAGTTAAAACAAGTTCCAAAGTTTCACTAGCAACAATTTATAGAACTTTAAGGCTTTTAGTACAAATGGGTTTGCTTCATGAATTAGAACTCAGTGAGGGTGGACACAGATATGAATTGCTTAGTAACGACACACCGGACCATCATCATTTGATTTGTATTAGGTGCGGAAGAACAGAAGAATTCGAAAATGACGAAGTTTTAGAGGCAGGGAAAGTTGCAGCAAAAGTTAATGGTTTTAAACTAATTGAATCCTCTTTAAATGTAAGAGCTATTTGTCCTAATTGCATTTAGCAGGTTTCAACTTAATGTCCCTCCACAACTTGACCCTGCACCTGCTGTACAAGCAAAACAATGTTGTTTTACAGCTACCCTGTAGTCAAAAGTAAATGATTCATCCAATAGATCAAAAAGTGTCTTTGGTCCTTTATTCTCTCGGAAATTTATCTGTTGGTTAAAGTCACAATCATAAATTTCTCCTAGCCAATTTACGCTTATTGTCTTTTTACACATGAGACTTTCTAAATTTTTTTCATTAAAATTTTCTTTTAGTAATTTGTAATAAGTATTTAGTTTCCCTTCTCTTTTAAGAGATTCTTCATATCTATTTATTGGCATATTAGTTATTGTGTATAAATTATTAAAAAAGATATTATATTTTTCGAAAAGTATTTTTTTATAATCTTTCTCCAATATTTCCTGAGAGGGAGGAAGTATTGGGCTTACAGGATTGTAAACAAGGTTTAATTGTAATCCATCTCCTTTCTTCCCATAGCCTAAATCATTAAGAATTTTTATGGCATTAATACTTTTTTCAAAAACGCCAAAGCCCCTTTGAAAATCAACATTATTTTTTTCATAACACGGTAGCGAAGCAGTAACTATCACTTTATTTTTTGCAAGAAATTGAGGAAGATCTTCATAACCTTCTTCAAAAAAAATTGTCAAATTGCACCTATCAATAATATCAACTTGTTTTGTGCTCAAGCTGGTTATTAGGTTTTTAAATTCTGGGTGTAGTTCTGGCGCACCACCAGTAATATCTAAAGTCTTGATTTTGTATTTTTCAATTATCTTTGGAATAAGAGATATCATTTCATTAGACATCTTTTCAGTCCTTAGGGGACTCGAATTGACATGACAATGCTTACAAGCCTGATTGCATTTATAACCTATGTTAATTTGCAATGTTTCTATAGGTTCTTTATATATTGAGGGGAATTTTTCTTTCATGGATCTATTATTTATAAATTGTCATTCGAAAATAAAAAAGTCAACTATTTTTTTTAAAGTTTGATCTCTCATTAGCAAGTTCAATAAACCAACTTATGTATTCTTTAGGACCATTTTTAAAAACTATGTCAAAATTTAAGTTGTCATGAACATCACTGATCCCTAATAAACCAGTTTTTTTTGTTGAGGGTCTTTCAACTTCACCAGAACTACTATCTACAAAAATTATTTTATTATTAATCCCAAATTCATTACCTAATATTTGTATTAATTCTAGAAAAGACCTGTCACTTCCTCCTCTTGAATAACTTATTTCATCATTATTTTTTTTTGATGTGACTGTGTCACCAACTCCTACAATCAAAGGCATATCCTCTTTTTTAATAGTTCTTTTGCATAAATCAATTTTTTCCTTAACAGAATTTGGTGAGTTTCTAAAATTGAAATTTCTTCCAAAAGGAGCTTCACCAGTTTTATCCGTAATAAATTTATTTAAAAGAAATAAAACTCCAGAATCTTTAACTGCTCCTTTAAGAAGTAATTGTATGTCTGTTGATCCTATATCATCTTGAGAAGAAAGTTTAATTGTTTCTCTACCATTTTTATTGCCTAAATTTGGTGAAATATGAAGGAAAAATGAGTTTTTGAGCCCTTCGGATTCAGCTTTTAAAATGATTTCATTCATCATTTTTTCAAAACTAATTTGAATAAGCTTTCTTTTATCAGAATCTTTATGAACTAAATCAAATAGGCTATTAAAATTAATCGTTGGCGAGAAGCGTGTTTCACATATTGATTTTACTGCGTGAAAATTGATATCTTCTTGGCTAAGTTCAGGAAAAATATTCTTAACTATAAAATCAAACTTTGGTCTTATTAGACTAGGTACTTTAGATAAAAAATTTAGCTCTTGTTCTGAGACTCCTTCAAAACTTATTTTACCATTGTTGTCTTGATACTCAACTCCACAGGCTGCTAAACCTCTTAAATATAGTTCTTTGTTTTTAGGCTCAGTAGTGCTTCTTAAACTCCTTTCTATAATTCTGTTAACGCCTCTTGGACCTTCATGTTCCCCGCAAGTTAATACGAAGAATTCCTCTGCAAATTCTTTTACTGCGTAGATATATTTTGATTCTATTTTTCTAGTCATTGGATCTTTAACTAAAGGGATACAAACTCCATCAATGTCTTGAATAATTAAGATATTTTCAGAAGAAATTAATTGTTTTTGTGCCTTTAAATTACTTGCCATATATTCCATATTTATAATTATTTCTCTTTAAATTTAATTTCTATATCTCAGAGAAATTATAAATTAAAAAATTCAATATTTACAATAAATAATTTGCTATGGTCAAGAATTGCTTTAATGTAGAAAAATGTTGGTATGGGTTAGAAATTAAAAAATTATCAAGAATTTCCAAAAATGAAGAATAATTTTATAGAAAACATAAATGATGAAAAATATTTTTATTCATTGATTGAAGATTTAGAGAACAGCAAAGTTGGATTCTACAGTGTTGGTTTATATCCTGCATCACTAGCATATAACTGTGCTATGCATGGAAAATCAAATAATATTCTCTTAGCTCCTAGGGAAAATAGAGATTTGTTAGGCGCTTTCTCAAATGATGTTCTTTCTGATATGGATAATGAGACTATTAAAAAGATTAAGAGAATGGGACATTATTCTTCAGAGGGAATAAGAAAGTCTTTTGATCTAAAAGATCTTCTCTTGGAATGCGAGATTGTTATTCTTGCTTCAAACAGTAACCACATACAAGATGATGTTAAATATGCTTTAAAACTCAGAAAAACTTTAAAAAGAGAAAATGTGGTTCTTGGCTGTCTCGTTGGTTCTTTTTGCATTGATAATAAAAACAAAAACCCCTTTATTCTCTGTAATAAATATCCAAATTTAGCTTTTTTTACAGGATTTCATCGTCACGGAGCTTTACGAAATCCTAATGATAGTTTTACTGCTAATTTCTGCCATCCTGATGCCCTAACTGCTTTAATAGGAGCTCGTATTTTGAATCAATTGTCACCGAAAATCCAAGTTTCTCCTGGAGTGCATAATATTGAATGTCAATATATAAAATCAATAAAAAATATCTCATCCATATTTGCAGGTTTTGTAAATAACTTTCATTCCGATAAGCCAGGAATGCTACCTACCATTAATACGATTTTGTTAACACAATGCTTGGATCAAGCCGCATCAGTATCATTACAAGTTAGAAAAGAAAATAAATTAGACAATAAATATCTTTCATTAAAGGAACTTGGTTATGGTGAAGAAATAATTAGTGCAAAGGAAAAAATTAATGATAAATTTTTCGAAAAAGGAGATTATACTTTTTCTCAATTAAATGCTGTTAAGGCTGATGTTTTAGGGAGCATGACTCTGCCAACTGAAGGAAAACCAACAAGGAATTTCCAAGCAGGACAAGTTTTATCAGATATGCTTTTGCAACTCAACAGATGTCCAAAAGATGTCTCAGAATTTTTAAATTGGTGTAGTAAATACTCTCTAAGTCAAGGAGGTTTAGAAGGTCTAAAATCCTTAAAATTTTGGCCAGACATTTATAAAGAATTCAAAATCAAAAATAATAATTGTTCAATGATTAATCTGATTTATTTATGCTTTAATGCTAATTCAGAAGAAAAAAAAGAAATTTATAAGGTTTTAATTAGTTCAGA
>QCBH01000019.1 GCA_003281685.1 Prochlorococcus sp. AG-347-E23 | reverse complement strand
ATATACTCATCCAAATCTTGAAGATGCCATACCATATACAACTTCTTACTATGCTAAAGATTGGGGTTTTTGTCTTAGTAAAAAAGAAAAAGAAAGTTTACCGGATGGTAATTACAAAGTTTATATAAATTCTTTTCATAAAAAAGGGAGATTAGAATTGATTGAAGCATTTATTCCGGGTGAATTAAAGAACGAAATATTTTTTTCTTCATATCTATGTCATCCTTCTATGGCAAATAATGAATTAAGTGGTCCTGTTCTTATTGATCAATTAATTTCATATGTAAAGAGCTTAAAGAATAGAAAGTATTCTTATCGATTTGTTTTATTACCTGAGACAATAGGATCTATCGCATATTTATCTAAAAAAGGTAATCAAATTAAGCCTAATATGATTTGTGGCTTTAATTTAACTTGTGTTGGAGATGAGAAAGCTTATTCACATATAGCTTCTAGATTAGGGGATAATTTAGCGGATAGAGCACTTAAATCATCTTTAAAAGGTTTAATTAATTACAAAAGCTTCAGTTTTTTAGAAAGAGGATCTGATGAAAGACAATATTGCGCTCCAGGGATTGATCTTCCTCTTTGCACTTTTTGTAAATCAAGATTTGGAGATTACATAGAATATCACTCTAGTAAGGATGACTTTAATATTGTCACATCAAAAGGGTTGTCACAATCATTCAAGGTTATAAGAAATATCATAGAAGCTTTTGAGGTTGGTTTATATCCAAAAATAAATGTATATTGCGAGCCCCAACTTGGTAAAAGAGGTCTTTATTCTGATGTATCTTTATTTAATGGTGAACGAACAGCGAAGTTAAGGATGGACATAATTGCATATTGTGATGGAGTGCATTCAATTTTCGATATCTCAGAAAAGCTTAATATAAATCTTCAATCTATATTAAAGGAAATTACTATCTTAATCGATGAAAGATTGATTGAATCAAAAGATATTTAAAGATATTTAAAGATATTTTAAAGTGCTATATTTGGAATATATTTAATAATATTTTTAATCCTAAATTGAAACTTAAATTTCTTCTATTAAATTTCATATTGATAATAGTTTCTTTTACTTCAGATTTATATAAACCAGTAAAAACAAATTCATTAAATAATAAATATTCCACTTTAATAGAAAATAACTATATAAAAAATTTACCTAAAAATGATTATATCCTTGGTCCTGGAGATATACTGAATATAACTTTATCTGATCTATTACCTGAACTTAATCAAGAAGAAGTAATTATTGATGGAGAAGGAACTGTAAATTTGCCATTCTTGAATAGGATATTTATTGAGGGATTAAGCCTAGAAGAATTAAAGAAATTATTAGATTCAGAATATATAAGATTCATCAAAGATCCACAAGTAAAAATTAGAGTTGTTGATTACAGACCAATAAAAGTCCTTTTAAAAGGAGAATTAGTTAATCCAGGGATGCAAACTCTTAAAGGTTTTTACTCATTAGAACCGCTTGGTGTAATTTCCAATTCTATGCCGGCAGCATTCCCAACAGTATTTGATGCAATTAGAGTTAGTGGTGGAATAACTAACTATTCTGACTTATCTAATGTAAAGCTAATAAGAGTTAATAATTTATCAAATGGAGGAGGTAAAATTGAGACTGAATTGAACTTTGCGAATATGCTTCAAGGCGGTGAAATAAACCAAAATATAAGAATTTTTGACAGGGATATTATTGAAATTAAAAAATTAGATGAACCTAACGAGATTAATATTTACGACTCGATTTCAACAAGCTTGAGCCCAAAATTTATAGAAGTATTTATTACTGGAAGAGTAAATAGGCCTGGAAAATTAAAGATTTCTAGAGCAACTGTACTTACTGATGCTCTTGATGTTGCAGGCGGTACCAAAACTATTAAAGGACCGATAAGATTTATAAGAGTAAATAACAACGGAACCTTAGATAAAAGAGTTTTTGCTTTAAGAAAAAGGGCTAAAAGGGGTTCATATAAAAATCCAAATTTGAGAGATGGAGATTTAATAGTTGTTGGCAATAGCGTTTTTAATCAAACTACAGAGATTATTAATGAAGTAACTTCTCCATTTAGTGGCATTTTTAGTACCTATGCCTTGATTAAAGCTTTCACAGATTAAGTAGTTATGGATCAAAATTTTATTTCTAAAAAAAACAATACCAATGATAATGATGAGATTGACTTTAATCAAATTTTAAATTTCTTGATAAGAAACAAAATATTAATTGCTTCATTTTCTTTCATTTTTTTTATTTTAAGTACAGTTTTCTCTTCAGTTATTAAAAAAACATGGGAGGGAGAATTTCAAATAGTACTAGAAAATAAAGACTCTTTAGCCCCAACTTCTTTATTCCCAACTAGTATTCAACGAATTGTTGGTCTGGGAAAAAGTAACTTATCAAATAGCTTGAAAACAGAAGTTGGAATTCTAGAGAGCCCTTCTGTACTTTTACCTGCATTTGAATTTGCCAATAGTAGTATAAATATTAATTCGAAAAATAAAAATATTTTAAAGTTCTCCTCTTGGAAAAAAAGAAATCTAACGATTGAACTTCAGGAAGATACCAGTATCCTTAATATTTCATACAGAGATAAAAGAAAAGAAATAATAATACCTGTACTTAATAAAATATCAGGAATTTATCAAGACTACTCTGGAAAGAGAAAAAAAAAGATGCAAGAAAATGGTCTATCTTATCTAAGGGATCAAATATTAATTTATAACGAAAAAAGTTCTGAATCTCTTAAAAAAGCTCAAGGTTTTGCAATTGATGAAGATTTTTCTTTCATTGGTTTAACTAGTTTTTATGAAATACCCAAACAAACTTTAGAAATGAATAAAAGGGATAAATTCAATGCTAATTCATTAATTTCCCCAAATATTGCAATTGAAAATCAGAGAGCAATAGCAGCAAATAAAATTAGAGAAATAGATTTTCAACTTGAACAGATTGAAAAAATTAGTGAGGATCCAAATCAGTTTCAATATATTGGATCAACTATTCCTGCCTTATTAAATGAGGGATTACCGGAAATGTTAAATGAATTTGATGAGGAATTAATTGAGAAAAGGCAATACTATACAGATGAATCAGATTTAATAAAGAATTTATTAAAAAAAAGAATTGCACTTATTGAGCTTATTAAAGAAAAATCTATTGGTTATTTGAAGGCTGAAAAAATGAAAACTTTAGCGCAAATGAAAGCTGCTAAAAGGCCAAAAGATGTTTTACTAAAGTACAAAGAATTAATTAGGGAAGCACAAAGGAATGAAATAACCTTAATTAATCTTGAGAATCAATTAATTGGATTAGAATTAGAATCTTCCAAAAAACAAGATCCATGGGAATTGATTACAAAGCCAACACTTAAAAATTCTCCCATATCGCCTAATAGTTTATTAATTAATATTTTGGGAGTAATAATTGGTATTTTTCTAGGGATATTTTATTCTATTTTTAAAGAAAAAAAGACAAACTTAATTTATAATGAAAATATTATTAATTCATTATTTGGTATAGAAATTTTAGATAAGATTTATTTTGACACAAATAAATTTGAAATTAATTCAAGAGATATATTAGTAGATGAAATTTTAGATCCACAAGATAACGCGAATTTAAAATTTGTATATATTGATGAATATCCTAAGATAAATATTGAAAAAATGATTAATAAAATTTTTGATAATAGATTAAATTTTATAGTTGTAGAAAACCTTAAGAAACTTAATAATGAAGATAAAATTATCTTAGTTTTGATTAGTGGCAAATCAAAGATAAATGATCTCAGTAAATTTATAAAGAGGTTATCTTCTATTAATAAGAAATTGCTTGGTGCGGTTATAATAAAAAATTATGAATAGTTCTTCATTAGTAAAAAATCAAAAACTAAATTTTTTAAAATTTCTACTTTATTATGAGTAAAAATTTAGAAAAAAATGTTTTCCTCTTATCAATTATAATTGTCTCTTACAACTCTGAAAATTATATTGAGGAAGCTATAAATTCAGTAATTAATCAAAGTGTTAACGCCTGGGAACTAATAATCATAGATGGTAAATCTACAGATAAAACCATAAAAATAATAAAGAGATATATGAAATATATTTCTTTTTTCGTTAGTGAAAATGATGATGGGATTTACGATGCAATGAATAAAGGATTGTTTAAATCTAAAGGCTCTCATGTCTCCTTTTTAAATAGTGATGATTTATTTTTACCAAATTATGTTAAAAATATAAAAAATGCAGTAACCCAAAATGATGCTCCATTTTTTGTCTCACCCGTAAATATTGTGAATAAAAATAACTGCAAGATAGGGTTATATTACCCTGTAAATAATCATGCTAAAAATATCTTATTCAAATGTTCTCCTTTTCCTCATTTGGGAGTTTCCATAAAGTCATCTTTATTAAAAGATTTAAATGGTTTTAATTCGAATTTTAAATTTTGCTCCGATTATGAATTAATGATTAGATTAGTAAGAAAGCTCGGTTACAGTTATCAATGTATTCCTTACATAAATGCAAATTATAGAGAAGGGGGAAGAAGTAGTAAATTGCTTTCAAATTTGGAGACATTTAAATTATTATTTATTGAAGGTAACTTTTATTTTGCAATAAATTATATTTTAAGAGTATTTCTTATAAAGTTTTTAATTTTAATACTCAACGAGAAATTACTAATTATATTTAGGAGGAGATTTGGAAGAAAACTAAATTATAAAGTATGAGGAAAATAAAGGTTTGCTACTTGATAAATAATTTAGATGAAGGAGGTGCACAGAAGATTGTTTTAAACTTAGCATCTTGCGAAAATATAGATGCTACTGTAATAACCTTCAAAAATAAAAAAAACTTTTTACTTTCTAATTTTGAAAAGTTTAATATTAAAGTATTTTGTTTTAAGAATGTCAATCAATATAAAAAAATCATTTGTGCATTAATAAATACTCAAATATTACATATTCATTTGTTTCCAGATCTTTATTTATTTGCATTTTTACCAAAGAAGAAAATTTATACTGAGCATAATTCTTGGAATAAAAGAAGAAAATTTAAATTACTCAAGTTTTTAGAAGCCATTATTTATAAAAATTATGATGAAATAATTTGTATTTCGAATCCTGTAAAAAGAGAATTAACTAAATGGATTGGTTTAGAAAATAAAATTCAAGTAATAGATAATGGTCTAACATTATCAAATTTTACTAGAAGTAAGAGAATAAGTTTTCCAATATCCTCAAGAAAAATTATTAATTTGGGCATGTCAGGAAGATTTGTTTTGCAGAAAGATCAATTTACCTTAATCAGAAGCCTTGTTAAATTACCAAATAATGTTTGTGTTGTCTTATTTGGAGATGGGCCTTTAAAGAATAAACTAGAGAAACTAGTGCATGAATTAAGTCTCCATAAAAGAGTTATATTTAAGGGTTGGGTGAATGATATTGATAAGGCTCTGGATATTATTGATTTATATGTTCAAAGCTCAAACTGGGAGGGTTTTGGATTATCCCCTCTAGAGGCTATGGCTAAGGGTGTCCCAACTATTGCTTCAGATGTTCCTGGCCTAAATGAAGTTATAGGGTCTAAAAGATATCTATTTGAAAAAAATAATGTTAATCAATTAATAAAAAAAATTAAATATCTTTTGTATAATGATAAAAACTATTTAGCTGCTTCAGATTTTTCTATAAAAAGATCTAGAAATTTTTCAGATGCAAATATGATTAATAATTATTTAGAAAGATATGTAAATATAATCGAATCATGAACTTAATTGATCTTTATTTTATTACGTTACCATTTTTCACATTATTAAATTTTACAAATACTTTTCCTTTGACTTTTTATATTTCCATTTTATTTGGAGTAAAAATAGTTCTTTTAAAAATAAAGACATATCCTAAGATACTTATTTCATCAACACTTATTTGGGTCACAGTTTTTTTTCTTATTCCCTTAATTACTTACTCTATTAAACTTGATCATAATTTAAATTATATAATTGTTTTTAACTTACTCCCTTTGTTAACAATAGTTTTTCCTCTTCTGTATTTTATTAATCAAAGAATAAATATAGACAAATTAAGGAAGTTAATATTTATTTCTTATATTACTTTAGTTATAACCTTTCTTTTAGATAGCATATTGCATTTTTTTGGCACATCTATCATTTTACTATTTGGAAGCGAACAGCTATTCGATACCTTAGCAACTGATGTCTTAATAAATAGAAGAGTTACAGGTTTTTTCAATGAGCCTTCAAATGCATCTGCAGGATTGACGATACTTTTTTTATTAAATAATTTCTTGCCGCATAAACCAAATAATATTCTTTTGAGATTCTTTTTTGAAAATAAATTTACTAATCTATTAATTTTTATAGTGTGTTTACTTTCTACAGGCTCTGCTTCAAGCACTTTAGCTTTTGTGTTGTCTTGTTTAGCTACAGCTAATTATAAAAATTTGTTCAAATACCTAAAAAGATTATTTAAATACATAACTAGACCTAGAAAGAAATCCTTATTTTATTTAGCCATGATTTTATTATTCTTTATGTTAATTTTTTATTATCTTGATTTTGGACTGAAGTTTCAGATAATCAATGCGAAACTTTTTAACATAATTCTTGACGAGAGATTAACAGCATCCAGTGCGGATAGATTATTAAAATTAAGTGTATGTAATGATTATTTTAGAAATATGAGTTCATTAAATATTTTATTTGGTTATGGTCTAGGAAATATTTCAAATTTAAATATATCTTGCATAAATTTTTGGTTTAACTCTTTTCTTG
>QCBH01000018.1 GCA_003281685.1 Prochlorococcus sp. AG-347-E23 | reverse complement strand
TAATTTCGGCAATTTTTTCAATTAAAAAATTATAAAACTCTATTGGTTTTTTCTTAAAGTACTCCTCATTAAACTCGTTTTCTTTGATCTCAACCTTTTCATAATCTTGTTTTATACCACCAGGCCAAGGTAGTCTCCGTTCATCAATATTGTCCATTAAATTATCAAAGTCTTCGGTCGTTTTTGTTGAGGATTCCTTCTCAATCTGTTGGTTCTGAAGATTTGACCTAATTGAAATTTTATTTGATTTCTTTTCTAATTTTTCAATAAATTCTTTAATTTCCCTGTCTTCAAACCAAGAATCTAAATCCACTTCTTTTGAGTCAATGTCTCTATACCCAACTAAAACATCATTCTCTAACCAATTTTTACAGAAAATACATATCGCTTCTAACTTATTTCCAGGATAACTATTAAGCCAATCTCGTAAATTTTCGTCGGAACTACTTGAAAACCTTGCAGAGGCCTGATCAATATCAGCTAAAAGCAAATCTAAACAACCAACTAGCGGCATTGAATCAAGACCAGATAAATTTAGTTTCTTCAAAATTCTCCTCGCTTCAAATAATTTTTCCGGCTTTCTTCTAGAGAAACCAATAGCTGTTAAGGATAGAAATGCTAAAAATCCTGCTTCTAATGATCCCCTTTTTTGTAATTCAAGAAACAAATCAATCTGTTCTTGCACGGTCAAAAATGGCTTTATTTGTTGAAAAAAAGCTTCAAACTCTTGCTGATTTAAATAATCTTTATATTCAGATTTATTATTACCTTCTAAACCACCTCTTTTGATTATTAAATTTTCCAACATACTTAAGCCTTTTTTATGAGACTCTTGATCATTTAGATCCCTACTAAGCAGATCTAGGATTCTGTAAGGAAGCAAAGCAACCAAATCTTCTTCAAGTTCTTTTCTTATATCTCTAAGCTTTCCCATTCTTTGTAGAAGTTGTATCCCTTCATGTAAAAAGTCTGCCGCGTTTGAATAGGATCTAAGCTGTTGTTCTTGAATTGCAGAATCTCTAGCTGTTAAAGAAGCCAATAATGTTAAATCAGCTTCTCTACTACTTCCTAAAGCTGGAGTTTGTGGTGGCTGCAATGCTTTTCTCGTGATTTTAAAAGCTTCTTTTGGTGCACCCGATTCCCAAAGAAGTATTAATCCTGCTACTTCTCTATTTGAGGAAAAATCCAATCCAGACTTCCCATTCAATAACAAATTTTCGTACTCTCTTCTGCTTTCTGGATCTGTAAGTAGATCGGCAGTGAGGCGAAGCAACTCAGATCTTTGGGTTAAAACTTCATAAGTAAAACCTTCATTGGGTGTTTTATCTAACCGCAATTGAAACGCCCTTAATATTTCCTCAGAAGTTGCAGAGGGGCTTACGCCAATTAAACGAAAATGATCTAAAGGAAGTTCCAAACAAATATCCTATTGAAAATTCTTAGATAAATTTTATCAAGTTAAAAATTTTTTTCACAAGGTCTTACAGAGTTATTAAAAAAAATCATGAAAATCGCCCTTCACAGCTTAGAATGTTAACAAATCAAAACTTCGTTAAGGTATTTTCTTGGAAACACACGTAGAGAGAATCTCAAATCTTCAAGACATAAAAAAAGCCGAATTAGATCGAGAAACCGGATTATTTCTTTATGAAGACATGACGCTTGGTCGTAGGTTTGAAGATAAGTGTGCAGAAATGTATTACAGGGGGAAAATGTTTGGTTTCGTTCATTTATATAACGGACAAGAGGCTATAAGCACGGGAGTAATTGGCGCCATGAAAAAGAAACATGATTGGTTTTGTAGTACTTATCGCGATCATGTTCATGCACTAAGTGCAGGGGTCCCCTCATTTGAAGTAATGAGTGAACTTTTTGGTAAAGCTACTGGTTGTAGTAAAGGCCGAGGTGGATCCATGCACTTATTTTCAAGAGAGCATCACTTACTCGGAGGATATGCATTTATTGGAGAGGGAATTCCAGTTGCCTTAGGGGCAGCCTTTTCAAGCAAATACAAAAAGGAAGTTGCTGGTGATAGTAATAGTGATGCGGTAACTGCAGCATTCTTTGGGGATGGGACTTGCAATAATGGGCAGTTTTTTGAATGTTTAAACATGGCTCAGTTATGGAAATTACCCATAATTTTTGTTGTTGAAAATAATAAATGGGCTATTGGTATGGCTCACGATAGAGCTACTAGTAATCCTGAAATCTGGAGAAAAGCGTCTGCTTTTGGTATGCACGGTGAGGAAGTTGATGGAATGGACGTATTAGCAGTTAGAGGAGCAGCACAAAGAGCAATTGAGCGCGCTAGAGCAGGAGAAGGTCCGACACTTTTAGAATGTTTGACTTATAGATACAGGGGGCATTCTCTTGCAGATCCAGATGAATTAAGATCTGAGAAAGAGAAGGAGTTTTGGGGGAAAAGAGATCCTATTAAGAAATTAGCCAAAGAAATTATTGACAGTAAATTCGCAACGGAAGAAGAATTAAAAATTATTGAAAAGAAAATTGATGCAGAGATATCGGAGTCAGTTAAAAATGCTATTGAAGCTCCCGAACCCCCTTCAGAAGAATTAACCAAATATATTTGGGCAGAAGATTAGGTTAAATACCGCTAGGTAATTTTCTGGTTAAGTTTCTTAATTTTCTAAGTGCCTTAAGTTCAACTTGTCTCACTCTTTCTCTAGAAACTTCTAATAATCTTCCAATTTCTGCAAGCGTATGTCTCTCATTTGCATCAAGTCCAAACCTTAGTTTGAGAACATGTTGTTCTTGCTCGCTTAAATGACTTAACCACTTACCAAGTTGCTCTTGATGCATTTTCTGTTCAACTTGGTCTAAAGGCTCTTCATTATTACTATCTGCAATTAAATCACCTAAAAAGCTCCTGCCATCATCACCATTTACTGGAGCATCTAAACTACTTGTCGATAAAGCTTGTCTTAAAACAGAATCCAATTCTTCTACATCAATTTCCATTGCCTCTGCAATTTCAATTCTGCTTGGCATAGCTCCAAGCTTATGAGCCAAATCTCTACTAACTTTTCTAATAGAAGCTAACCTCTCACTTAAGTGAACAGGTAAACGTATTGTTCTTGATTGACAGGCAATTGCTCTTGTCATACTCTGCCTAATCCACCAAAAAGCATAAGTAGAAAACTTATATCCTCTTGTCGGATCAAATTTTTCAACAGCCCTCTCTAACCCAAGAGAACCTTCTTGTACTAAATCAAGTAATTCCAAGCCTTTACCTTGGTATTTTTTTGCCACACTGACAACTAATCTTAAATTAGCTTTCATCATTCTTTCTTTAGCTCTTCGACCAATTTTTATAGTTCTTTTTTGATGAGTTGTAAAATCATTAATCTTTTCATTTAATTGTCCATCTTCTGTAAGAATCATCATCTTCTGGACTTGATTACCCAATTCAATCTCTTCGGCAGGTGTTAGTAAGGGAACTCTACCAATATTCTGTAAATACCAACTTATTGGATCATTACTCCTCCTTCTAGGTTGTTCTGATTGAGTTGGTAATGATGAAACCATTTTTTTTGACCTAATTAGGTAGTAAAACTCTCCTACACTTTTAGAGAAATGGCCAATTATTTAATGCGCGCTTCAGATTTCATGTAATATTTATACACTTATGTGTTTAAAACTATAAATAACTCACTTAAATTGTTTCTTTCAAGATATTTGTCTCGTTTTTATATTTCTCATTAATTTTGTCAGTCCATCACCAATAGCAGAAGCATTTGACCCACTTTTGCACTTCGATGCAGCAAATGAATGTAAAAGTGCATATTTAGCAAAAAAATCTGTTGATATGTTTCTACACAAGGTTAAATCAATCGCAGAACTACCAGCTACAAAACCAGATAAAAGATCGCCCAATCCAGCTCGAGCTGTCTGAGAATCGGTTCCAAAAAGTTGCCATACTTTTTTATTATCAGCAACTATACTGTTAGCTCCTTTCAACAAAATACTGATATTGAATTCTTTTGCTGCATCACTAGCAAGCCCAACATTGGTCTTAGCTTTGATATTAGGAAATAATCTTCCAAATTCTTTGCTATGTGGCGTAATCCATGTCTTAAATTTTCTCTCTAAAAAGAAATTTGACCCCAATTTAGATTCCGAAATTCTATTAAGTGCATCTGCATCCAAGATCAATAATCCTCCAAAAGCCATAAGATAGTCCTGTGATTTTTGCCAATCATCATTATCAATTCCTATTCCTGGACCGACAGCTAATGAATCAAACGCACTTAAATCAATATTCTTTAATGCACTAAATAAAGATGCATTTCCATTTTGGTTAGATTGCATAGTTTCTTTTAAAACTATTTCTGGGGCAACTTGCCAAATAGATTCAGCAACTATCCCAGGAAGGGCCGCAGAGATAAAGCCTGCTCCACTCGATATGGCCCCTTTTAATGCTAAGTATGCAGCACCAGGATAATTTTCACTCCCTGCTATTATTAATGTTCTGCCTCTTTGATATTTGTTGGAATTTTTTGGTAATGAAGGTAAATCAATATTTTTTATATCTTTGTAAGTAACCTTAAAAATCTTTTTATCAACTTTGGACATTTTACTAGTAAGCATCCCAACATCTATAAGGTGCAATTCTCCAATAAAAGGTAAAGCAGAATCTTGGGTTAACCCAATCTTATAAAGACCAATGGCTAAGGTATAGTCTGCCTTTACTGCGTTATCTAAAAAAGGCTCTCCTTTATCAGGACATAAACCTGTTGGAATATCAATACTTATTACCTTTCCATATTTTTTATAAAATTTTTGATTAAACAGTTTAATTAATTTATCATCAACTTTTCTTGTTTGATTATTACCAAAAACTGCATCAATCCATAGCTCTTTCCCATTTGCATCAGGAGGCTCTACTAATTTTGTGACACCAATAGATGTAAGATAATTAAGGTGGTTATTAGTTAATTTTTTTTTTATTGGGAATGGACACCATACCTGAACATAAAAACCTTTCAAAAAAAGCTCTCTAGCTATTACTGCACCATCCCCACCATTATGCCCAGGACCTATAAAAACAGTTATTCCATGCTTCAGAAGAGGTTTCTTTTTTAAGAGCCATCTACTAATTTGGATACCAGCTTTTTCCATCAATGCTTCTTGTGGCATTCCATCAGAAAACATTTCTTTCTCTAATATCAACATTTGCTTTGAATCAACAATTAAATGGTCAGAGTCAATTTTTGGCCATACAATTTCATTCATAATGAGTACAAAGCAATTGAAGTACTGTTCAAAAATTTAAACTTCCATGTTAAAGACACAAAAGGATAAAAAATTAGAGAACTTTTTTTCTTCTAATAATAAAACTAAAAAGAAGAAAAATATTATTGTAGGTCTTTCTGGTGGCGTAGATAGTTCCCTTTCGGCTGCTCTTCTTGTAGAAAGAGGCTGGAATGTTGAAGGACTAACTCTTTGGCTAATGAAAGGACAAGGCTCCTGTTGTTCTGAAGGATTAGTAGATGCTGCTGGCCTTTGTGAAGATTTAGGAATTAATCATAAGATAATAGACTCAAGAGAAATTTTCGAAAGAGAGGTAATTAAAAAAACTACTGAAAGCTATGAGAAAGGATTCACTCCACTTCCATGTTCGATGTGCAACAAGAATGTCAAGTTTGAAGAGATGCTTAATTACGCAATAAACAAAAAAGACTTTACTCATATTGCTACCGGACATTATGCAAGGATAAAAGAATCATCTTATGCTAAAACACTTGATAACAAGAGCTTTGTATTTAAGGACTTTCTTCTCTTAAGAGGTGCTGACGAAAACAAAGACCAAAGTTATTTTCTTTATTCTCTTTCACAAGAAGTACTAAGCAGATTAGAATTTCCTCTTGGTGAGATGAAAAAAGAAGATACAAGAAAGGAAGCCCTAAGATTAGGCCTTAGAACTGCTCAAAAACCAGAAAGTCAAGATTTATGTTTAGTTGAGCATTATGGATCAATGCAGAGATTCATCGACAAACACATTGAACCCAAAGAAGGAGAAATTGTTCATATAAATGGCAAAGTCCTAGGAACACACAATGGTATTCAGCACTTTACAGTAGGTCAAAGAAAAGGTTTAGGAGTCGCTTGGCCGGATCCATTATATGTAAAAAGTTTAGACAAGGTAAAAAATATAGTTTATGTAGCAGATAAAAGTGCTCTATTCAATAAGGAAGCAATAATTAGTATGGTTAACTGGGTTTCAATCGAAGAACCTAAACAAGAGATAGAAGTAGAAGCACAAATCAGATACAGAAGCCATCCAGTAAAAGGAACTTTAATACCTTTGAAAAATTTAGATAATCTAACTACAACATTTAAATTAATTTTTGAAGAAAGTCAAAGTTCGGTAACTCCTGGGCAAGCTGCAGTTTTTTATAAAGGAGATATTTTATTAGGTGGCGGATTAATTAATTAATTTTCCAAAAGAAATTTAAACCCATAAATAATATAAACAATAACAAAATCGGTTTATCTCCAAATTTTGTATAGAGGGTCTTGTCGGATGAAAAATTAGGGAAAACTATTTTATTTTGCTCCATATTTAAATCTAGAAGTTGAATTATTTTTCCATCATCTTTAACTAAACCCGAAGGACCGGTATTAGATACAAGTAGATTATCTGTTTTATTTTCAATACTTCTAAATCTTGCCAAAGACAGGAATTGATTATAAAGCTTGGTTGGATAGGGATCTAAATTTGCTGCAGTTATTATTAGTTTTGCACCGCTATTAATAGCCTTTCTTATTTTCAATCCATCACTAATTTCATAACAGATAGCTACTGCCAGAGGTTGTGTAAATTTAGGATCAAAAAATCTTGAATCAGAGCCTGGTTGAATTCCTCCTACCGCAGACAATCCTTTTGAAAAACCATCTATAAATCTAGGTATTTTTTCACCTAATGGAACAAGTCTATTTTTATCTATAAATGTGGAAAAAGATTTATCTCCAATTTGAAATCCTAGTAAAGAACTTCTTAACTCATTATTAGAATCTCTGAAACCTCCTGCCAAGGTATTTACCTTAAAACCTTTAGATAAATAAAAATTATTATGTAGAGTTCCTTCAGGAGCAACAAGAAGTTTTGCTTGATTTGCTAAAGCATACTTTTGAGCGATAGATTGTTTTTCTTTAATAAATTCATCATCTATTTTTAATTTTTCTCTTGTTGGTATATTAGTTTGCCAAATAGCTACAGGATATTCATAATTTCTTTTAATTGGAGTTGTTAGACTCCCAAATAGATGTAAGAAAAAAATAATAAAAAGTCCCAAAATAAATATTTTTTTAAAATGAAGTTTTCTTCTCCATCTACCGTGACTAAAAAACATCCAAAATCCAATCAATATTTGTAATACGCATAAACCACTTGCACCAATCCATCTTGCCAAACCAGCAAGATAAATATCACCTGGGATAAGACTCTCTCCTAAACCTATCCAAAAAAAAGGTGTTTGAGAAAGTATCAATTCACCAATCCCCCAAGTCAAAGATAAAAAAATTACTTTTACGATTAAAGGTAATATTTTCATTTTGAAAACATCCTCTTTCCAGAGAATAATTTCAACTAACAATCCCCATAAATAAACTAATAACCCACCCAAAAAAGCACAAAATAATAATATTGAAACAGTGATTATTAAACTTGCAAGCCATGAAAAACCTAGCCATGTTAATGGATGAAGATCATAAAGCCAAGAATGACTTATCAAGATAAAGAAAAAACCCCAACAAAAATTTGCTATTCTTCTTTCACTTCCCTTCCATAAAATAAATAATGATATCGGCATAAAAATCAACCAAAATTGGGTTGCAACAGAAATTCCCCCTAGGATGCCACCTAAACATGGGTAAAAATATTGTTTTAAACTTTTAACTTGAGCTGGGATTAACAATCTAAAATTTCAAATTAAATTTAAAAACACCCATTTATTGTACCTTCATTCTGTAAACTTAGTCTTAGTAACTTTCAAAAATTAAGTGAAAGAAGTCTTTATTAGTTTTGCAGTTTTTGTTTTTTGTGTTTCACTAACTCTTTTAAGTCAATTTAATTCACCACAAATTGTTAATGCTGCCGAATCAGAAACTCAGCCAGTTCAAAAAACCACTGTTGCAAAATCAACAAATGTCTCAAATAATAATTTATTTGAACTAGATCCATCAGATCCAAATCCTATACTTTTCGCTATGGCAGAAGAAACACCATCAGACAGCAATTCAAGGACTACAGAAAGTGGTCTAATTATTGCGGATATTTTAAATGGGGAAGGAGATGAGGCCAGATCTGGGCAAACAGTTACTGTAAATTACACAGGAACTCTAGAAGACGGAACCCAATTTGACACAAGTATCGGTAGAGCTCCATTCAGCTTTCCTTTAGGTGCTGGACGAGTAATAAAAGGTTGGGACGAAGGTGTCGCAGGCATGAAGGTTGGAGGGAAAAGAAAATTAACAATACCCCCGGAACTTGGATACGGATCAAGAGGAGCAGGAAATGTAATACCCGCCAATGCAACTTTGATATTTGAAGTTGAATTATTAAAAGTCAATTAAATTAAGTAAGAAAAATTTCTAAGACTTTTCAATTTAGTTAATCTCCAAGTAATATATATACAACATCAAATATTTGAAATGTTAAGTAAATTCATCAATTCTTTTCTAGATAAAAAATCCCCAATGACAGTCCATGCTCACTGCGATGGTCCTTGTGGTGTTTACGACCCAGCATCTACGAGAGTTGCAGCTGAAGCAGTTTTATCAATGACAAAAAAACTTATTGCATTAGAAGCTCCTTCTAGCACTGATTCAGCAGAGTGGGCTGCATACAGTAATACATTTTCTAGATATGTTGCAGTTAAAGAAGAGCAAGCAAAAGAAACAAAGAAAGAGCTTCTAATTTTGTGGACAGATTACTTTAAACCTGTTCACTTAGAAACTTATCCAGACTTACATGAAACTATTTGGAAGGCGGCCAAATTATGCAGTGCATGCAAAGTAAATATTGACATAGCCCAAGCTGCAGAACTCATGAGTTATGTAGAAAAAATTCATAATATTTTCTGGGCTTCAAAAGGCAGATCAGACGCTTTTGTAAAAGCAAGTTAATCAGAATTATTTTCAAAAGTTTTTTTGATTTTATTTTATATTTTTTAGGTTTAAGAAAAACCGCGATTATTAGTGGTGAATCGATGTTTCCTTACCTAAAAGAAGGCGACATTGTATTTTTTAAAAAATATAAAAAGAATAAATCAATACTTAAAAATCGACAAATAGTAATTTTTAATCATCCAATTAAAAATAAAAATTTAATAAAAAGGATAACTTCAGTAAATCAAAATAACGTTGAGGTTATTGGCGACAATATTGAATTTAGCGAAGATAGTAATAAATTTGGATTAATCAATAACGAAAAAATAATTGGGATTGTCACCTCTAAATTAATTATTCCTAAATTAAAAAATTTTTTAATTCAAAAAAACAGAAGCACTTCTTTGAATCCAAAATAATCCCAAAGAAAAGGAAAGCCCTCCTGCTACAGCTATTAATCTTTTAATAAATTTTTGACTTGCTTTAAAGGTAGTAAAAGATATTAAACAAGTAAAAAGATTCATACTTATGAGTGAACCAATCAAATATGAAATCAAATATAAGCAAGCGCTTGTTAAAGGTAGTGCTAAAGCAGGAAGAACTGCAAGAAAATGTGAACCTCCAGCTATACCGTGTAGCAAGCCTAAACCAGTCAAAGCATGTGAGTGCTTATTATTATTATTTTTTTGTTCCTTAACATGAAAGTGAAAGTGACGATGGGCAATTCCATTCTCATGCTTATGGGAATGAGAGTGGATACTTAATTGAAAAGAATTTTTGATAGCAAATACTCCAACAAATAGAAGTGAAATTCCAACTAGGAATTCGGCAATACTAGAAAATTTGTTTAATGGCGTAATATCCTTGATAAAAATCGCTAGAAAAGCTAACAACAGGACTCCTGAAGAATGTCCCAAGCCCCATGAGAAACTATTTTTAAGAGCTTTTTGAGGATTATTAATCGCTGCTGGAGCCATTGCAATTAGATGATCAGCGCCACTAACTACATGCACAAATCCTGCGACTATACCTGTTAAAATTACAGCCTGCATATATTTCAGTACAACTCTGTTTATTCAATTTTATAGCACGATTTGAAGTCAATATTAAATTGAGTTAAATAATTTCTTGAACGATTGTTCAATATCAGTTTCTCTCATAAAAGTTTCACCAATTAATACTCCCATGATTCCAATAGATCTAAGCGATTCTAAATCTTCGGCAGAATTAATTCCGGATTCACTTATGGAAATAATATTTTGTTTTAAAAATATATCTTCATATTTATGCATCAATTCTTTTGATGTTTTTAAATCCGTTTTAAAAGTCTTTAAGTCCCTATTATTTATTCCAATCAAATTAAAAGATTTTAACTTTAGAATCCTTTCTAATTCATTAGAATTATGGACTTCAACAAGAACACTCATCTTTAAATTATCAGCTATTTTCTTTAAATAAATTAAATCATCATCACTTAAAATCGCAGCGATTAATAATATTGCATCGGCACCAGATACCCTTGCTTTATAAATCTGATAAGCAGAAATAATAAAATCTTTGCAGAGTAGAGGGAGATTAGTTGATTTCCTTACGGTTTCGAGTATTTCATAACTACCTTGAAAAAACCTTTTATCGGTGAGTACTGAGATACATGATGCACCTAATCCTTCATAACAAATTGCTATTTTTTCAGGGTTAAAATCTTTTCTAATAACTCCTTTACTCGGACTAGCTTTTTTTATTTCAGCAATAACTCCTGGTTTTATTTTTGACTCCAAGATATTTTTGTAAAAATCTTTGGGAGAAGGAAGTTTTTCAATCTTTTTGATGAGATCTTCTAAAGAGACTATTTTTTTAAAATTCTTAATTTCAATATCCTTGTGCCATACAATTTCTTCCAGAATGTTTTTTGCTTGTGCTTCTCTATGAGGAACAGCATATTCTAAATTTTCTACCCTTACTGTTGGATTTGGTGGCCTGCGTCTTATCTCCATTAATTTTAGATATTATTTTATTTGAGAAGCCGCCTGTTTATATGCGACCTCAACTACTTCACTAAGAGTAGGATGAGTATGAACTTCTTTAGATAATTCAATTACATCTTGGTTCCTTGAAATAGCGTTCGAAATTTCTTGAATTAAATCAGCTGCATGTAACCCAAAAATATGAGCCCCTAATACTTTCCCATTATCTTTGTTGAAAATCAACTTTAGCAATCCATCACTTTCTAATTCAGCCAATGCTTTTGAATTAGCCTTAAAGAAACTTTTGACAACTCCTAAAGTAAAATTTTCTTTTGTAGATATCTCTTTAGCTTCAACTTCAGAGAGACCAACTGAACTTATCTCTGGGTGAGTAAAGGTTGCTGCAGGGATACTTTTATAATTAATTTCGACATTACCACCGCAAATATTATCAACAGCAATAGTACCCTGTGCTGCAGCTGTATGGGCAAGCATTAGTTTGCCCGTTACATCTCCAACAGCCCAAATGTTAGGTATTATTTCATCACCATTCTTAACTCTCATTTGATCATCTACAGGAATGAAACCTTTTACTGTTTCGATACCAACCGACTCAAGATTTAAGTTATTACTATTAGGACGTCTGCCAGTTGCGACTAGTACAGCGTCAACTTCTAAAGTTTCTACAACTTCCTTAGATTTTGCATCAGTCAGTTCTATTTTTACAGGACATCCAGGTGTTATTTTTGTCGCAAAGACATTTGATTTTGTGTCTATATCTCTTGCTTGAATAAGGTTTTTCTTAGCAATTTTAGTGATGTCTGGATCAAATGTTGGCATAATATTCTCCAAAGCCTCGATCATGGTAACTTCACAACCAAGCGCGGTATAAACATCAGCAAATTCTAGACCTATATATCCGCTTCCAATAATTGCTATCCATCTTGGAAGCCACTCAAGTTTTACCGCATCATCGCTGGTAAATACGGTCCTATTATCCAAAGTTATTCCACGGGGCACAAAAGGAGAAGAGCCTGTTGCTATAACAATATTCTTACATGTAAAAATTTTATCAATTCCGTTTTTATCTCTTACACCTACTTTTTGATTTCCTTCAATTCTTCCAATGCCCAAAATAATTTCAACTCCACTCCTTTTAAGAGTTTTTGTTAAATTTTCTCTAACATTTAAAACTAAATTATTTGCATGATCTGCAATTTTTGATCTCTCGAACCTTACTGGTGAAGCATGTATACCAAATTTAGCTAAATGTTCATAATTAGCTATTTCTCTAACTTTTCCACTTGCAGCCAAAAGGGCTTTAGATGGAACACAACCCTTGTTAACACAAGTGCCTCCCATATCAGAAGATTCTACTATTGAGACTTTCAGTCCCTTACCAGCAGCATGTTTAGCGGCATCAAAACCTCCATATCCTGCTCCTATTACGATTAAATCAAAATCAAAACTTGAATCAGTCACTTTTTATTTATTTATTTAGAGGTGTATGCGACTCTTTTTCGTTCTAGTAATAACGGAACTGCAACACAAGCCACATTCAATGATTCTACAATCTCACTATGCGGAATTGTAATTGTTTCATTAAAAGCTTCTTGAATTTTTTTATGAATACCTTGACCTTCATTACCCAAAATTAATGCTGTACGTCTAGACCAATCAACTTCCCAGTAAGGTTTTGAAGGTTTTTTTGAACTCTCATTATGGCTACTAGTAGAGAAAATCTTAAATCCTACATTTGATAATTCAGACAAAGACCTAAGTAAAGAATTTAATATTTCTTCTTCAATGCCATCAAATCTTAAAAATGGCAGATGAAAAACTGCACCTGAGGATGCTCTTAATACCTTTTGGCCTAATGGGTGCGCACCTCCAGCTAAAAAAATTGCATTAACACCCGCAGCTAAAGCGGTTCTAAATAGATTACCCATATTCCCGGGATCTTGAATTCTGTCGAGAACAAGAACAAAATCATCTTTTCTATTAAATTGATAATTAGGTATTGCTGAAATCTCTACTAAAGCTGCTATTCCATCTGGATTAATTGTTGAAATCGCAGATGCCAAGACTTCCTCTGAGACAATATTTATTAATGACTCATCAAATTTTTTGCTTAGATTTTGATTCTTTCTTAGCCATTTTTCGGTAACTAAAATCTTAGAGGGATTTTTTCCAGAATTCAGCAATTCTGCAATGAGATGTGTACCCTCTATGCAAAAAAAGTCTTGATCTTTTGGAGATGATCCTCTCTTAAATGATCTAAATCTTTTAACTAGATTATTGTTTTTACTAGTTATTTTAAAAAAAGTATTTTCTATGAGTATTTCGAAAAATTTGTTAATAACTATATTTTAATTACATAAATATTATGAACAATTATTTATTAAATTTTTATTTCCCATGAAATCAAAAAATACATTTTCACTTTTAATTAATATTCATGACGTTACATAGGGTGGACTTAATATTATTAGTTTGTCATGATGAATCTAATAAATTAAGTCTGAATGATTTGCGTAAGCAAAACGAAGTCATATCTTAAATCGCAAAATTTAAAGATTCTTGGCCAAGGCAAGTTAAATGGAATAGTTGAAATAAGTGGTGCGAAGAATTCCGCCTTAGTTTTATTAGCCTCTTCATTGCTAACTAATGAAAAAATAATTCTTGAAAATGTACCTTTTCTCACTGATATTGAAAAAATGGGGAATATCTTAAAGAATTTAGGAGTGAATTTAGTTCGTAAAAACAACCAACTAGAAATAGATCCAACAACTATTTCGATTAAAGAACTTCCATATGAACTTGTTAAAGGATTAAGAGCTAGTTTCTTTTGTATAGGTGCACTATTAACTAAATTTGGAGAAGCTCAAGTACCGTTACCAGGTGGATGCAATATTGGTTCAAGGCCAATAGACGAGCACATTAATGGATTAATCGCACTAGGAGCAGACATTATTATTGAAGAGGGAATTGTAAAGGCAAAAACAAGGGGGAACAAAAATAGACTTCATGGCACTCATATTAAATTAAATTGTCCAAGTGTAGGTGCGACAGAAACTTTAATAATGGCAGCATCTTTAGCCAAAGGAAGAACTACTATTGAAAATGCTGCTAGAGAGCCTGAGGTTCAAGATTTATGCCAAATGCTTAATAAAATGGGGGCAAAAATTTATGACTCCGGTAAAGAAAAAATTATTATTGATGGTGTTAATAAGCTTGGAGGATGTACCCATAAAGTAATTCCAGACCGAATAGAAGCTGGAACTTTTCTAATAGCTGCTGCTGCAACTTCCTCTTCAATAACAATTTCTCCAGTAATCCCTCATCATCTTGAAGCTGTCACTAATAAGCTTCAAGAGAGTGGGAGTAAAATTACGATTAAAGGTAATTCGATTTCTATAAAGAGTAAAGAGATTAAAGGCGTAGATATTGAAACAGCTCCTTTCCCAGGCTTTCCTACTGATTTGCAGGCACCATTTACAACTCTAATGACAATAGCAAATGGTGAATCAAAGATAACTGAAACAATTTTCGAAAACAGAATGAATCATATGTATTTACTTAATGAAATGGGCGCCAGTATAAGACTAAACAAAAACGTAGCTCACATCAAAGGTGTTAAAACAATTAATGGGATGAATCTAGTTGGCTCAGATTTAAGGTCATCAGCTGCATTAATAATTGCAGGAATTATCGCAAAAGGTAGTAGTAATTTCTATGGATTAGAACATCTAGATAGAGGTTATGAAAATTTTGAATTAAAACTAAAAAATTTAGGTGTAAAAATAATTAGAGAGATTAGTAAAAATACTTTTGAGGAGAATGAATATAAAATTGAACATAAATCTGAGAATCTTTCAAAACTCGAAGCAGCTTAGTCTTTTCCAAATATATTTTCAAAACAGAGAAAATTGATTCAAACGTAAGCAATATTGATTAGTGAAATACAACCCAAAAATAATATAAGCAAAACTAGAAAGCGATTAGACCAAATTTTATTTAAACCATTAAATTTGAATTCGTTCATGCCCAAGTTCCGTTATTAGATCCAAATGTTGTAAGTATAGTTACTGCAATAAAAAGATAAGGGACAAATTTAAAGGATAATTTTTGAGCTTGAGTTTTGGACATTTGTTTTTTGTTTTAATATAACACAATATTACTATTCATGAAGCTATCTCCTTTAAAAAAGACTTTTTAAGCGCATTTAATCACAAAAATGTATCATAAATGTTTAAATTTTCTTTTCCCCCCTCATTTCTTGTCAGCAAATGCAATAAAAAATTCTATGTTTTTTTCGAAAAGATTAACTATTAACAAAAGTTATCTTGATAACTGTTCCTTGACCAAAACAATAGTCAATAAGTTGATTTTTGTTATAATAAAAAAGTTCATTTTTTCAAAAGCCTTGGGAGCGTGGTGGAATTGGTAGACGCACCGCACTCAAAATGCGGCACCTTCGGGTATGTCGGTTCAAGTCCGACCGCTCCCACTTTGATGAATACTTATAATCGATTCGATATATCTTTCAAGAAAGGAAAAGGTTGTTGGCTATGGGACAAAACAGGTAAAAGGTATCTTGATGCAGTCGCTGGTATAGCAACTTGTAGTCTTGGACATAGCGATAGAGTTTTGAGAAGAAGGTTATCAACTCAACTAAAAAAGATTCAGCACATTTCTAATCTCTACAACATTGAAGAACAAGAACAATTAAGCAGAACTTTAACGAATATGAGTTGTGCTAAAAGCGTCTTCTTCTGTAATAGTGGTGCGGAAGCAAATGAATCAGCAATTAAATTAATTAAAAAATATGGAAATAAAACAAATAAAGGTAAAAAATCAATTATTCTCGCAGCAGAATCCAGCTTCCATGGAAGGACGCTTGCAGCCTTGAGTGCCACTGGACAACCAAAATATCAAAAAGGTTTCGAACCGATGATTCAAGGGTTCAAATTTTTTAAATTTAACAATTTTGATTCGGTAAAAAAATTATTTGAAGAGTGTGAAAATAATGATCAAAAAATTTCCGGCGTTATAGTTGAACCAATACAAGGCGAAGGCGGCGTAATTCCTGGAAGTAAAGTATTTTTTAAAAGCCTGAGAGAAATATGTGATAAATATAATTCTCTTCTCATTTTAGATGAGGTCCAAAGTGGAGTAGGTCGAACTGGGAAAATGTGGGGTTATGAGAATTTAGGAATTGAACCTGATGGATTCACCCTTGCTAAAGGATTAGGAGGAGGTCATGCAATTGGAGCATTGTTGGTAAAAGAAAAAGCCAACATTTTTTCTCCAGGGGATCATGCAAGCACTTTTGGAGGGAACCCATTCGCTTGTAAAGCTGCCCTAACTGTATTAGAAGAAATAAATAGAAGAAATATTATTAATAATGTTTATCTAAGAGGGGAACAATTAAGTGCTGGGTTTGAAGAATTGTCAAAAAAATTTCCAAATATTATTAGAGGGAAAAGAGGTTTAGGTTTAATACAAGGTCTTGTGATCAATGAGGATTATGCTGATGCAAAAAAAATTACATTAAAAGCTTTTGATAAAGGATTACTGGTAGTTCCTGCAGGAGGAAATGTTGTAAGGATTGTCCCACCATTAATTATTTCTCGAAGAGAAATTAATATTCTTTTGGATAAGCTAAATTCAATTTTTGAAGATTTATAACAATTTAAATTTTGAAAAATGCAAATTTAAAAACTTTTGAATTATTATCTCCTAAATATGAAAGGGATAATATCAAGTTAGGTTTATCAAGAATTAAAAAAGCACTTCAAGAACTTGGTAATCCTTGCAAGAATATTCCTGCGATACAGATTATTGGAACCAATGGTAAAGGATCAATCGCGGCATATTTAGAAAGTATACTTTTTGAAGCTAAAAGGAATTTCGGCGTAACGACATCTCCTCATCTTTTGGATGTATGCGAGAGGATTAGAGTTAATAAAAAAAATATCAACAAAACTGATTTTGAAAAAATTTATAGATTAATAGAAAAAAATTTTTCAACATTTGAATTAACTCCTTTTGAAAAAATTATTTGCTGCGCACTAAATTTTTTTGACCATCAAAAAGTTGAATTACTCATTCTTGAAGCTGGCTTAGGGGGACGATTAGACGCTACAACAGCCCATAAATCTAGACCAATCATTGCTATTGGGAATATTGGCTTAGACCATAAAGAATTTCTTGGAGATACGATTGAAAAAATTACCGAAGAAAAATTAGCAGTTATTGAAAAAAACTCAATTGTCATCTCATGCAATCAAAATAGTCAAGTTGAAAATTTAATAACCAAAAAAGTTAAAGAGGTTGGAGCAGAAATTATTTGGAAAGATTCAATTTCAAATAGCTATGAGCTTGGATTAAAAGGAATTTTTCAAAAGCAAAATGCTTCAGTAGCTGTTGGAGCAATTGAAGCGCTGAATAATTTAGGATTTAATATAAAAGAAAAACACATATCTAAAGGTCTTAAAAAGACAACTTGGAACGGAAGGCTAGAAATAATAAATTATTTCAACAAAGAAATTCTTGTAGATTGTGCGCACAATTATCCTGCTGCAAAAGCACTCTCTAATGAGCGAAGCAATTGGGAGAATGAAGATAAAGGAATTTATTGGATTTTAGGTGTCCAAAGACAAAAAGATATTTACGCAATATTAAAAACACTTCTTAAGAAAAATGATCACTTATTACTTGTGCCAGTCCCAAACCAACCTAGTTGGCAATTAAATGATCTCTCTCAGATTAAAGAAATTGACTTTAAAAAAACAATTGAATTTAAAACATTTGAACTTGCCATTAAGTATTTATTTTCCCTAGAAAAATGGCCGCCTAATCATCCTGTTCTAACAGGTTCTATTTTTTTAGTTGCTGAATTTATTAAATTTGCGAATAAACAGAAATGTTAAATTTTAAATTGTTCTTTTACTTCCCAACCTTCTAATTTTCCTGGATTTAATAGCCCTTTAGGATCAAATCTTAATTTCGCTTTTACTTGATCTGCATCCACCACTCCGAGACCTCCGCCTTCAACTGTTAAAACATGAGGATTAAAAATAAACGCCCCAAGTTTTTTACAATCTTCCATTATTTCATTTAATTCTTCTGCCCCATTCCACTTTAATACAGGCAAAGCCGCTAATCTCGGTGATCCTTGTTGAGAAACTGCCTCTAAATGCCAAAGAACTTTTTTACCCCATTTTTTTCTCAAAAAATTAATTAATTCTAGTTCATTATTAAGTGGCAAAAGCATCTGTAAATACGTCCAATTTTTATCCCTAGACCTCATATGAAGAGTTGTATGATTCCATACGACTTCAGAAATTCCATTCACGAGCTTTTCTTCTTCCCCAAGTAGGGTAGATTCAACTTTAAATTTTTTACAAATTAGCTCGATGGTTTTTATTCCTCCAAAAGTAGATTGTATTAATATCTTGTGACTTCTAGATTTACCTTTAAACCATTTTGGCATTTGATCTACAATTTCTTCTTCAAGAATTGCTCCTAATTTCAGATTAATTGCTGCGCTAGTAAGAGTTTTTAATATTTCTATTGTTTTTTCAAATTCAATACAATCGATAACTAATGAGTACCACTTACGTTTGATATCAGTAGCAAGTAATAAAGAAGTAATTATTCCATTAGTCCCATAAGCATGATTTAGAGGTTCGGATTCTTCAGCATCAAATTTTAATAATGAAGGTTTTTCATTCATCGTTACTGCCTCTAAACCTATAAGATTTCCTGGATCTCTTAAAAATCCCCACCTAATGGAACCAATACCTCCTGATCCACCTGCAATAAAACCTCCAATTGTTGCTGTTTTCCAAGTACTAGGAAGCAACCTTAATTCCCTACCATATTTCTCTAATTGTTTATTCAAATCTCCCATAACACAGCCAGACTGTACTTTTACAAAGCCTGTATCTGGATCAAATTCTTCTAACTTATTAAATTGACTCATCTGCATTACAACTCCCTTAAATAATGGGACAGCTTGTCCATAATTCCCTGTACCTGAACCCCTTAAAGTAAGTGGGATAGATAATTCCCAGCAAATTTCTGCTACTTCTTTTACCGCTTTGTGATCACTAGGTCTTACCACCAAATCTGCAATACATTCGTCTAATTTTTCAGTAAGGATTGGAGAGTAGTTATAAAAATCTTTTGAAAGTCTTTTTACATCAGATTTATTTTCAATAATCTCTAAGTTTTCGACTTCTCTAAGTTTGTCTGTAAATTTAAGTTTTGATATCATTAATAAAATTTTATGGTTTGTATATAAATTAGCCAATTAGCAATATAAATCGCCGTTTATAAATACTTTTCTCTTTGAATTGCTCGAAAAAACATCTGCCCATCTTTGTGCATCTAAAATCACAAAATCAGCAGGACAACCTTTTTTAATTAAACCATCCCATTTTAAATTTAATAATCTGCTTGGAGCTAAAAAAATAGAAGATAGAGTCATTCTCTCCCAGGGATTTAGTTGAAGCATAGGTATCGAGCAAGACAACGTATAAAAAGGGTCAAAATTACCAAATGGGTACCAAGGGTCTTGAACATTATCACTACCAATAGATACATCCACATGTGATTTTTGTAGTTGCTTTATTGGCGCAACTGGTCTTTTTAATGAAGTATTTTTATTACTTCGATTGAGCAGCCAAAAATTTGTTAAGGGTAAGGCAATAACCTTAATATTTTTCTCAGCCATTTTTTCTCCTAAATTTAAAATCTCTCTATTACTTAGAGAAATAAGACTACTCAAATGACTACAAGTGATCGGAATACTATTAATTTTTAAATTTTCGATCGTTTCTAATAAAATTTTTATTCCCGCTCCAGGTTCAATAATTGATTCATCTATGTGTAAATCAATTTCTAATTTATATTTATTCGCGAGAAGAAGCATCTTTGCTAGAAATTTGCTTGTATTTTTTTTATTAAAAGGGGGTACAATAACACCTCCTAAAATGCCTCCATTAGAGGAAAATATTTTTGCCAACTCTTCTCCATTAGAAGTATCCCAAAATTCCAATGGAGCTAGAGCAACGTATTGTAAAGTTAACTCAGTTGAAAATTTTTTTTGTAATTTAAAAAGTTCAATCCAAATATCAATAGATTGACTTTTGTATGTATCAATATGACTTCTAATTGCTCGGTATCCATTTTGTATGGCAAGTTTTAATGATTTCTCAACTCTTTCAAGAACCTTTTCTGTAGTTCTAGTTTTATGTTCTTCAAGATTGACTGATAATGCTCCTCCATAGTTTGATTCCAGATTAGGAAAGTCTGCCCATGTAAAAGATTTATCAAAATGCGAATGCGTTTCTACAAATCTTGGGAACAAAATATTTTTTGGTTTTGTAATTTTATTTTTTAAAGGCTTTAACTCAGAAACAAATCCATCCTCCCAACTAATGGA
>QCBH01000017.1 GCA_003281685.1 Prochlorococcus sp. AG-347-E23 | reverse complement strand
GAAAAATTTAATAAAAAAAATTGCTATTAATACCAATTCAAATCTTGAGGAACAAGACTTAAACGAACTTTCTATAGCTTCAAGTGGACTTACCGAAATAAAAGTAAAGCAAGTCACTGCAAAGGCTCTTGCTCAAAGAGGGAAAATAAGTAAAGAAGATATTAAAGATATTCTTGAAGAGAAAAAACAAGTGATCGCCAGAAGTGAAATTTTAGAATTTTTCGAAGCCAAATCAAGTCAAGATGATATTGGTGGTTTAAATGTTTTAAAAATATGGCTTAATCAAAGATACAGAGCCTTTTCTAAAGAAGCTAGAGATTATGGATTACCTATTCCAAAAGGAGTATTGCTCGTAGGGGCGCAAGGAACAGGAAAATCACTTACCGCAAAATCAATTTCTCAGAGTTGGTCGATGCCTCTACTAAGGTTAGATGTTGGAAGACTATTTTCTAGTCTTGTTGGTTCAAGCGAGGCAAGAACTAGAGAAACAATATTAAGAGCTGAGGCCATGTCTCCTTGTATCCTTTGGATCGATGAAATTGATAAGGGATTTGGGGGCGATGCTAGAAGTGATGGAGGGACAAGTCAGAGAGTTTTGGCAAGTTTGCTAACATGGATGGCTGAGAAAGAATCCGCAGTATTTGTCATTGCCACCGCTAATGCTATAGATAAGCTTCCTGCTGAATTATTAAGGAAAGGTAGATTTGATGAGATATTTTTTCTTGATTTACCAAATTCAGATGAAAGATTAAGCATTCTAGATTTGCACTTAAAAAAAAGAAGGCCAAGTTACAGTTTTCCTCTTTCTACTATCATCGATAGAACAGATGGATTCTCAGGCGCAGAACTTGAACAAGCAGTTATAGAGGGTATGCATATTTCATTTTCTGAAAATAGGGAGCTTATGGAAAAAGATTTAATAAAGGCAGTTTCTGAATTAGTTCCCTTATCAAGAACAGCTAAAGAGCAAATTGATTTACTTAAAGAATGGTCATCAACAGGTCGTGCCCGTTCTGCTTCATAACTAAAAATTTAATTGTGAAAATATTATGTAAGTTAGGAATCATTAATTTAGTTAATTTTTTACCAAAAATCCCTAATAATGAATTGAGATTAACTATCTTAATTAAGGTATAAAAAAAAATAGTGTTAGACCAAAAATTAATAAGAGAAAATCCAAGATTTGTTGAAGAGAATTTATCCTTAAGAGGAAAAGTTTATAAGATATCTCACATTCACGAATTAACTATTAAAAAAAAAGAAATTGATATAGAGTTATCTAGTCTTCTATCAGAGAGTAAAAAATTAAGCAAATTAATCGGTCAAGTTATTGGAAAAGCACAAAATAATAATTTACAAGAATTAAATGACTTAAAGAAAAAGGGAAACGAATATAGAATTAAAATTTCTGAACTTGAAGAGAATCAAAGAATATTAGATAAAGAAGTAAACGATGAGATTCATAATTTACCAAATTTCCCCAGCAAAGAAGCTCCTATTGGTAAAGATGAAAGTGATAATGTACAAATAAAAACTTGGGGGGACCCTTTAAGAAAAGAGAATATAAGATCACATTGGGAAATAGGAGAAAGTCTTAATATTTTTGACTCAGTAAAGTCAACAAAAATATCAAAAAGTCGTTTTATTACTCTTATAGGTAATGGTGCAAGGTTAGAAAGGGCATTGATTAATTTTATGCTCGATATGCATACTAAAAATGGTTATTTGGAATTAATACCTCCAGCTTTAGTAAATTCAGAGAGTTTAACAGGATCTGGTCAATTACCTAAATTTTCAAATGAAAGTTTTAAATGTTCTAAAGACGATCTATGGCTTTCTCCAACAGCTGAAGTCCCACTAACTGCTTTTCATAAAAATGAGATTATTGATACTAACCTGTTGCCTATGAAATATGTTGCATATAGCCCATGCTTCAGAAGAGAAGCTGGTAGTTATGGAAGGGATACTAAAGGGTTAATAAGACTTCATCAATTTAATAAGGTTGAACTATATTGGTTTTGTGAACCAAGCAAATCTGCTGAAGCTCATAAACAGATTACTTCAGATGCTGAAAGTATTTTAAAAAAGCTCAACTTACCCTATAGATTAGTAGATATTTGTACTGGGGACTTAGGCTTTTCTTCTAGCAGAACTTTTGACCTTGAAGTCTGGCTACCCAGTAATAAATGTTACAGAGAAATTTCAAGTTGCAGCAATTGTCTAGACTTTCAAGCACGCAGATCATCAATAAGAACAAAGATTGATAAAAAGAATACATATGTGCATACCTTAAATGGAAGTGGCCTTGCTATAGGAAGGACAATGGCCGCGATTCTTGAAAATGGCCAACAAAAAGATGGGAGCGTTAAGATCCCTGATGCTCTTGTTCCATATTTTGGATCAAATTCCTTAAAACTCGCTTAATATAAAAAGATGAATGTTTTAACCTCAATAACAGTTTTAGGATTTCTCATTTTTTTTCATGAGATGGGGCATTTTCTTGCAGCAATTTTACAAGGAATATATGTAGATGGATTTTCAATAGGTTTTGGGCCTGCAATAATTCAGAAAAAATATAAAGATATTACTTATTCATTTAGGGCTTTTCCATTAGGTGGATTTGTTTCCTTCCCTGATGAAGAGGTAAATAATATTGACCCTAAAGATCCAAACCTTTTAAAAAATAGGCCAATTTTCCAGAGGGTTATTGTAATCTCAGCTGGAGTATTAGCTAATTTAATTTTAGCCTACACTATTTTAGTTATAAACGTTACTTCTATAGGAATCCCTTTTGAGCCGGAACCAGGAATTTTAGTTTTGGCTACCCAGCCTGAGAAGGCTGCTGCTATTTCTGGCTTAAAACCAGGAGATAAAATCTTAAAAATTGAAAACAATATTTTAGGAGTTGGTGATGAAGCTGTTTCCAATTTAGTAAAAAAAATTCAAACCTCATCAGAAAAACAAATCTTAATAAAAGTTGAAAGGGATGGAGCTTTTAAAGAATTAACTTTGATACCCAAAAATGTTGATGGTAAAGGTACAATTGGTGCTCAATTACAACCAAATATAAGAAAAGAAACTAAAAAAACAAAAAACGTTTATGAACTTTTTGAATACACGAATAAAGAATTCTCATCACTCTTAGTAAAAACAATTCAAGGCTATAAAGGACTAATTACAAATTTTTCTTCAACAGCACAACAATTGAGTGGCCCAGTCAAAATTGTTGAAATTGGAGCTCAACTATCCGAGCAAGGAGGGAATGGAATATTATTATTTGCAGCTTTAATATCAATTAATTTAGCAGTTCTTAATTCATTGCCTTTACCACTATTAGATGGAGGGCAACTTGTTTTCACCTTGATTGAAGGATTTAGAGGGAAGCCTGTCCCAGTTAAAGTACAAATGGCAGTTACGCAATCAAGTTTTTTTCTATTAGTTGGACTAAGTGTTCTGCTCATTATTAGGGATACAAGTCAACTTTTAATCGTACAAAGATTACTAAACCAATAAATTAATTTTAAAAATTGTTATCCAAGCTGTTAATATATATATTAGTTTTTATTTTTTTATAGATGGCCAAAAAGTCCATGATTGCGAGAGAGGTAAAACGCAAAAAACTTGTAAATAAATATGCTTCAAAGAGAAAATCTTTATTAGATGAATTCAAAGCGGCAAAAGACCCAATGGAGAGATTAGAAATACATAGAAAAATTCAAGCGCTACCAAGAAACTCAGCGCCAAATAGAATTAGGAATAGATGTTGGGCTACTGGTAAACCAAGAGGAGTATATAGAGATTTTGGTCTTTGTAGGAATCAATTAAGGAAAAGAGCACATAATGGTGAACTTCCTGGGGTTGTTAAATCAAGTTGGTAATATAAATTTTTCTTATTAAATTTTCTTTTTTAAGATGATAACTAAATAAATTATTCTCCATTTCTAAGATTATTTTTAAAAATTTTTATAGCTTATTTAAATAATTTACTCAATATGTCCCTATAAAATGTAAGAATAAAATATGTATAGATTTATAATTTAAAAAGTGGAAGGACAAAATAAGTCGATCACGTTTGACGGACGAGAGATACGACTAACTACAGGACTATATGCTCCTCAGGCAAATGGATCAGTAATGATTGAGTGTGGTGATACCTCACTATTAGTTACAGCAACACAAACTACAAAAAAAGATGCTTCAGACTTTCTACCTCTAATATGTGACTATGAGGAGAAACTATATGCTGCCGGAAGGATTCCGGGCGGTTTTATGAGAAGGGAAGGTCGCCCTCCTGAAAGAGCGACATTAATTTCAAGATTGATCGATAGGCCAATGAGACCTCTTTTCCCAACATGGATGAGAGACGAGATACAAATAGTAGCTTCTTGCCTTTCTTTAGATGAAAGAGTTCCTGCAGATGTTTTGGCTGTTACTGGGGCCTCAATAGCAACTTTACTGGGTGAGATACCTTTTTTTGGGCCAATGGCTGCAGTTAGAGTTGGTCTCATAGGGGATGATTTCATCTTAAATCCAAGCTATAGAGAGATAGAAAAAGGAGATTTAGACATTGTTATTGCTGGATCACCTGATGGCATTGTCATGATTGAAGCAGGTGCCAACCAATTATCAGAACAAGATACTATCGAAGCTGTTGATTTTGGTTATGAAGCAGTTACTGAACTTATTAAATCTCAAGAAGATTTACTCAAGGATTTAGGAATAAAACAGATTAAGCCATCTGCCCCTGAAGAAGACAAAACATTACCCTCTTATTTAGAGAAAAATTGTACAAAACAGATTGAGTTAGCTTTAAAGAAATTTGATCTTTCAAAAGATGAGCGAGATCTCGAACTCGAGAAAATAAAAGTTGAGACCCAGGGTAAAATTGAATCTTTGAAAGATGACAACCAATTGAAAGTTCTTCTCTCAGAAAATGAAAAGTTATTAAGTTCCGACTTCAAAAAACTAACAAAAAAACTAATGAGGTCGCAAATCATTAATGATGGCAAAAGAGTTGACGGTCGCGAATTAGATGAAGTCAGAAAAATTTCAGCGTCTGCTGGAATTCTGCCAAAAAGAGTCCATGGCTCCGCATTATTCCAAAGAGGGTTAACCCAAGTCTTATCCACAACAACTTTGGGGACACCTAGTGATGCACAAGAAATGGATGACCTTAATCCAAGTACTGAAAAAACCTATCTCCATCATTACAATTTTCCTCCTTATTCCGTAGGAGAAACGAGACCAATGAGAACTCCTGGAAGAAGAGAAATTGGCCATGGAGCATTAGCTGAAAGAGCAATAATTCCTGTTTTACCAGGTAAAGAAACATTTCCTTATGTCTTAAGGGTAGTAAGCGAAGTTTTAAGTTCAAACGGATCAACTTCAATGGGGTCTGTATGTGGCAGCACGCTTTCATTATTAGATGCGGGAGTTCCTTTAAAAGCTCCTGTAAGTGGTACTGCTATGGGCTTAATTAAAGAAGGTAAAGAAGTACGTATTCTTACTGATATTCAAGGTATTGAAGACTTTCTTGGCGACATGGACTTTAAAGTTGCCGGTACTGATAAGGGCATAACTGCATTACAAATGGATATGAAAATTACAGGTTTACCCGTCTCTATTATTTCTGATGCAATTAAAAAAGCTCGTCCGGCAAGGTTACATATTTTAGAAAAGATGAAGGAGGCCATTGATAAACCTCAAGAATCTCTTTCTCCTCATGCTCCTAGACTTTTAAGCTTTAGAATTGATCCCGAGCTTATAGGAACAGTCATAGGACCAGGTGGAAGAACCATCAAAGGAATCACTGAAAGAACAAATACAAAAATTGATATCGAAGATGGTGGCATTGTAACTATCGCCTCTCATGATGGAGCTGCTGCAGAAGAAGCTCAAAAAATTATTGAAGGACTCACAAGAAAAGTACATGAAGGGGAAATCTTCTCTGGAGTGGTTACTAGAATAATTCCAATTGGCGCTTTTGTTGAAATCCTTCCTGGGAAAGAAGGCATGGTACACATTTCTCAGTTATCTGAAGCAAGGGTCGAGAGAGTCGAAGATGTAGTAAGACAGGGAGATGAAGTAACGGTTAGAGTAAGAGAAATTGATAGTAGAGGAAGAATTAATCTTACCCTTAGGGGTGTAACTCAAAATGGAGGAATGGCTTATCCAGAGCCAACTCCCACTCCTGTTGCTCCACTCAATTAAATATCTTTAGGATATAAATTGTTTTTTTCTAAAACATCTTTAATTTGTAAACAAATTTCTTTATGAATAAGTTTATTACTTGATGCAATAATTATTCCCTGCTGTTCAAATTTAGGCTTTCCATAAGACAATTGGACGTTTTCTATATTTGTAATTTCACCACCAGCAGCCCTTAAAATCGCCTCAGGCGCAGCAAAATCCCAGTCTTTTGGGGAGCTTTTTTTTGGAAGGCTTAAACATATATATAAATCACTTTCTCCTCTAAGTAAGGATCCTATTTTGCAACCTATACTTCCCATTTCAACAACTTTATGAAAATTAATTTTTTTAATTAAATTACTTAGTGTTTTGTTTATATGGTTTTTACTTTTTACTAAAATCATATCTTCCAAACTTTTATTTTTAGACAAATTAAGATTAATCCTTGAGCCATCTCTCTTCTCTCCCCAGACCTTATCTTCAAAAGCAATCCATAATTCATCCCTACTAGGAATTAAAACAAATCCTAGATAGGGCCTTTTTTTATGATTTAATGCTAGATGCATAGCATAATCATTTGTTCCTTGAATAAAATCTTTTGTTCCATCTAGTGGATCAAGTATCCATAACCAATCAGTATTTAAGTCATAATTTTGAGAAGTTTGCTTTACGTTTTCTTCACTTAATATCTCCCAACTGACATTCTTATATTTCTCCTTAATACTATTAATTACGATTTCATTAACTTTTAAATCTGCAAGGGTAACAGGATCATCATTATTTTGAATAATATTGCTTTTATTCTTTGGATCTTTTAGGATTTGTGAATAATAAAGCAAAATCTCACAAGCCTCCCAACTAATATTCCTTATATCATCAATAAGATTATCAATACAAACGCCAAACGGTAATTTAACCACAATATGAATATTAATTCCTCATTCTCTCATAAAAAACAAGAACCTGAAAATAGTGTTTTATATATAGTTGGCACACCAATTGGAAATCTTAATGACATTTCATTAAGAGCACTTAATATTCTTGAAAATGTTTCTCTAATAGCCTGCGAGGATACAAGGCAAACAAAAAAAATACTCAGTAAATTTCAAATTAAAAATACACTTTTCAGCTTTAATGAATATAATTCTTCAAAAAGAATTCCAAAAATATTTTATGATCTTAAAGCTGGCAAATCAATTGCATTAGTAAGTGATGCAGGATTACCTTCAATTTGTGACCCTGGGGAAGATCTTATAAAAAAAGCTAGATTAAATGGTTTCAAAATAATTTGTATCCCAGGGCCTTGTGCCGCACTGACCGCTTTGGTTTCAAGTGGCATGCCTTCCTCTAAATTTATATTTTTTGGTTTTCTTCCAAAAAAGAAAAAAGATAGACAAATATTATTGGAAGAGATAAGTAAATCAGAAAAAACGTGTATTTTATATGAATCGCCTCATCGTCTCAAAAAACTCTTAAAAGAATTAAAAGATTATTGTGGTTGTGAAAGAGAGATTCAAATTTTTAGGGAATTAACCAAAAAATTTGAAGAGCATATTGGAACAAACATAGAAATGATTTTAAAATTTTTTGAAGATAAGGAAGTTATTGGGGAAATAACTATTGTTATTAATGGAATAAAAAGGGAAAATAGTCCTGAGTTTGATAAGTTCGAGTTAAAAAAAGAACTTAATGATTTGATAAATGCAGGATTAAGTTTATCTGCTGCATCAAAATATTTAGCGAAGAAGAAAGGTGTACAAAAAAGCATAATTTATAATTTGTACTAAAATTAAAAACGAAGTTTTAATTAAAAATGACACTTTTTCAAAGAATAATTTTTTTAATATTCTTTAACTCAAGTTTATTTATATTATTAATTATTGGCTTACAAAATAATTTTAAAAAAACCAAGGTAAATTTTATAGTTAACGAAACAGTTCTTTTACCAATTGGTTTTGTTTGCGGTGCTAGTTTCATTAGTGGTTCAATAACTGGTAGTTGTTTATCTTTCAAATTTAAAAATAAAAAAAATTAACTGCTTAAAGTGCAATTAATTTATCTGGTGTGACTATTCTTGAAATACCTTTAGAAATTAATTGAGAAGAAACCAACCTAAAAACATTTGTATTGGGTACTTTAATAACGTTTTGTTCCTTATTACAAAAACTTTTAGCAATTTTTTTATCAAAATGAATTTCAATTGTTTTTCTATTTAATTCACTTTTAGATAAGAATTCCCAATCTGGATAATCTCTTAAAAGTTTAATTTCTAATTCACTTTTATTATCAACAACAATATATACCACCTTAGGAAAATTAGCATCAAATATAGAGATAGATGATAAATCCTTTTGAGGTGTATTTTCAATTTCAAAATTCAAAGGTGCAATTTCAACAAATGAATCTTCTAATCTTTGAGAAGTATCATTAACTTTATCTTTAAAATTATTTTCATTAAATTCAGTATCATATTCGGTATTATTTTTACTTTTAGCTTCTAGTTTATTTTTATTATTTTTTATCAATTCTTTAAATAATTTTTCGTTAATGCCGCTCTTAAGATGACGCGTAATGGTCAACTTTGTATATTTATAATATTTTGCTAAATCATCAATACTCTCGCCATTAATAAAACCGTCGATAATGTTTTTCTTTTGGTCCTCTGATAATTTCTTAGACACTTAAGGTTTTTTTACATTATTAATATTATAAAGCTATCTTTAGTAATTTTTAAAAGAAAAGTAAAACAACCTTTTACAAATAAATTATTCCTAAACTGATCTTAAAGATTAATCATATTTACAAACTGAACAATTAAAGTTATTAATAAAAGATGATTATTTAATAAAATATTTTGGATAATTCAAATAACAAATTAACTGAAAATTTAGATTTAATTCCTGTGATTCTTTCTGGAGGGAGTGGTTTAAGACTTTGGCCTTTATCAAGAGAAAGCTATCCTAAACAATATCTAAATATTGATGAAAAAAATAATTTTTCACTTTTACAAAATACATATTTAAGACTCAAAGGGCTCAAAAATCTAAAAGAGCCCATAGTAATTTCTAATGAAGATCAAAGATTTATAGTCGCAGAACAAATGAAAGAAATACAAATAAAGCCTAATTCTATAATTCTTGAACCTTTGGCCAAAAATACAGCTCCAGCAATCACTTTAGCCGCATTAAAAGCATCAAAAACATCTAATGACCCTATCTTGCTTGTACTTTCATCAGATCATAAAATAGATAATGAGGAAAGTTTTAGACAAGTAATAAACAATGGATTTTTAGAGGCTATTAAAGGAAGATTGGTTACATTTGGAATTATCCCATATGCACCTGAAACTGGTTATGGATATATAGAGTCATATAAAGAATTATCTAAAGAAGAGCCTCTAAGTAGAATAAAAAAATTTATTGAGAAGCCAAATTTAGATTTAGCAAAAAAGTTTATTAAAGATAAACATTATTCTTGGAATAGCGGAATATTTTTGTTCAAAGCTTCCATATTTCTCAAAGAATTAAGAAAGTTTGAACCTGAGATTATTGATAATTGCGATAAGGCATTAGAAAATGGATTAAAAGATTTAGATTTCCTAAGAATAAATGAAGAAAATTTTAAGAAATGTCCTAATAAATCTATTGATACTGCATTAATGGAAAAGACAAATCTAGGGTCAGTTCTTACTCTGAATGCTGGCTGGGATGACATAGGAAGTTGGCAATCTGTATGGAAGAACTCGAAAAAAGATAAAAAAGGTAATGCAATAAAAGGCAAAGTTCTTGTAGAGGATTCTGAAAATTGTTATTTAAGAAGTGAAGACAGACTTTTGGTAGGTTTAAATATTAAAGAACTAATTGTCATTGAAACTAAAGATGCAATATTAGTAGCCAATAAACAATCTTCACAAGAAGTGAAAAGAATAGTTTATTTATTAAACCAAAAGAATTTAAGTGAAGCCAAAGATAATTCAAAAAACTATCGTCCTTGGGGAAGCTTTACGAGTATTGAAAAAGGTTCTTCTTGGCAAGTAAAAAAACTAGAAGTAAAACCCAAAGCTAGTATTTCACTTCAAATGCATCATAAGAGATCTGAACATTGGATTATTGTAAATGGAACAGCCAAGGTGGAGATTGATGACAAGATTTCAATTCTAAAAGAAAATGAAGGAACCTACATACCTGTAGGTTCAAAACATAGATTATCTAATCCTGGAAACATTCCTCTTATATTAATAGAAGTACAAAGTGGTACATATTTGGGGGAAGATGATATCGTTAGGTTTGAGGATTTTTATGGAAGATCTTCATAAAATTTTTTATTAATAATATTTAACTGAAATTTTTAAAAAGTATATAGGCAATTTATAAATCAATATAAAAGTTAATTTTAAAAAAAAAATCTTGTGTTGTTAACTATAGATTAGTAAAATCATTAAGTAATTAGATTAAATTTAATCTACATAAAAGAACGTTTTTTCGTCTTTTTAGTTTTATTATTAATCAATTTACGACTATTACCCCTTGCTTCCTTAGCTCAGCTGGATAGAGCAACTGCCTTCTAAGCAGTGGGCCGCAGGTTCGAATCCTGCAGGAAGCGTACAGCACTAAAAATAATTAATTAAGATTTCTCAAATTATAACTTAGTGTGAAAAAAATGTTTTGAAAAATATTTTAAAAACATAATTTCCCATAATCAGAAATTGTCATTTTAATTCCTTCAGATAATTTGATTTCGGGTTCCCAACCTAGATCATTTAACAATGTAGTATCAAGCCTTTTTTGATGTGTCCCATTAGGTTTGCTTAAATCCCATTTAATTATGCCTGTATAATTGCAATTTTGTGCTATTAGTTTTGCCAGTTCCTTGATTGATATTTCCTTAGAAGTTCCAACATTAATATGAATCAAATCAGTATTAATTTTCTTAATTTGATTAATATTCTTCTGAGTAACATTTTCCAAAACAAATAATGTTGCTGCTCCTAAATCATCACAATGCAAAAATTCTCTATAAGGAGAACCATCTCCCCAGCATAAAACTTCTTGGGTTTGATTTTTTTTTGCTTCATAAAATTTTCTAATAAGAGCTGGCAATACATGAGATGTATTTAAATCATAATTATCTCCTGGTCCATAAAGATTTGTAGGCATTAAACATATCGCGTCGAATCCATGTTGTTTATGCAAGGCCTGACATAATTTAATTCCTGCAATTTTTGCTAGAGCATAATATTCATTTGTCTCTTCAAGATAGCCTTTCAATAAATACTCTTCCCTTATTGGTTGCTCTGAAAACTTAGGATAAATACAGCTGCTTCCAAGAAATAAAAATCGTCTAACATTGTTTCTCCAAGAACTTTCAATTAAATTAGTTTGAATCTTTAAATTTCTAAGAATGAAATCTGCAGGGTATTGAGAATTAGCCATTATTCCGCCAACTTTTGCTGCTGCAAGAACGACGATATTAGGTTTTTCTTGACACATCAACTTTTCTACTTGGTTAATATCTTCTAGATCAAGTTCAGATCTTTTAAAACATAAGATATTTTCATAACCTTTTTTTTTAAAGGCCCTTAAAATAGCATTACCCGCCATACCCAGATGACCTGCAATAAATATTTTGTCTTTTTTACTTATTAAATTTTCCATAAGAATCTCATAAATCTAAAACTTTAATTTAGCCTCATTTTGAGCATCCTTAAGATCATTATCTAACATTTCATCAACTAGTTCTTCTAGAGATGATGTAGGTTCCCAACCCAATATTTTTCTAGCTTTACTAGCATCTCCTAAAAGAGTTTCCACTTCTTTTGGCCTGAAATATCTTTCATCAACTCGGACAACCACTTTACCATTGTCTGCTCTTTTACCAATCTCATTTATGCCTTCGCCAGACCAAATAATTGCGGGCTCATCAACACTTGAAGTCCAGCCTAGTTTCTTGGCAGCTAACTCAATAAATGATCTAATACTTTCTTGCCTTCCTGTTGCGATAACAAAATCTCTTGGTTCATTTTGTTGTAACATTCTCCATTGCATTTCTACATAATCTCTTGCATGTCCCCAATCTCTTAAAGAATTTAAGTTACCTAAATAAATACAATCTTCTAATCCAAATTGAATTCTTGAGAGACCTCTTGTAATTTTTCTTGTAACAAAAGTTTCTCCTCTTCGAGGACTTTCGTGGTTAAAAAGAATTCCATTACAAGCAAATAATCCATAGGATTCCCTGTAGTTAATTGTAATCCAATGTGCATACATCTTTGCCACTCCATATGGACTGCATGGATAAAACGGCGTACTTTCAGTTTGCGGGATTTCAGCAACCTTACCAAATAATTCACTTGTACTAGCCTGATAAATTCTACAAATATCTTTCATTCCTAGTGCTCTTACTGCTTCAAGAATTCTCAAAGTACCTAATGCATCGCAATTTGCTGTATATTCAGGACTTTCAAAACTTACTGCGACATGACTTTGAGCCGCTAAATTATAAATCTCATCAGGTTTAATTAGTTCAATTATTCTTATAAGACTTAGACTATCAGTTAAGTCACCATAGTGAAGTATAAATTTCTGCTCTTCTAGATGTGGATCTTCATATAAGTGATCAATTCTTGAGGTATTAAAACTACTAGATCTTCTTTTTATTCCATGAACTTCATAACCTTTTTTTAATAAAAATTCTGCAAGATAACTCCCATCCTGCCCTGTTATTCCAGTTATTAATGCTTTCTTTAAGTTTGTATCATTCATGGATAATAAATTTACCACTTTGATAAGTTTATCTTAAAATATCAGATTGTTATTAATATTAAATTTACAAATGACTTACTTATATACTTAACAAGTATTAATGAAATACTTCAAGAAAATTACTCAAAATATTAATTAGATTATCATGTAAAGATTTTAGTTAAGAATAAATTTAATCCTTTAAACATATATCTAACTTCTTCGACCATAGCTCATGTCCTTTTTTTGACAAGTGGACTCCATCAACGTATAGTTCAGGATTAAATTCACTTTTTATAAAATTATATAGATTACATTTTTTATTAATATTTGGACTATCTAAATCATTTAAAAGGTTTTCATAAATTACTTTTTCCGAATTTTTTTCTTTTTCTAAGAACCAATCCTTTGGAGGAGTGATAACAATATCAACTTTATAATTAGATTTGTCAATAAATGAATTGAGTTCCTTCCAAGATTGTTTACGCTGAGCTGTATATATTTTTTCTTTTTTTTCAAAAACCAATTCATTATCTCTTTGAAATAATGGAACAAGATTTTCTAATGTGATATATCGCATTACTTCATTTATAGCCTTAGGATTTCTTGGATTTGAAGACCAGAAAGGTGTATCTGTAAAAGATCTTAAGTTTCTTCTTTCATCTCCTGGCAAAATTACTAATATTATTTTTAATATTTCTCTTTCCGAATAAAGATCATAATTAGCTATAAATCTACCCATATTCATAGTACCCCAGGCATTTACTCCATTATTTAAACAAACATAATTTTCAAAAGATAAAGAACAAAACTTACTAGAAAAAAGTTCAGAATCGTCTATGTAAGAACCACCATATGTAACACTGTCTCCAACAAAGACTATATATTTAGAATTCTCACTTATTTTAATATCTGGATTGAATCTGAACCCCTCATAATCAGAATTAACAAAAGAATTTTTTCTTCTTTTTGTAGACTGATTTGGTCTTAATCTATAACCAACTAATGGATCGGAATCATATAAAATTACATCACCTAAACCTAAATATCTTCCAAAAAATTCAATTATAGTTATTCCGATTAAAAAGGAAGAAAATAATAGTAAAAGGTTAAATATATTTTTCCTGTGCCCCATTTAAAAAGAAATCTTATTTAATTTTAAAACTTTAGTTTAGACTATCACTAATAGTGACTTTTGATCAAAATTAAAGAAAACTATGCAAAATATAAAATTAAAAAATATTAAAAATATATATATATTGTTAATAAAATAAAAATTATAAAAATTCTTTAAATTACAAAAGTGGTAAGATAAATCCCTAAGTAATATTTTTAATTTAATAATTTATAAATGAAAATTCTCATAACTGGAATTGCAGGATTTATTGGTTACCACTTAGCAATAAAATGTTTAGAAGAAAAATATGAAGTTATAGGAATTGATAACCTAAATAATTACTATGATGTAAATCTCAAGAAAAAAAGAATTGAGGAATTATATAAAAAAAGTCTTAGTTTGAATTCAAAATTTAAATATCATATTAATAATATCGAGGATTATGAAAAAATTGAAAAAATATATAAAAGTTTTGAGCCTAATTGTGTTATTCATCTAGCCGCACAAGCAGGTGTAAGATATTCACTTGAAAATCCTTTAGCTTACATAAATACAAATCTATTGGGTTTTGGGAATATAATAGAGCTATCTAAAAAATATAAGGTAGATAATTTTTTATATGCAAGCAGTAGTTCCGTATACGGTGGTAATGAAAATATGCCCTACAAGGAAAGCTCTCAAGTTGGACATCCAGTTAGTTTGTATGCGGCGACAAAAAGATCAAATGAATTAATCGCGCATACATATAGCAACCTATATTCTTTACCATGTACAGGTCTAAGATTCTTTACTGTATATGGTCCTTGGGGAAGGCCAGATATGGCATATTTTTCATTTACTAAAGCAATATTGAAGAATGAACCTATTAAGGTTTTTAATAAAGGCAAAATGCTTAGAGATTTTACCTATATCGATGATGTAGTTGAAATTCTTCACAGATTAATTAATAAACCTGCAGTTTTGAAAAAAAATTTTAATAAAAAAGAACCCGACCCATCTGTCAGCTGGGCTCCTCATAGAATCTTTAACGTTGGCAATTCAAATCCCCAACCTCTAATGGATTATATTTTAGCTATAGAAGAAGCATTAAGTATGAAAGCGAATAAAGTTTACTTACCTATGCAACCTGGAGACGTAAAGGCAACATTCTCTGATAATGAATTCTTAAAAGAATGGATAGGTTTTCAACCAAAAACGTCTATAAAATTTGGTATAAAAAAGTTTGTTGAATGGTATCTAGATTTTTATAAATAATAATCTTTCATAAAATAATTTAAAACTTTTTTCTTCACTAATAAATTAATTATTTAATATCTTTTTGTTGATATTTTCGTAAAAATTTTTATAGTTAAATTTATTAATATAATGCTCATTACCTAAAGATATTATTTTTTTTATTCTTTCTTCTTTATTTTCGATATCAAAAATTAGGTTTTCAATACTTTTTAAAATACTTTTGATATTTTGCGAACAAGTATATGGATAATCGTTAATCAAAATATCTTTTATGGCTCCTACGTTAGTAGTAATAAAAGGCAGTCCAATTGCTAAGCACTCAATTAACAGAATAGGCATGCCTTCACTCCTACTTGCAATAATAAGAAAATCATATTCTTTCATTATTTCAAGTCTTTTACTATGATTTAAAATTCCTTTATATTCAACTTGATTTTTAATTTCATCTAATTTTTTAAAAGGAATTCCAAATATATCTAAAATTATTTTTTTCTCAGAGCATAACTTATTAAAATTATTAACTGCATGGATAATATTATCTATTCCCTTTTCAGTCTGCAGATTACCTGAATATAAAACTTTATAAACACTTTTAGAAGAATTAATCCTTTCACTAAATCTTTTTTTAAAAAAAATTCTACTCTTTTTTGAGTCCTGCTTATTTAATGAGTTTGGTATGATTAAAAACTTTTTTTTGTAATAGGATTTTTTAAATTTATTACTTATTAACTTTGAAAGAAATATAATATTATCAGAAAATTTAAATAATAAATTTATTAAAAATCTTCTAAAAAAAATATTTTCATAATTAACGTGTAAGTCTCCTCTATGAACATAAAGATATAACTTTTTTGTCTTTATTTTAAGAATCAATAAAATTATTAAAGTTTTGATAAGTCCTAAATTACTTTGTGAAATAGTAATAAAAGATATATCTTTATTTCTTGAAAAAAAAGTCTTTATAAAAATTTCAAGAAAATCTACTAAATAAAACTTTTTATTTACTATCCCATCTTTTTGATTGTAGTCCTTTGAACGAGGTTCAATTAATAATGTGACTTCATTATCTAAATCAATTAAAACTTGCTTTAAAAGAGAATTAACATAAGCTATTCCTGTAGTGCTTTTATCTAGGAACTCTCCATATATAACAATCTTTTTCATATAAAAATTTATATAAACTAACTAAAAAATTGTTCTAATTAATCATTATACTATGAAGCCATGAGGTAAATAAAACAATATTCTAGGATAGAATTTGGTATTATTATAGAATAGGTAAAAATTCAATTATAGAATCACTTTTTATATTAAATTTCAAATCAAATATTTTAATTATTTATAAATTTTTATAAATTATGGGAAAAAATAAAACAAAAAAAATATCTTTTTTATTTATTGTCCCAACTTTGAATTCTTACAAAAAGCTTCCAAAATTAGTAAACTCACTCACTAAACAAATACATAAAGAATGGAGATGTATATTAGTAGACGGCAATTCAAAAGAACAGCATAAAACATGGTTAAAGAACCTTTGCGATAAAGACAAAAGATTTATAAAAATCAATGAAGATGAAAAACAAGGTGGAATTTACGGTGCCATGAGTAAAGGATATGATTTTGCTTTAGATAAAGAATGGATAATTTTTTTAGGATCTGATGACTGGTTTTCATCAAATAAATCCTTAAACTATTTAAGTAATTTTATTTTTGAAAATTATAAAAATGAAATCAAATTAATAATTTCAAATGCAGATTTTATAAATGAAGCTAATAAAAAAGTAAAAATATCTCAAAGAGTCAAATTTCCAAAAATAGTCAATCAAACAATGTTTTATCATATGCTTTTCTTCGGGTATATGCCTTATCACCAGTCACTTTGTTTTTCAAAAGATATTTTAGAAACATTAATGCCCTATTCAAATAAATTTGATTTAGCTTCTGATGCAGATTTGATCATTAGATTATCATTTTCTAAAAAACTTAAAAAAATATTTTTTTTAAATAAAAAATGTATCAATATAGGTGCAGGCGGTATTAGTTCAAAATACTTCTTTAAAAGAACTTATGAAGTTTTTAAAATTTACTTTAGATATTACAATTCTCTTTTCTTAATACCATTCATAATAAGATATCTAAAGAAATTAAGATTAAAGCTTTTGAGCTTTTTTTAATTAAAGAATATTTTTCCTAATGGATACTATCTTAATCACTGGGGGGGCTGGATTTATTGGAATCCATACTTCTTTAGTATTGCTAAATAAAGGTTATAAATTAGTAATAATTGATAGTCTTATAAATAGTTCTTACATTGCAATCAATAGAATAAAAAGTACTTATAAAAAAACAAATAAATACCCAAATAATATTAGCTTTTATAAAGGAGATATTAGAGATATATCTTTTTTAAGAAAAGTTTTTAAAGATTCAATTAAATTAGGTTCTGAAATAAATTATGTAATCCATTTCGCTGGGTTAAAATCAGTTTCTGATTCATTTTTAGAGGAGGATAAATATTGGGATGTAAATGTTAATGGAACAAAAACTCTAATAAAAGTAATGGAAGAAAATAATTGCTTTAACTTAATTTTTAGTAGTAGTGCTACATTATATTCTGAATATGAAACTTCTCCACTTAGGGAGAATGCTAAAGTAAATGTAAATAATCCATATGGAAAAACTAAATTAGAAGTAGAAAAATTCTTAGAAAATAAAATTAAATCTAGCCATCCAAATTGGAAAATTATTTCTCTAAGATATTTCAACCCAATTGGTGCCCATTCATCTGGTTTATTTGGAGAGAATCCAAATAATAAAATTAATAATTTATTTCCCTTAATTTGTAGATCAATAACTAACGCTAATGAAGAATTACTCATTTTTGGTAATGATTGGCCCACTCATGATGGGACTGGTGTAAGAGATTATATTCATGTAATGGACTTAGCAGAGGGTCATGTTTCAGCTGTAGAATTTTTAAATAAAAAGATTATTAAGTCCTCTTTCTTAGTTATTAATTTAGGAACTGGTAAGGGTACAAGCGTTTTAGAGTTGATCAATATTTTCCAAAAAGTCAATAAAATTAATATCAACTATAAATTTGCTGAAAGAAGAAAAGGGGATAAAGCTATTATTTTTGCAGATATCAGAAAGGCGCTTGAATTGCTAAATTGGCAACCTAAAAGATCTATTGAGGAAATGTGTCATGACGGTTGGGAGTGGTTTCTTAATAACCCTTTTGGTTATGAAAAATAATTTTTATATAAAAATTTCAATCTCTTAATTTTAAAAAAAACTTTAAAAATAATAAGGAATTTTTCTATCAATTAATTTGTTTTATAAATTCCATATATTCCATTGCAGTTTTTTTTATTGCAAAAAGATTTTTTGATTTGAAAACTAGACGTTTTTTTTTGTTAAAACTTAAAATATTTTCTTTAAAAATCTCTCTTGGGAACTTTGCTTGATTTACATATTTTATGCCGTCAATATTAGGCGTTAGATCATTTGGAAATTCTTTAATAATAATTCCTTTCGAACCCACAATTTCTGGCGTACCTCCATAATTGGAACAAATAACAGGAATGCCATCTTTTAATGCCCAAATAACAACATTAGGGCACCAATCGTATTTATCAAAATGAATTAACCCAAAAGAATTAGATATTATAAATCTCGCAAATAACGGATTAACCATCCCAAGATAAATTATTCTTTTATTTTTAAATCTTAATTCGATTGGTATATCAGATAATACAACTAAATAACCTAACTCACTATTATTAAATTCCTCAATAACCTCCTTTATTCTTTTTCGACAAACAAATCTTCCTGCCACGGTATAGTACTTCCCATTAGAAATTTTATTCAAATGTGAAATAGTCTTTGCTGAATTTGAATCTAGTAAAGGTAATTCATTAGCTCCATTTAATATAATTTTTGATCTTAATGGTTTTCCATATGTATTAAAGAAACAATCTCTGCTGAATTTACTTTGATAAATAATATTTTCACTTTTATTAAGCAAATCAGTTATTTTTCTAGTTATTTTAATTTCATTTTTAAAATTATTTTCATCTATTCCAATTCCATCTACTCTAAGAACTACTCTAGCTTTTGATTTCAGAATAAACTTTCTCCATAAAAAAGAATATGAGCCCGAGTTTAAAATATGAAAATCAGATTCAAAAAAATTAAAAGTTGTTTTTGCTAATTTATTATCTTCTAAAGAGTTAATAAGGTCACTAATAAATTCTTTTGGTCCCGAACCTCTACCAAAAAATTTATCAAGGTAATTAAATTTATTTCTTAAATTTATATGTTTTCTATAAATACTTTTAAACCTTGATATTAAGTATGTTCTCGAATCGAATGAAATTAACATACAAAATATATATCATTAAACAATCTACCATATCTAGTTTTTTTTAATTAAATTAAAAAATCAAAAAAATTTTTAAAATTAGATATTTCTAAGTTTGTCTGGAGAAACTTCTCCAACAATCTCTCCATTTTTTATTTCTAGTATTTTTCTAAAATACCTTAAAGTTTTAGCTTTATGAGATATTGAAATAATAGTAATATTATTGCATCCTCTTGATATTCTATTCATCAGAATGGACTCTGTCTTGTTATCTAATGCACTAGTAGCTTCGTCTAAGATTAATAGCTCAGGCATTCTGTAGAGTGCTCTAGCAATTCCAATCCGTTGCCGTTGCCCGCCACTTAATCTCACTCCATTCTCTCCAATATTTGTTTTATATTTATCAGGCAAATCATCAATAAATTCATCAATACAAGATATAAATGAGACCTTCTTTATTTTTTCTTTATTTATTTTTTCAGGAGTAATTCCCAATGCAATATTCTGTTCAATTGAGCTGTCAGCCAAAAAGATATTCTGTGGAACATGACTTACTCTTTCAATCAAAGATAAATAATTTCTTTCAAAGTTAGATTTTTCACTATTGATTAATGTTTTATTTATAAACAATTTTCCATCGGTGGGCGGTAATAAGCCCATTATTAAATCTACCAATGTACTCTTGCCACTTCCTGTTTTACCAAATATTCCAATCTTATCGCCTGCATTTATTTTTATACTAATATTTTTTATGGCATATTTTGATACATTCTCATATTTGAACTGAACCTCATGTAACTCTAGAGACTTAAACTTTTTTACTTGCTTGTTATTTCCTGTTGTGAAATATTCATTATCTATAAGAAGTTTTTCTACTATCTTCATATCTTCGCTATAACCAATTACCATAGAAAGATTTGAATACACCACTTGAAACAGTGGCAATAATCTTTGAGCACCTAAAGCAAAAGTTCCCAAAATTGGAATTATAAGAGTGTTATTATCCTGCAAAACCATTAAGAAACCGATGCTTGAAATGATTATTATCCCTAAGTTTTCAATTAAAAATTTTGGGTAAACTGCTAAATAATTATTACTCGCTATTAAATCTCTCATATATTTATCATTATTTTGATATTTCTTTATGAATTCTTTTTGGAATCTTCCAAGAAATATTTCTCTAATTGAACCTATACCCTCCTGTAATAGCTTAACTTGATAATTATTCCTTTTTGCAACTTCTATACTGTTTCTTCTTAAAATATTTGCTGTATATCTATTAATAAAAATATAAAAGATAATAATCAAAGCGAAAGAAGAAAGAGCTATCAACCAATTTGTCAATAAAAGGCCAACAAAAATTCCCAGAATTGATAGTGATGCCGCAGCTATTTGTAAATAACCATAAATAGCTGTAACGCTATTATTTATCCTTTGAGTAATAGAAGCAACTGTTTTACTTGAATTCTCATTAATCTGCTCCCTATATGGTTTATAAAGTGTATATTTATATGCTTTAGAACTTATTTCATTACCTATAATTGCTGTAAATTTACTACTTATCCAAAGATTGAATATTCTTAATATTCCATTGAGAAGACATCCAAAAACAAACAATATAAAAACTAAAAATAAAATAATTTGGCTATCAATTATGCCAAAAAAACTAATAAATATATTAAAGAGGTTATTTTGATTAACCTTACTAGGATCATCTAAAACATAGAGGAATGGAATAAGAGAAGTTAAAGTAAATATTTCAATTAAACCAGATAAGAGCATTAAGCAGAAAACTAATTTGAGCTGGTTTTTTCTTTTTTTTGATAATTTATTAAAGAAACCTAAATTCAAATAATCTATATAATCACTAATCCTAAAATTCAAATTTTTCTGCATAATTTCTATAAATAAATTTTAGTAGTTATTGATCAAAAAAATTCAATCTTTCTTTTATAAATATATATATTAAATACTACTTCAAAAATGTAATCTATACGAAATTTAAATTATTATTTCCGTATATATTCCAAATAATAATAGGGAACTATAATTGTTTAGATATTTAAATTTATATGACAATATTTAAATCAAGAAACTCTGTCGAGGAGTACAAATATAGAACATTATCAAAAGATTTAAATGAAATTTCTGGGAGGACAGGTAGAGAAGAGATAACAAAATTTGTCAATAAAAAAATTCTTAAAATAATAAATAAAATTGCACCTGAGAACTGTAACTTAATCGATGTTGGATGTGGGGATGGAACTTTAGTTAAGTTATCTTCAAAAGAATCAAAATATAAAAAGATTGCAGGCATATCACCCAATCAAGAAGAAGTAGATTTAATTACAAAAAGCTTAAAACTAAATAAATTTGACCCTAGGATTGAAATTAAGAAAGGGCTTTCACACGATATTCCCTATGAAGACAATATATTTGATTTTGTTGTAATTAATGGTGTTCTTTTAATATTAGATAATGAACAAACTTTAATTGATTCTCTTATAGAGATAAAAAGAATTATGAAACTAGATAGTTTTGTTCTAATTGGAGAAATGCCTTTCGTTAATGAATTTTCTGATGCAAAATATGGTGATTCCATTTCTAAATGGTTATTCCATGTTTTAAGAAAAAAAGGTATAGCAGAATTCATAAGAAGATCAAAACAAGTTATAAGATCTTTAATTACAAATGAGCCCTTTTTAATAGTAAGAAAAAAAGTATTATTTTATAAAAAAGAGGAATTTACGAATCTTATAGAAAAGATTGGTTTTGAATTGGTATTTGCCAAAATACATAAAGAGATAGATAATAATGGAGAAGAATATGAAAGTGAAACGAGATATAACTATCTTTTTAAAAAAATTTCTATTTGAAAGAAAGTTACAAACAATTTAAAAAATTTTAACTTTAATTTATTAGTAACTATCAGATAAAATAATGAAAATAATATACATTGCTAAATATAATTCAAAATTAAAAAAAGTCTTAAAGAAATTAAATCTTAATATAGAATTTATTGATAATACTTTAGATAATAAATTTATTAAATATTCGAGTGATAATGACTTTATAAAAAGATCAGAAAAAATTAAACCAATTTTACAAACATTAATAAAAGTTATAAAGGATAATCTAAATATAAAAAGCCAAGATATTATATCTCCTGACTTCGCAGTGGAGGGAGGACCAATTTATTATCTACAAGAGTTATTTGATAAAGAACATTTGTTCGAATATATCAATAATAATCCCAAAAATAAAGTAGTCATTGTGAGACAACTAATTGATTTATTTTATCTGAGAAAGAGGTTAAGAAAAGAAAAAATAAATATAAATGTTTTTTACCTTCCTTCTATTCAATCAATATCTTCTTTTTTAAATACCTTCAAATATATGATTATCCTCTATATAAGAATAATAATTTCATGCTCTAAAAAAAGACATAAATTAATTCTTAAGCAAGATATTTTTATAGATATACAGAATATGAACAAAAGAAGGCTGAATATATATTCAGATCTTATTAAGGCAATAAATAAAACTGGTAAAAGTTTTGCATTTTTATCAACAAATAATCAAAAATCTATTAAGGTGAATGGCCGCGAATATAAATCTATTAATATCTTAAAAACCATAACCTTGAAAGGTTTAATCGATGTTTATAAAAAAAATATCATAAATTTATATAAAATTATTAGAGATTTAATCAATAATGAAGCTTTTCATAATTTTTCTAAGTTGCATTTAATATTTTTTACTATATTCTACGTTTTAATTGATATTTTCCCAAAGATTGAATTTAATAAAGAGATAAAAAATATTTGTTTAAAGAAAAAGAATTTAATATTATTTCCTTTCCTTGATCTATCAAGTTACTCAAGAATAATTGTTAAAAACTTTAGAGAATTGAATAAAAATATAAATATTATAAGATTGCCTTTTCATGATTTTCCCTTTTTTATTACCAACCCTTTTTATGATTTTTATAGTACAGACTATGATTATGAATTTATGTATTTTCCTAGTCAAATAAATTATGCCAAAAACATAAAGATTGCAAAAAAAATTATTATTGGTTTACCGCAGGAATTTAATAGAAATAAAAGTTTATTAAAAAATAAAAAAACAATAGTTATTGATATCTCTGCTTTTGGGAATGGTTATTACACCCCTGAATCAATAGAAAAGTTAATCCAACTCATAATTTCTATTAATCAATTTATTGATTTTAATTTTTTTAGTATAATTATATTATTTCATCCAAGTTGTAAGAAAGAATATTCCAAGTCAATCGCCAATATTCTTAGTAAAGAGAAGAATATCAGAATATTTGATCAAACTACTAATTCAAAACATAGAAAAGATATTTTAAATAACTCTGATTTTTTAATCTGTTTTGCATCTTCAATAGGATTAACGCATTTGCTTAATAAAAAACCAACTATAATTTTTAAACAGATTATTAATAGTAATTTTGATTTTATAAATAAAATTTATAAGAACTCATTTGATAACGTTAAAAAGTTGTCTAATGTTTTAGAAGATGAATTTAACAATTTAATCAAAGGTAAAACCGATATAAATAATTGTAAATTTTCAGAATTAAATGATGATATAAATCAGGCCATAATTTCACCTGAAAAGCACATTAGTAATATTTCAATTGAATTACTCAAGATTTTACAAAGATCTTAACTATTAAAAAAAAATATTTTATGACTTCATACTTTAATCATGCTATTTTTAAAAATATGAAATTAATCTAAAATTGAAAAATAAAATTCTTTTCATATGTAATACAGATTGGTTTTTTATCTCTCACAGATTACCCATAGCCTTAAGGGCCAAGGAAATGGGATATGAAATTCATCTAGCTACAAAATTTTCAGAAGAAAATTCCACCTTAGATAAACACAATATATATATCCATAATATTAATTTCGAAAGGTATAAAATATCGCCGATAAAAGATTTAATTTTATCTTTTAAATTATTTTTCTTAATCAATAAAATTAAACCACACATAGTGCATTGCATCACTATAAAACCAGTTTTATTAGGTGGTTTAGCATTAAAGCTATTACCAGGAATAAAATTTGTGGTATCAATTTCAGGACTAGGATATGTTTTTTCAAGAAGTTTTTCAATCAAATCAATCCTTACAAAATTAATAGTAAAATTTTTATATAAATTTAGTTTGAATAGGGAAGAAATACATTTTATTTTTCAAAATACTCACGATTTAAATGTTGTATCAAAAATCCTCAATAAAAAAATCGAGAACTTCAATCTTATCCCTGGGTCTGGGGTGGATTTGGATATTTTCAAACAATCTCCTTTACCAAAAGATGAACCAATAGTACTCTTTGCTTCAAGATTACTTAAGAGTAAGGGAATTTATCAATTTTTAGATGCTGCAAAAAAAGTTAGAGGCGCAAGATTTGTTGTTGTCGGAAAATTTGATAGTGATAGCGATGATTGTATTGATAAAAAAGAAATTTATAATTGGGTTAATCGGGGTATTATTGAATACTGGGGTTTTAAAAATAATATGCATGAGGTTTTAAAGAAGAGTAATATTGTAGTTTTCCCTTCTTATTACGGCGAGGGGCTTCCAAAAATTCTTGCTGAGGCAGCTGCATCAGGCAGGCCAGTTATAACAACTGATCATCCTGGATGTAGAGATGCTATTGAGAATGGTGTAACAGGTTTTCTTGTCCCACAAAGAAATGTAGAATCTATTGTAAAATATATAAATATTCTCATTAAGTCACCAAAAGAATGTATAAAAATGGGCAACAAAAGTAGGGAATTAGCAGAAAAAAAATTTGACGTAAAATTGGTAGTAGAAACTCATTTAGATATATATAAAAAGTTTGTTTATTCTTGATAAAAAGATGATTATGAATAAATTAGAAATATTAATAGTTTCCTTCCTAATAAACCTTTTACTTTTATTTTGTATTTATCCTTTTTTAAAAAAAAATATCTTAGCTATCCCTAACAAAAGAAGTTCGCACTATAAAAAAATCCCAACAGCTGGGGGTATTTCTTTTGTAACAGTTGGTACGATTTACTCTTATTTTCTAGGGCTATGGCAACCACTATTAATTATTCCACTTGCGATAACAGGAATTATTGATGACTGTATAATTGTTAATACGAAAACTAAATATTTTGTACAGCTTGTAACCGCTGGATTGCTAATTAAAAGCACAATAAATTATAAGATTTTAGATGGTAATTTTAATCCATTAATAATTATAGGCACAATATTTATATTAATTGCATTAACCGCATTTATTAATTTGGTTAATTTTATGGATGGTTTAGATGGTTTAGTTGCAGGATGCATGTCAATAATTATTCTATGCATTAGCTTTACCTCAACTTTGCAATTAGTCCCAATTGCAGGCTCCCTAATAGCTTTTTTAATATTTAATTGGCAACCTGCAAAAATATTTATGGGAGATGTTGGGAGTACTTTTTTAGGCGGAATACTAGGCTTAATAATTTTAAGTTCTTCAAATTTAATCGAACTTGCATCGCGACTAATACTAATTACTCCATTATTAGCTGACGCATCTTTATGCATAGTAAGAAGATACTTTGCAGGAGAAAAAATCTTTAGGCCGCATAAATTACATCTTTTTCAAAGATTACACCAAGCAGGATACAAACATTATCAAATATCTTCGATATATATAATATCAACATTAATACTCTCTATATTTTATTATTTTGGTTATTTAAAATTGTTATTTTTATTTTGTATATTCATATTAATTTTTGGTTTGTTTTTAGATAGATATATAGCAGTACCTTTTAAAAAATCTCTAATCTCTGAATAAAGAATATTTATTTTACTCTTAAGTAAAAAGAGCCTGGTTCTCTATAACTCTTAATAAAGGGACATACTTTTTTCAATTCTTTAAATTTATTATTTTTTAAATAGTTTAAAGCAACTATAGTTTCATATCTATTTGAAGAAGATAGTATGCACTCAAGAAGATACTGTTCATTCCAAAATCTCACATCTTCTACAAGCCACTCATCTAGATAATCTTTAGGAGAAAATATATCGTGTATATGTATATAAACTCCTTTTTTTAATTGAGGTAGGATGTAATTATAAATGTGAAAAACATCTTGATTAGGTTTCAATATATGAGATGAATCAATGAATAATAAATCATTTTCCTCTAAACTTTGAAATGTCTTTAACGGTAAATCCTCTACTTTTTCTCTTATAACTTTTTTTACAATTGATTCTAACCATTCATTTTCAAAGGGTTCAATACATAGCAATTGTGATTTAGAGTTATTGAGTTTATTATTTCTCTTCAAAGCTTCTGAAATTATCAAAGTAGAATTTCCACAACCAATTTCTATTACTTTTCTTGGTTTTATGTATCTTAAAAACTGGAATAAGAACTCAGCATCTCCAGAACTAAAAGATCTATTATTGATATTTATTAATCTACTATTTAATTTTTCTGTAAATACACTTTCTAGTTCATCAACATAGTTTAATTTTTTTAAAAAATTAACTTGCGATTTAATGTTAAATGGATAAAGTTTGTTTTGAAGTTTTTCTCTTTTAATATTTTCCGAATTAATAATTTTAAAACTTGGTTGATAATAATGATCAAAAATAGGATAATAACCAAGTTTCTTAAAAACCATTCTTGAAATAAAAAGTCTTTTTGCACCTAATTTAAAGAAAAGAAAAAATAAAGGGAAAACAAAAATAAAAATTAAACTGGCTAGTGAATCAAAAACAAATAAAAGGATTTTCAATAAATATATT
>QCBH01000016.1 GCA_003281685.1 Prochlorococcus sp. AG-347-E23 | reverse complement strand
AATCGATGAAGTTGTAATGGTGGGAGGTTCATCTAGAATACCTGCTGTTTTAGATTTAGTTAAAAAAATAATAGGTAAAGAACCAAATCAAACTGTTAATCCTGATGAGGTAGTGGCTGTTGGAGCTGCTATTCAGGGAGGGGTTTTAGCAGGAGAGGTAAAAGATATATTATTGCTTGACGTTACTCCACTTTCTCTAGGTGTGGAGACATTAGGGGGAGTAATGACAAAAATGATCAATCGAAATACCACAGTACCTACGAAGAAATCTGAAACATATTCAACTGCTGTAGACGGTCAAACAAATGTAGAAATTCACGTTTTACAGGGTGAAAGAGAAATGGCTTCTGATAACAAAAGCTTAGGAACTTTTAGATTGGATGGCATACCTTCAGCGCCAAGAGGTGTTCCTCAAATTGAAGTTACATTTGATATTGATGCAAATGGTATTCTTAGTGTTACTGCTAAAGATAAAGGAAGTGGCAAAGAGCAAAGTATTTCTATTACTGGTGCTTCAACTTTATCTGATAATGAAGTAGAAAAAATGGTAAAGGATGCTGAATCAAATGCCTCTGCAGATAAAGAAAAAAGAGAAAAAATTGATTTAAAAAATCAAGCTGAAACACTTGTATATCAGACAGAAAAGCAACTTGGTGAGTTAGGAGACAAAATTGATGCTGCAGCAAAGTCTAAAGTTGAAGAAAAAAGTAATGCTTTAAAAGAAGCAACATCAAAAGAAGATTATGAATCAATGAAAAAACTTCTTGAAGAACTTCAGCAAGAACTTTATGCAGTTGGCTCATCTGTTTATCAGCAACCAGGCAATCAGCCACCATCACCTGGCGCTGACGGCGGTCCTCAACAGAGTGATTCAAACGATAAAGGAGGAGACGATGTAATTGATGCAGACTTTACTGAAACAAAAGATTAGTAAAGGTAATTTTTAATTTCATTAGCAACCCATTTAGAACAAGCCGGTGCCAGTAAAATCCCATTTTTATAAAAACCTGTACATATAATTAATCCATCTTCAAGATTTTTCATTATCGGTGAAGGTTCACCATCTGGTCTTGACCTTATTCCATACCATTTTTTAGAAATTTTTGCTTTCACCAGCCAATTTGGTTTTTTGTCGAGAAAATTTGTGAGTTTTTCGAATATATTTTTTTCTGGCTTAGTACTATATTCGTCAGTTGATCCAATAATTAGCTTTTTGTTTGATTTTGGAATTATATTTTTACCATTTATGTTAAATTGTTTTGGCAGTGATAATAAATCAACTTCTCCATCATTTATCTCAATTTCTATAGCTTGACCTAAAACAGGTTTTAATTTGATGTTGTGACATTGGCTATCTATTAAATCGATTGCTTTTAGTGAATTACATAAAACAACCATGTCAGAGTTGATGTTTTCATTATTACTTGTTGTAGAAATCCATTGATTGTTTGATTTTCTTATTTTTATTATTTCTCCTTGTAAATAATTTACTTTCTTATGTCTTAGATATTTATCTAACGTTTGAAGTAAAGATAAAGCATTTATCCTTCCATCTTTGAGGGAAATTATTCCTTTTATATTTTTTGTTTGGAAGGCTTTATTTATATTGTTTATAAATATTGAGTCTCTTTCTAAAATCCTTAAGTTTTGATCATTATTTTCATAAATAAATTTCTCTAATTTTTTGTACTTTTCTTCATTAGTAGTTAGTTGTATTAATGGTTTTTCGATATACAATTCATAATTAAATTTTTGCAAGAATGTAATCCATTGTGGCCATAATTCAATGCTTTGTTTCCTGAGATCCCAACTTCTACCTTTTCTTTTTTGATACATATTACCCATTAGCAAGCCTAAAGCTGCATTGCTACTATTTTGAAGTTGATTTGGATCTATTATTGTTATCTGGAAACCTAATTCTGATAATTCTAAGGCGTTAAATTTTCCAATAATTCCTGATCCAATAATAACTATGTGTGAGTTTTGAAAATTTTCTTTTAAGCTTTTCATTGATATATTAGAAATACTTGCTTATTTGAATTAATATTTAAAGATTTTTGGAACATCCTTCAATTATATTCAAAATTGTTTGTCCCGATCGTCCTGGTCTTGTAAGTTTACTTACAAGTTGGATTTCAAATTACGGCGGAAACATAAAACATTCTGATCATCATACAGATCAAGATGCGGGTTTGTTTCTTAGTCGAATTGAATGGAATAGTAAAAATTCATCTTTTAATAGAGATGAAATCTATAAAGAATTCCAAAAAATTGCAGATGAAGTAAATGGAAAATTTAATGTAAATTATTCTGATGAAATTCCAAATGTTGCTATTTTCGTTAGTAAACAAAATCATTGTTTGATTGATTTGCTTTGGCGAGTAAGAAATGGTGAACTTAAAATGAAAGTGCCTTTAATAATTTCTAATCATTCTGATCTTGAAAATATTGCTAATGACTTTAATGCAAAATTTGTTTATATTGATACCTTTAATACTGATAAATCTAATGTTGAAGATCAATTTTTAAATCTATTAAAAGAATATGAAATTGATTTTGTTGTATTAGCTAAATATATGCAAATTTTGAGTGATTCTTTTTTAAAAAAGTTTTCATCAATAATAAATATTCATCATTCTTTCTTACCTGCATTTAAGGGCGGGCAACCATATCATCGAGCATGGAAGAGAGGTGTTAAATTAATCGGTGCTACTGCTCACTACGTTACAGAAGATCTAGATGAAGGTCCGATAATAGAACAATGCACAGTTAATGTAAGTCATAGGGATGAAGTTGATGATTTGATAAGAAAAGGAAGAGATATTGAAAGAATAGCTTTAGCAAGAGCGGTTAGACTACATCTAAATCATCAAGTATTTGTTTATAACAGCAAAACTGCTGTTTTTGATTAAAGATAGATTCTTAGTCTTCTAATTCTATTTGTATTTGTCTTTCATATATTGATTCTTCATTAAAAGCTCTTGCTATCAAGAAACTGGCAATGCAACTGATTAAGACAGGTTTCATTATTAATAAATTTTTTGTTAAAGCAAAAGCTAAAAACATTGCTGTTATTGGTGTTCGTGAACATCCTGCTACGAAAGCTCCCATTCCCGCAAAAATGTATGTACTTGGGGCATGCCCTGTCGCAATTTCTACCCAGCTCCCCATTATTAGTCCGATTGATCCTCCTAAAGTAAGCATTGGATAGAATAATCCTCCAGGAGCTCCAGATGCGGCAGCCAAACCTGTCGTGATAAATAGTACTAAAACTGCTAATAAAGCAATTCCAATACTTGTATTTTGTTCGGCTATTATTTTCTGTAATTCATCTAAATTATGAAATGTACTAGGTAAACAAGAGTAGATACTTCCTAAAATCAGTCCACAGATACTCATTTTTAAAACAAATTTATTTTTATACCACTTTTTTCCAAGATTTTGCATTAACAAAACATATCTGCTGTACAATTCTGCAAATATGCCAATAATTATTCCTAGTAAAACTAAATAAATAAAATCTACAGGTAAGAAAAAAACTGATGGGTCATATTCTTTTTGAATCAAAAATCCGAGGTTAAAATCAAATCCTCCTGCATTAGGATCTAAACCCAAGGCTTGAATAATATCAGCAGAAGAATCTGCAATAAAAGTTGTAATTAATACTAATAGCAAAATTACTGGTCTAGCAGAGTTTAATAACTCTTCTATTGCATAGACAAACCCTCCTAATGGAGCGCTAAATACTGCAGCTATTCCAGCACCACCACCTGCTGCTACTATTACTCTTCTGAAAGCTGTAGGAGCTTTGAGCCACTTGGCCATTTGCCAAGCTACTGATCCTCCCATTTGAACTGATGGACCCTCTGGACCTAAAGGGAATCCACTACCAATAGCAATAATTCCTGATATGAGCTTTACTAATCCTACTTTTAAATTCATTGGAACTTTTTTATGTCTTAAGAAACCCATGATTTGACTCACACCTGAACCTTTTGCAGCAGGTGCTAAATTTTTGATCAAATATCCTGCAATAGCTCCTCCTAAAGCTCCCAAAACAGGTAAAACCGCAATAGATGGGAATTGGTCTAATAATGTTAATCTCCAATTATTAATAAAATAGATTCCAGTTTTAAAAGATATGCTTGTAATTGAGGCCCCTAAACCTGTTAATAAGAGTGAAAATGCAACGACAAGAGATCTTTGTTTTAATAGTTTTTTGATGCTACGAGAAGAATTATTACTTGTTTTTTGAATATTATCTTTTATGAAGTTTGGCATAGTCCATGATTATTTTGTCAAGCTGAAATCTTGTATTTCATCAAATTGAAGATAGCGATAAAGTTCATCTGAATATGGATTAATTTTATTTTTAGTAATATCCTGATATTCTTCTACTTCAGGTATTTTGCCAAGCAGTGCGCAAACTGCTGCTAATTCAGCGCTGCCTAAAAAGACTTGTGCATTCTTGCCAAGTCTATTATCAAAATTTCTTGTACTTGTAGAAAATACTACGGAACCTTCATCTACTCTGGCTTGATTCCCCATACATAAAGAACAGCCTGGTAACTCTAACCTTGCACCACAATCTTCGAATATTTTATAGTACCCTTCAGCTTTTAGAGTTTCTTCATCCATTTTTGTTGGTGGACAAATCCATAATTTGGATTTTAAATTTTTAACACCTTCAAGAATTTTCGCAGCTGCCCTGTAATGACCAATATTTGTCATACAAGAACCTATAAAAACCTCGTCAATATTTGTATTTGCAACATCAGTAATTTCTTTTACATTATCTGGGTCATTAGGGCAAGCAACTATCGGTTGTATTACTTTTGTTAAATCAATTTCGATGATTTCTTCATACTGAGCGTTTAAATCTGGTTGAATTAATGATGGTTTTTTTAACCAATTTTTCATATCATTGATTCTTCTTAAAATAGATTTTGAATCTTCATAATTGCTCTCGATCATTTTTTCTAGCAGGCAAATATTGCTTCTTAAGTATTCTTGAATAGTTGCTTGGGATAAAAGTATGGTGCTACCAGCGCATGAGCGTTCTGCTGTAGCATCAGTAAGTTCAAAAGCTTGTTCAAGTTTTAGGTTTGGTAATCCTTCAATTTCCATAATTTTCCCGTTAAATATATTTTTTTTATTTTCTTTCTCAACAGTTAAGAGTCCTTTTTTAATTGCGAATAGAGGGATTGCATTTACTAAATCTCTAAGGGTAATTCCTGGTAATAATTCTCCCTTAAATTTAACGAGTACAGATTCCGGCATATTTAATGGCATTGATCCTATTGCAGCGGCAAAGGCAACAATGCCCGAGCCTCCAGGGAATGAAATGCCAAGAGGAAATCTTGTATGACTATCTCCACCTGTGCCAACAGTATCGGGTAGAAGCATTCTGTTAAGCCAACTATGAATTATGCCGTCTCCAGGCTTAAGTGCTACTCCACCTCTTTGAGATATAAAATCAGGTAATTCTTTATGGGTAACTAGATCTACTGGTTTAGGATATGCAGCTGTATGACAAAAACTTTGCATCACTAAATCTGCAGTAAATCCTAAACAAGCTAGTTCTTTTAGTTCATCTCTAGTCATTGGCCCAGTAGTGTCTTGACTTCCAACTGTGGTCATAATTGGCTCACAGGTCATTCCTGGCCTAACTCCATCTAAACCGCATGCTTTTCCTACTATTTTTTGAGCTTGAGTAAAGCCAGCAGTGCTTTCGGTTGGATTTTTTGGTCTGGTAAATATTTCACTTGGTTGATAATTTAATTTGTTCCTGATTTTGTCTGTAAGAGATCTTCCAATCATAAGATTAATTCTTCCGCCAGCTTGAATTTCATCAGTAAGAGTTGATGGATACAAGTCGAATTTGCTTATTAATTCTTCATTATTTGAATCTTTTTCAATTTTTTTAATAATGCCTTTATAAGGATATATTTTAATAATATCTCCTGTTCTCATATGAGATACGTCAGCTTCTATAGGTAAAGCTCCTGAATCTTGTGCAGTATTAAAGAAAATCGGAGCTATTTTGCTGCCAATTATTATTCCACCTGTTTTTTTGTTTGGAACAAAAGCAATATCTTCTCCTATATGCCAAATGAGTGAATTAATAGCGGATTTTCTAGAACTCCCAGTTCCAACAACATCTCCGACATAAGCTATCGGTAAATTTTGTTTTTTTAAATTATTAAGAATCTCTAGTCCATTAGGTATTTTAAACTCCAACATAGCTAGTGCATGCATCGGAATATCCGGACGTGATGTTGCATGTACAGCCGGAGATAAATCGTCTGTGTTTGTCTCACCGTCAACTTTAAATACTGTACAAGTAATCTCTTTCTCCAGAACTTTTTTATTTTTGAACCATTCTGCATTTGCCCAACTATTTACAACCTCTTTTGCATAAATATTATTTTCAGATAATTCATAAATTTCATTGGCTGAGTCGTAAACAAGAATAATATTTTTTAAAACATCTGCTGCTTTTTTAGCAAGTAAACTATTTTTTTCTTTAAGTATTTCAACTAAAGAATTTACATTATATCCGCCTATCATGGTTCCTAGTATTTCAATTGCTTTTTCTGGATTTATTGATTTGCAATATTTTTCGGAATTAACAATAGCTGTAAGCCAACTTGCTTTAACATAAGCAGCCTCATCAACTCCTGGTGGTACTCTATTAATTAGTAAATCAAGTAAATAAGATGAATCGTAAGTACTATCTTGTTCCAATAATTTTGTAATACAATTTGTTTGATCAGCATTTAAAGGTAAAGGAGGTATACCTTTGGTAGCTCTTTCAGCTACGTGATCTGCATAATCTTTTAGCAATGTTTCCAAATTCTTCATTAGTAAGGTTTAATGCCTAATCTATTGTTATTTTTAATATTGAAAAGGAGAGTATTCATAAATGCTTTTTTAAATATTCAAACTTCTTAATTAATCAATGACGACATCATCAAATAATTCTGCTTTAGAAAAGACATCAGATTTACATGTTGTTGAGACACGTCCATTAATACCTCCAAGCAGATTACATAATGATATACCTTTAGATCACGCCTCTGCTAATACAGTATCTAAAACAAGAAGATCGATACAAAATATTTTGCATCACAATGATCAGAAGCTTTTAGTCATAGTGGGTCCATGTTCAATTCATGATCTAGAGGCGGCAAAAGAATATTCAAAATATATTAAAAACTTTCGAGATAGTTATAAAGATAAATTAGAAATAATCATGAGGGTATATTTTGAGAAACCAAGAACAACTATTGGTTGGAAGGGACTGATTAATGATCCTCATCTAGATAATTCTTATGATATTAATACTGGTTTAAGAAGGGCAAGAAGTTTGCTTTCATATTTAGCAACTCGCGGAATTCCCTCTGCTACAGAATTACTAGATCCAATTGTTCCTCAATATATTGCTGATTTAATAAGTTGGACAGCTATAGGCGCCCGGACAACTGAAAGTCAGACTCATCGAGAAATGGCATCAGGATTATCAATGCCTATAGGTTTTAAAAATGGTACAGATGGTTCTTCTACTACTGCAATAAATGCAATGCAGTCAGCTTCAAAATCTCATCATTTCTTAGGTGTAAATGAAAACGGAATGGCTTCTATTGTTAATACAACAGGTAATCCAGATGGACATATAGTTTTAAGAGGTGGTTCAAAAGGCCCAAATTTTGCCAGTGAATTTGTTAGAAGAATTTCCTCTGAATTGAAGCAATCTAATCTTCCCCACAAAGTGATGATTGATTGTAGTCATGGTAATTCCAATAAAGATTTCCGAAAACAGTCTGAAGTTCTAAAAAATATAGCTTCTCAAATTAGCAATGGTGAAAAAAATATTTTAGGAGTTATGCTTGAAAGTCATTTGAAGGAGGGAAATCAAAAACTTTTAAAAAAAGAGGATCTCCAATTTGGTAGAAGCATTACAGATGCATGCATAGATATAGAAACAACAAAAGAATTACTTGCTATTTTATACAATTCACTTAGCTAGTTATAAGAAAATTAAAAAATAATGCTGAAGAAACTGGAACAATCAAATTATCTATTCCTACAAGACTAAATTGTTCTAGCAAAGTCGCAAAAAAAGCAATTGTAAAATAATTAAAATTTAAACTATTTTGTTGGGCGTATCCTATTGAGCAAACTACTATCAAGCTTGTTAAAAACATTGTCAAAGTGCCAAATAAAGATTTTTTTTGTTTAAAAAAAATCCAACTCTTTGAGTTAAAGCTTTTTCCTATTAACCCAGCTAATCCATCACCAAAAGTCATTATGAAAAATCCACTTATTAATGCATATGGATCTTTATCCCAGAAGAGATAAATCAAAATAAATAAACTTAGACAATAAAATAATGTTCCATAACTCTTTCTCTCAACATCCTCAATTGTTGGAAATAATTTATATGAGTAATTGATTAAAACCATTAATGAAACAATTCCTGTAAAAATTAGAGCAGAGTTTTGATTAATCTTTAAAAATTGAGCAATTGGTATTAAAGGTCCTATTCCAATATGTATTATTTTTCTGACTATTTCTCTGCTATCTTCATTATATTTTTTAAAAACTATTGATATTAAAAAAATTGAAAATAAATATAATGAAACTATTATAAATTTTATCAATTTGATTAAGCTGCTTTTTGATGAGTTGTCATTACTCTAAGTTTTAATATTGCTTTAGCTTCTAGTTGCCTTACCCTTTCTCGTGAAACATTAATTTGTCTTCCTATTTCTGCTAGTGTTAATGGCTCTTCACCATCTAGGCCAAATCTGAGCTTCATTATTTTTTGTTCTCTTTCATTTAGTTGAGAAAGCCAAGTTCCTAAATGCTCTTTTTGAATAGTCCTATCCATACCTTCCATAGGCTCTTCACAGTTTGGATCAGGTATGAGTTCACCAAGAGTACTTCTATCTTCTTCGCCTCTTGCGTGAGCATCTAGGGAAGCACAAGGAGCACTTTGAGAAATTAAATCTTCTAAATCTTTTTGATCAATTCCCATTTCAGTTGCCATTTCTAATCTAGTAGGTTGTCTACCAAATTTATGTGATAATTCTCTAGAGACTCTTCTCATTTTGGAAAGTTTTTCACTTATGTGAATAGGCAAACGGATTGTTCTCGCACTGTTATCAATAGCCCTTGTCATCCCTTGCCTAATCCACCAGTAAGCATAAGTTGAGAATTTATATCCCATGGCAGGATCAAATTTATCTACAGCTCTTTCAAGGCCAATAGCTCCTTCCTGGACAAGGTCTAATAATTCAAGCCCTTGGTTTTGGTATTTTTTTGCAACGGATACAACAAGCCTTAGATTAGCTGCCATCATTCTATCTCTGGCTCTTTTGCCAATCTTAATTTGATAAAGATTTCGTTGCGTTCTATCAGTTTCAGGAATTTGTAGCAACTTTTTCATGTTCTGAACATGATGAGCTAACTCAATTTCCTCTGCTGGAGTCAAAAGAGGTACTCTTCCAATGCTACTTAAGTAATGGCCAATAGAATCTGAAGCAAGTCTGCCAGATTTTTTTTGACTTTGTTTTGCTGTAAGACTGGATTTTGATTTGCGAGACTTGCCCGCAGTGTTTGGTAATCTTGGCTCATCAAAATTATTATCTGAAGAGCTTTTCGCAGATTCCAGAGGGATCCCCATCACCCTGGCCTCCTAAATAATGGATTTTTTAAAAAGCTAGCACTGAAATTGAAATAAAAACTACTTTTACGTTGAAATTATAAAGACAAAAATTTTTATTTTAATGCTTATTTCTTGAAATCGACTGATATGAGGTGATTTTATAAAAATTAAAAAAAATTTAAAATATTAAGTATTTTTTTAAATGTTGTAAAAATCAATATTAATTTTGTTTTTCTATGAGGTCAATTTGCGAACGATTATCCGATGAATCTAATTCATATTTCGAATAAGAACCATCTTCCTTCATTATCCAAGAAAAGTAATCATCTTTAATGTAGGTTTGCAAGAGCGAGTATATTTTAGATTTCAATTCATAATCCTCTATCGGCGTAACAGCTTCTATTCGTCTATCAAGATTTCTTCTCATCCAATCTGCACTCCCAATATAAACCTCATTATCACTGTTATTACAAAACCAAAAAATTCTTGAGTGTTCAAGAAAATGGCCAATAATGCTTTTAACTTTAATATTCTCACTTAAATTTTTTCTTTGGGGATACAAGCAACAAATACCTCTAATGATAAGGCTAATTTTTACGCCTGAGTCTGAAGCTAAATAAAGAAGTTTAATTATTTCTGGGTCAACTAAAGAATTCATTTTTGCAATTATTTCAGCTTTTTTGCCTTCTTCTGCATTTTTAATTTCTCTCTTTATCAGGAATATAAATTTCTCTCTCATCGTTGAGGGAGAAACTAATAACTTTTGATAACTTTTTTGTTTAGAAAAACCTGATAAGTAGTTAAATAACTCAAGTAAATCTGATGCAATATCAGGATCTGTTGAAAGTAATCCTAAATCTGTATAAAACTGTGAAGTATTAGAGTTATAATTTCCCGTTCCAATATGGAAATAATTCCTTAATCGTCCTTTTTCTTTTCTTACTATTAAAGCTATTTTTGTATGTGTCTTAAATCCTATGATTCCGTATACAACATGAATACCAGCTTGTTCAAGTTGTTTTGCCCATTGAATATTATTATCTTCATCAAATCTTGCTTTTAGTTCAACAAGAGTCATTACTTCTTTCCCATTCTCTGCAGCTCTCATTAAAGCTGTGATGATAGGCGAATCCTTGGAAACGCGATATAAAGTAATTTTTATAGCCATTACAAATGGATCATCAGCTGCTTTGTTTATAAATTCTTCAACTGATGTTCTAAATAAGTCGTATGGATGATGAAGCAGAATATTTTTTTTTCTAAGTATATGAAAAATAGAATTGAAGTTTTTGTTTGGAGGTAAATCTAAATTTTTTAATTTCGGGTGAGTTTTCCCAATTAGTAGATTTTCTTTTAAATCATCTCTACTAATTTTTGTAAGCTGATTTAAATCGTCAAGGCCTAAAAAACTTTTGCAAAAGTAAATATACTCTTTTTGTATTGAGATACTTTCAATGAGTAATTTCAGAATATTGTCTGGCATATCCGATTCGACTTCTAATCTAACTATGTCTCCACCTAATCTTCTTTTTTGCAAACTTTGTTCAACTGCTAAAAGAAGATCATCAGCTTCAAGTTCTTTTAATTCTAAATCTGCATCCCTTGTCACCCTAAAAAAAGAGTAATTTATACATTCCATTCCGTTAAATAAAGTATCTATATTATTCCCAATTAAATCTTCAACACTTATAAAGAAATATGTACTTTCATTGCTATGTTGAATAATTTCATTGGGAATTTGTATAAATCTATTTATATTTTTTGTTGGTATTTTTACTCTTACAAACTGATTTTTAGAATCTTCCCCATCCGTTATCAGAGCTGCCAAATTTAGACTTAAATTACTTATAAAAGGAAATGGATGTGCTGGATCAACAACTAATGGAGTTAATAAAGGGAAAATAGACGAAGAAAAAAAGTTATTGCACCAATCTCTTTGATTTTTACTTAGGTCCTTGTATTTTTTTAAAATTATACCTTTTTCCTTTAGTTCATCATTTAGTTCATTGTTTATATAGTTTTCTTGTAGGTTAGTTAAATTCTTTACTTCTTTATTTATTTTTGTTAATTGTTCTTTAGGTGTAAGTCCATCAATACTTTTTTTTGTAATGCCTGCTTCAACTTGAGCTTTTAATGAAGCTACTCTTACCATAAAAAATTCATCTAGATTATTACTAAAAATTGAACAAAATTTTACTTTATCTAGGATTTTGTACTCCTTTTCCATACCGGTTAGTAGTACTCTTTTATTGAATTCAATCCAACTTAATTCTCTATTAATAAAAACATCAGCCTGGCTTTTCATTAAATTACTTTTGATTTTTGATTGCGAAAAGAATTATTACTTTTACCCTCTGCAATAAGGTATATCATGAAAAGTAAGATAACGGAACCTGCTATAAAAGGTGATTTAGGTCCAAAACTATCATAAACCCTTCCTGCCATTGCAATTCCTAAAACTCCTCCAAGACTCTGTAGACCTTGAAGATTACTTAAAATTGATCCTTGTTTATCAACTTCTAATTTCTTTGATATAAGTGCTCTTAAGGTGGGTGTAATTAACCCTGCCCCAACGGCTAAAAACGAAACAGCTGAATAAATATTAATTGTCGCATTTTCTTTTGGAGCAGTTATTAAAAGAGCACATGCCACAAGAATGAAGCCTGCTCCGATAAGTGTTAATCGCATTTCGCCAAGTTGCTTAACCAGAGGCCCAATTAGTCCTCCCTGAACGATAATTGCAATGATTCCTACTACTACAAGAGTTCCACTTGATGCTTTGGTCGTCCAGTTTAAAGATTCTTGGAGGAAAAATATTAGTATATTGGTCAATCCAGTAAAAGCAATAAAGTAAATAAAAAAAGCTAATGATAATTTTTTAATCTTTTCTTCTTTGAAAACTCTAAATAGCTCTTTTATAGGGTTTCTTAAATTAGTTTTTGATTTATTTGAGTCACTATTAGGGTTTGTTTCTGGTAAGTAAAAAAATACGAGGAGGAAATTTATTATTGGGATGATTGAGGCTATCAAAACTGGAATAATAAAATTGTTATTTGTATTTTTTGCAAAAATTACAACAAAAATATTACCTAAGAAAAAACTTAAACCAAAAGCTACACCAATAAGACCAAATGTTTTTGCTCTTTTTTCAGGGCTTGAAATATCTGCAAGAATAGTTGTAGCAGTAGCTGCAGTCCCCCCACTTAAACCGTCAATAAGTCTCGCTAAAAATAATAAAAATAATGGGATAGTGGCTATTGAATTTGACCAATTAAAAAGAACTGTAAAAGATAATATTGATATTCCTATTACTGAACCAGTAATACAAAAAAGAGTGACAGGTCTTCTTCCATATCTATCACTCATAAGTCCTATAAAAGGAGAAGCTGTAAATTGAGCTAATTGGTAAGTGCATGATAATAAACCATATGTACTTGCTTTAGAGTCAAAAAGTAAAACAAAAGAGGGTAATATAGGTAACAGTATACTTTCACTTAAACGATCATTTAGAAGAGTGATAAACGCACTAAGGAGAGTAAATTTTTTATTTGGTTTTAATAAACTTTCTTTCACAATATTTACCTTCATTGCGATTAACTTTTACTACCATACTTGTTAATGGAGATTATTGTGCCCGGCATTGTTTATTTAGTTGGAGCAGGTCCTGGTGACCCTGAGCTTTTGACTCTTAAAGCTTTACGCCTAATAAAAAATTGTGATGCATTAGTTCATGATGCTTTAATCCCTGATGAAATAACAAAAGAGGCAGGAAAAAATACAGAAATTTTCCATGTAGGCAAAAGAGCTGGGAAGTGTTCTGTACCTCAGATTGAAACTAATGATCTTATTTTGAAATTAGCAAAAGAAGGCAAAAATGTTGTAAGGCTTAAAGGGGGAGATCCATTCGTTTTTTCTAGAGGTGGTGAAGAGGTATCGATTTTAGAAAAAAATGGAATTTCAGTTGAAATCGTTCCTGGTATTACTTCTGGGATAGCTGCCCCCACATATTTTGGTATTCCACTAACCCATAGAGATGCTGCTAGTTCCGTAACTTTTGTAACTGGACATGAGCGTGTAGATAAGGAAAAAAAGACAGTGAATTGGAGAGATTTAGCTAAATCTTCAGATAGCTTAGTTATTTTTATGGGTATAAAAAATATTAAATTTATTGTGGAAGAATTAATTCTAGGTGGTTTAGATAAGAGTACTAAATGTGCTGTAATACAGGAAGCTACTTTGAAAAATCAAAAATGTTTTATAGAGACATTAGATAATCTTCCAGATAAAATCAAAGATAAAAAATTTTTGGCTCCATCAATTATCATTATTGGAAAAATTGTTGAATTTAAGGTTAATAACAATATAACTAAAGTATCTGATGTCTATTTACCAGATATTAATAAAGTTCAACTATATAATAAATCCCAAAAGTAAATTGGATCGAATTTAGTTTTAAGCTTGAAATCATTAACTTGATTAATTTGTCTGCAAGATAAGCTATTAATTGCGACTATAATGTCATCGTTTTGAAATTCTGGAGGAATTAATTCTTCTTTTACAATTTTCAATTTTAAAGCTTCAGAAACCATAATCCCTTCTAAACATCCACTCTCTTTTCTAGGAGTTATCCATTGATTATTTCTTTTAATTAGAAGATTAAATGTACTTCCACAACAAAGTTCACCTGACGTATTCAAAAGGATAGAATCATCAAATGATTTTTCATTAGCTTCTGTCAAAACTTGTATTGCCTGATTATATGAAAATGTTTTGCATTTACTTAAAAGACTGAATTCATTTATTTTTTCCGTTTGACTAATGCAAACGCTTATCGGATTAAAATTAGGTTTGATTCTATAGAACTCAAGCCATAAATTATCCAAATCTTTTGTCTCTGAAGTGCTATTAATTGTTAGTGTTCGACCTTCATTATTTCCTCTACTATAGTTTATTCTTACTGAAGCAAATTGATCATTTTTAAGTGATAACTTTTTAATTCCATCGTGAATAAGTTGCCTCAAAGTTAATTTATTTATTTTGAGATTAATATTTAAAATTTTGCTACTTTTTTCTAATCTTTTCATATGTTCATCAAAAAGAATAGGTTTGTTTTTTTTTATCAAAATGGTTTCAAATATACCATCAGCAAATTTTAGTCCTCTATTATTAGCAGCAATAAATATTCTATCAATATTCAACCATTGATCCTTGTGCCAGCCTAATGTTTCAATCATTTTAGTGAATCAATTAACGGTAAAAGTTTCCACTTTAGTTCATTAGTTTCCTCTTCAGGGTTTGAGTCAATAACTATTCCGCAACCAGCATATATATTGATTTTTTTGTCCTTAATTAAAAATGATCTTATTAGTATATTGCTATCAAACTCTCCATTCCAGTCAAGCTTCAAAAATGAGCCACAATATGGTCCGCGTTCACACTCTTCTAATTCAAAAAGTCTCTGGCATGATCTTAATTTAGGTGCTCCAGTTATCGAGCCTCCAGGCCAACAAGCTTTTAGTAAATCAATCCAGTTCTTGTCTTTTTTTAATTTGCCTCTGATTACTGAAGTTAGATGATGAACTTTTAAGAAACTTTCAAGTTTTAATATTTCTGGCACCATAATACTTCCTGTTTCGCAAACTTTACTTAAATCATTTCTTATAAGGTCAACAATCATAATATTTTCGGCTCTATCTTTTTCGTTCGTTATTAAATCGATAGCATTAAGTGCGTCTTGATTTAAATCTTTATCTCTGGATCTAGTTCCTTTGATAGGTCTTGATTCTACAAAATTTTTATTATCTATTTTTATAAATCTTTCTGGCGAGGTAGATAATACAGCCTCTTTATAATTATCATTATTTATTATTATTCCTCCAAAGGGAGCTCTTAATTTCCTTCTTATTTTCAAATAAATATCCAGAGGATTATAGTTTTTGGAAGATTCAATTTCGCATTTAGTTGTTAAGTTCGCTTGAAATATATCCCCTAGGGAAATTAATTTTTTCAATTTTAAAATATTTTTCTGAAATTTTTCAGCCATTTCGTCCAAATTTAATTTTGAAAAATCAAAATTCAAATTTGTTTTAATAATATTCTCTTCTTCAATATTTTTTATATTGTTGATTATGTTTTGATAATTCATCAGTTCAGATGAGTTTGTGCCCTCGATTATTATTTCTTTTTTTATTAGATTACATTTAATGATTGGATCATATGATGCAATCCATAAAGTTGCCATATTAGATTTTCTCCATGGGTTTTTTGGTTCTATGTAAACTCCAGCTTCATAACTTAACCATCCGATCCAAAATCCTTTTTCAATATTTTTTAAATTGTTAAATGGATTATTAGTTTTGTCTAAGTTATTGATATCTCTTGATTGGATTATTCTTTTAGGTTTTATTCCTATTATTGACCATTCCCCATTTTCTTTGCCATCACTGTCTAGCCAAGCTAATCCTTTATCTCCGAATTTTTTTGTTAGATCATGCGTAATTAATGCTGGATCTATCCATTTTTCTAGAATTATTTTTTTTATTTTCATTTTTTATTATTGTTATTAAGCCATTTTTCATAAGCGGCATTTCTAATTCTGCAGCTATCACACACACCGCATGGTTTTGAATTACCCGAATAACAACTCCATGTTTTATCTAAAGGGACATGATTAGCAAAAGCTAATTTAATAATTTCCTCTTTATTTAAATCTAATAGTGGCGTCCAAAGTTTTATTGGATTATTTTCTCTTCCTCTTTTATTGGCTAAATCTGCTAATTCTTGAAATTTTTTAATGTAGTCAGGTCTGCAATCTGGATAACCAGAATAATCTAGTGCATTAACTCCTAATCCTATAAAATCAGCATCTATTGCTTCGGCATAACTAAGTGCAACGGAAATAAATATAGTATTTCTCCCAGGAACATAAGTATTAGGAATTTTATTAGTTTGTACTCCTTCTTTCGGAATATTTTTTTGATTATCAGTTAATGACGAGCCTCCCCATATAGATAAGTCAAGTTTAATGATTTTAAATTCTTCGATATCAAAGTGTTTTGCAATTATTGATGCAGAATTTAATTCTTTTTTATGACGTTGACCGTAGTCAAATGAAAGGCCAAAAATTTTAGCTTCGGATTTTTTTGCGATACCAGTAACTGTAGAAGAATCTAAACCTCCAGATAATAAAACTACTATAGATTTATTTTTAAGAGTCATATGATTTAATTAATTTTTAAATATTTGTGAGTTTGAAGGCTCAATTTCCAATCTGGATTATTTTTTACGAAATCAATAGCAAGAGAAAAACCATTCGCATTATTCCATGCTGGCTGTAAATAAAAAATTTTATCTTCTTTTTTTAAGCAATCTTCGCTTTTAGAGAGTTGATATTGTTTTAAAGTTTCTTTTTTTATTTGAACAGCAAATTCAATATCTTCTATTTCATTTATGATTATTTTGATTTCATTACAGTTTTTTAAAAAATAATTTTTTGGAGGTGAGTGTCTTTTAGGAGATAATGTAATCCAGTCATAGCTTCCTGATATCGAATTAACTCCACTTGTCTCAATATGAATCTTCATTGGCTTTTGTTCTTTTCCCATCGTCATTTTTTTTATGGCTTTGCAAAAATTATCCAAGTTATGTTGTAAAGGTTCTCCACCTGTAATAACGCAAAAAGATGCTCCTTTTTCTCTGGCAATTTTTATGCGATCTATTATTTTTGCAATTGATATATAGGGGTGTTTTTTCTCATCCCATGAATTCTTGGTATCGCACCACGAACATCCAACTTTACATCCAGCTAATCTTACAAAAAAAGCACTTTTTCCAGCGTGATAACCTTCACCCTGTAATGAATGAAATTGTTCGACTAAGGGTAAAAAATTTGTCATTTTCATTCAAAAAAATAAAGAATATTAATTTGATTGAGTTAACTTATCTTGAGCGGCTTTTATTAAACCTTTAAATAAAGGATGAGGTTTGCCAGGTCGTGATAAAAACTCAGGATGATATTGACATGCTAAGAAGTATGGATGATTTTCTAACTCAATTAACTCAACTAATCTGCCATCTGGTGATGTACCACTAATTTTGTATCCAGAATCTAAGAAACTTTGTTTGTAGTAATTATTAAATTCGTATCTATGTCGATGTCTCTCATAAATAACATCCTCATCATATAAGATTTTTCCAGTTGTATTTTTTGTCAATCTACATGGATAAACTCCAAGTCTCATTGTCCCACCTAAATCAACTACATCTTCCTGTTCTGGTAATAAATGTATCACTGGATTGGGAGTGTTCGGGTCTAGTTCTGAACTAGATGCATCTGGAAGATTAGCTACATTCCTCGCCCATTCTATAACTGCACATTGCATACCAAGGCACAAACCTAAAAAGGGAATTTTATTTTCTCTTGCGAATTTTATAGCCGAAATTTTTCCATTGACTCCTCTATTGCCAAATCCCCCGGGTACCACAATTGCATCAACTTTATTTAAGTAAGTTTCTGCTGAATTTTTTTCTATCATTTCAGCACTTACCCAATGTAAATCTAATAAAGCCTTTTGTTCAATGCATGCATGTCTTAAAGCTTCAACAACGGATAAATATGCATCTCCAAGTTCAATGTATTTACCTACTAAAGCAACTTTGATTGGAGCTCCAGGATTTCTTAGGTTGTGTATAAGTTGCTCCCAATTTTTCAAATCACATTTTTTATCTTCAAGGTCTAAATACTTCAGGGTTTCTTTGCATAAACCTTCTTTTTTTAAAGAAAGAGGTACAGAATAAATACTGTCTGCGTCTAAAGCCTCAATTACAGAGTTGATACTTACACCGCAAAAACCACTAAGCTTCTTTTTAAGAGCTTCATTGATAGATTTATCACTTCGGCATACAAGTAAATCTGGCTGAATTCCAATTGATCTTAATTCTTTCACTGAATGTTGTGTTGGTTTAGTTTTTATTTCGCCAGAGGTTTTGATGTAAGGAAGTAATGTTACGTGTATGTATGCAACATCGTTCCTATTGACATCATTTTTGAATTCTCTTATTGCCTCTAAAAAAGGTAGAGATTCAATATCACCAACTGTTCCACCAATTTCAGTAATTATAATATCTGCATTACTGTTGGCCGCTACTCTATGAATTCTTTCTCTTATTTCTCCAGTTATGTGAGGTATTACTTGCACAGTTCCACCGTCATAACTACCTCTTCTTTCTTTATTAATAACTGCTTGATAGATAGATCCCGTAGTCACACTATTTAACCTAGTCATTGCAGTATCAGTAAATCTTTCATAGTGACCCAAATCAAGATCGGTTTCAGCCCCATCTTCGGTTACAAATACTTCTCCATGTTGGAAAGGACTCATTGTTCCTGGATCAACATTTAGATATGGATCCAGTTTTAATATTGAAACACTATATCCTCTAGACTTTAATAATCTTCCTAAGCTTGCAGCTACAATTCCCTTACCAATGCTAGAAACTACTCCTCCGGTGACAAATACAAATTTTGACATTAAATATTTTTAATTAAGCACAGCCTCCTTACATTTTATTTAAACAAAAAACTTTTAGAACATCCATATATATTCTTATTCATCAATTGTTATTTCAATATCTAATTCTTTTAATTGTGATTCAGAGACATTTGAAGGTGCATTTGTGAGAAGACATTTTGCTTGTTGATTTTTTGGAAAAGCAATGGTTTCTCTGATTGAATCTGCACCTATTATTAGCATGGTAATACGATCTAATCCAAAGGCTATTCCACCATGAGGAGGTGCACCCATCTCTAAGGCTTCTATTAAAAATCCAAATTTTTCATCAATTTCTTTATCAGTAAGTCCTACCGTTTTAAGAACCTCTCTTTGTAAGTTTGCTTCATGAATACGTAAAGAGCCACCTCCTAACTCCAAACCATTGAGAACTAAGTCATAAGCATTTGCTGTAGAGCTCTCAATTTCTTTTTTCAAGGTTTCAGAATCTTTAGATTTTATATTTTTTGGAGAACAAAAAGGATGATGTAAAGCTTCATATCTATTTTCATTTTCATTTCTCTCAAACATCGGGAAGTCAGTTACCCATAAGAAATTCCATTTACTTTTATCAATAAGATTTAAGTCTCTTGCGATATATTGTCTAACCTTATCTAATGATTGATTGACAATTTGTTTATCTCCAGCTCCTAAGAGGATTAAGTCTCCATCTTTTGCTTCTGTGATTTTTAAAATATCAGCTATATGCTCTTCACTTAAATTATTTTTAATTGCCCCAATAGTCTCAAGCTCATCTCCTTTGACCCTTATAAAGGCCAAACCACCAGCTCCTGCATCTTGAGCTACTTGGAAGATGTCACCTCCTGGTTTAATTCTTACGTTGCTAATACTTGAATTGCCTCCTTTGACTGTTATGGATTTTATATAACCTCCAGACTTAATTGCCTTGGTGAAAATATTAAATCCAATATCACCTAATACTCCTCCTAAATCTTTTAATAACATTTGATATCTAGTATCTGGTCTGTCAGTGCCATAATTATCCATTGCTGTTTGCCATGACATTCTTGGAAAAACATTATTAAAATTAATATTTAGCACTTCTTTCCATATTTTTTTTATGAGACTTTCATTAAAAGAAATTATTTCTTCTTCACTAATAAAGCTCATCTCAATATCTAATTGAGTAAACTCTGGCTGTCTATCTGCCCTTAAGTCTTCATCACGGAAACATTTTGCGATTTGATAATACTTATCTAAGCCCCCAACCATTAAAAGTTGTTTAAATAGTTGTGGGGATTGAGGTAAAGCAAAAAATTCTCCATTTGAAAGACGTGCAGGAACAAGAAAATCGCGAGCGCCTTCAGGAGTCGACTTTGTAAGTAATGGGGTCTCTACTTCTGTAAATCCAAAATTATCAAGAAATTCTCTAGCAACTTTAATAATCTTATGTCTTGTTTTTAAATTTTCTAGTAATTTTCCCCTTCTTAAATCAAGATATCTATATTTTAATCTGAGTTCCTCTTTTGTATTTTCATAATCATGTATAGATACTGGAAAAGGTAAGTTTTTTTTAATTTGGTTGAGAATTTGCAAATCTTTAACTTTAAGCTCTAACTCTCCAGTACTTAAATTTGTATTTATGGAATCTTTGGGCCTTTCATTAATAATTCCGCAAACCATTATTACTGTTTCATTTTTTAGAGTTTCTGCCTGTTTAAATAGATCTGCACCATCATCGGGGTTAATTGTTATTTGTAGGAATCCACTATGGTCTCTTAAATCAATAAAGATTACACCACCATGATCTCTTCTTCTATCTACCCATCCGCATAAATTAACTAATTTACCAATATCTGTATTATTGAGTTCTTTGCAAATTTTGTTTCTCATCTAAGTATGATTTATTTATCAATAACTTATAATAATTCTTTAAGGGTAAATTTAGTTAATAATTTTTTTTATAAAACGCTCTTTTTGTTATTACACCTTTGAATTTTTTGCCTCTTATGAATATTTGAACTTCATTATTTATTAAGGCATGCGAAGTATTGATGTACGCAAAAGCTATAGCTTGTTGTTTTGTTGGAGACCAACTGCCGCTTGTGATAGTCCCAATATTTTCTTCACCCTTAAGAACTGTGCAACCTTTTCTTCCTATTGCTTTACCTTCTATAGAAAGACCAACTAACTTTTTTTTAATACCTAATCTTGACTGCTCTTCAAGAAATCTTCTTCCAAAGAATTCGTGATTATTTTCTAGATGTACTAGCCAGCCTAACCCTGCTTCATATGGAGATGTTTCTTCATTTATGTCTTGACCATAAAGGTGCATGCCTGCTTCAAGTCTAAGAGTATCTCTAGCTCCTAAACCACAAGGTGCAACATTTTTAGAAATTGAGAAATCCCATAAATTAATTGCCGCTTTTTTAGATAAAAGTATTTCTAGACCATTCTCCCCCGTATAGCCTGTCTTTGAAAAGAAAATTTTTTCTTTAGGCGAAATATGTTCAAAAATTTTATATTCGCATCCAAAGTTAGGGATATGTGAGATCGAAGATTCAATCCATTCTTCAAATAAATCGAATGAGTTTTTTCCCTGCAGCGCTAAAAGTACTTTATCTTTTTTAAAGTTTGTTATCGCAATTTCAGGCATATTTAAATTATTTTTTATCCACTGAAAATCTTCTTCATACCTACTTGCATTAACTATTAACAATAATTCTGATATGCCATTTTCTTGTATACCAAGGTCATAAATTATTAAGTCATCTATTATTCCTCCTTTATCATTGAGCATTACTGTATAAAGCCCTTGACCTTCAGAAAAGGAGTATAAATTAGTAGGAAAAAGTTTTTGAATATAATCCTTTGGATTGATTCCCTTGATAGAAATCACACCCATGTGAGAAATATCAAATAATCCTGCTGAAGATCTAACTGATTCATGCTCTTTAATTAATCCTGAAAATGATATGGGCATTTCCCAACCTGCAAAATCAACTAATTTTGCATTGGATTCAACATATTTTGAATAAAGAGGACTTTTAAGCAAATCCATGAAATTATAAATTTTTATTTAGTATTTTTACACTTTAGTTTAGAAATTTTTTATTGCATATTTTCTAATGACAAAATTAAGCTTCTAAGTACTTTGGCTGCAACTATGTTACTTACTCCGCTTTTATCAATTTCTGGAGATAATTCTACAATATCTGAAGCCACAATTCTAAGGTCTTTTAAAGTTTTCAGTATTTCTTCAAAATCATTCCAAAAAAATCCTCCCGGTTCTGGAGTGCCCGTCCCTGCTAATAAACTCGGATCAAACCAATCTAAATCTATTGTTAAATAGATTGGAGACTTAGCGTATGGTAGAAGAGCTTGTTTTAACTCATGTGCATTTCCGCCTGGACAAAAGTTAACTAATTGGTTGTTGTTATGCATAATTTCAAATTCTTCCTTAGTCCCACTTCTAATTCCTACTTGCAAAATTTTCTTTTCAGGTAGCACTTCTAAACATCTTTTCATAGTACAAGCATGACTATGTTCATTTCCTATATATGATTCTCTTAAATCTGCGTGAGCATCAAGTTGAACCAATATCAAATCTGGATATTTTTTTACTAATGCTTCAATTGCACCTCTTGTAATAGAGTGTTCGCCTCCAAGCATAATAGGAATAAGGTTTTTATTAATTAAATACTTTGTTGCTGATTTAACCGATTCAATAACGGACTTTGAGTCATTTTTATCAATTAGTATTGATCCAAAATCAACATACATAATATCCTCTAAGTCTTTTTTTATTTTTGGACAATATGTTTCTAAACAAGAACTGACTTGTCTTATTGCTTCTGGACCAAATCTTGCTCCTGGTTTAAACGAACATGTCCCGTCATAATTAACTCCAAATATACCAATTGAGCAATTCTCAGGACTTCTTTTTGCTCCCATATAAATTGCATTTTCGTTATCAAATAAATTTTTTGTCATCTTATGAATCTAGTTCTTTTACAATTTTATTTGGCATCATTTTGAATGCTGCATTTTGAAAATTTAAATTCCAAATTTCACATCCTTTTTCTATTTTTAGGACTTCATCATAATTTTGCTTTGAAAAATTTAGATCTTCTGAAGAAGCAAATGTCCAACTCCAAATCCCGCTTGGATATATAGGCACAAAGGAATACATTGTTTCAGAAAATTTAAATATACTTTTTAGGGTTTTCAAAATATTTATGTGAATATTTTTGAAGGATTCAGGAGATTCGCTTTGTGTTGCTAATATTCCCCTTGGTGTAAGTATTCTTTTACATTCTTTATAAAAAGAATCTGAAAATAATAAATTTGAAAATTCTGAGGGATCTGAACAATCTATAAATATAACGTCGTAAAAATTATCTCTTGTTTTTTTTACCCATTTAAAACCATCATCAACATGTATTTCTAGTCTTTTGTCATTCCACGCTTCGCCTCCAATTTCTTTTAGAAATTTTTTAGATATTTTGATTACCTCCTCATCAATTTCCACTAGATCAATTTTTGATATTTGTGAATATTTAACGCATTCTCTTACAGTACCACCGTCACCACCGCCAATAATTAGTACATTAAATTTTTTGTCACTACTACTTAATGGAGGATGCACAAGACATTCATGATAATATTTATCGTCTTTTAATGATGTCATCCAGCAACCATCTAACATTAAAGCTTTACCGTAATATTCATTTTCAATAACAATAATTTCTTGATATTTTGAGGTTTTTTTAATTAGAATTTTCCCATTTAGGCCGAATCTTGAGCCCTTATGATATTCATCTATCCATGTTGTAATATTTGTCATTTGCTTTTAGGAATTTTTCCCGCCAGTTTTTGCTTGGCTATTTGCCAAAGCCGTTGAAATTCTTTGGGAGTTTGTTTTTTAATATTATCTCCTGCATACTCTTCGACGATTGAAAATCTGTCTAAAAATTTTATATTTGTTTTTTGAAGAGCTGATTCAGGATTGATCTTTAAAAAGTTTGAGAGATTAATAAGTGTGAAGTAAATATCCCCAAATTCATTTTTTATCTCTGAATCATTTTTACTTTTAATTGCTTCCTTTAATTCATTAATCTCTTCTTCTAACTTTTTAAAAATCTCATCAGTACTTTCCCATTTGAAACCATTTTCTTTAACAACATTAGCGATTTTATCTGTTCCAACCGTTGGCGGTAAATTTTTAATTTTTAAATTTAAATTTCTACTAATTGAAGATTTCATATGAGGTGCTTTTTTTTCTAAATTTTTTATATTTACCCAAATCTGTTGTGATTTTTTTAATGATACTTTTTCTTTTTTGTTAAAAATATATGGATGTCTATTAATAATTTTCTTGTTTAGATTTTTTATAACATCATTTAGTGCAAATTCTTTTTCTTCGTAACCGATTTCAGCGTGAAGCATTACTTGTAATAAAATATCTCCTAACTCCTCACATATGTTATCTGCATTTTTTTCATATATCGCATCTATAAATTCATTACTTTCTTCATACAAAAATGGGATCAACGATATATGAGACTGTATTTTCTGCCATGGGCAGCCCCAAGTTTTATCTTTTAAGGCTTTGATATTAGATATTAAGATTTTAAAACTATCTATAGTCTCTAAATCGGAATTGTTATCCAATTTATATCTATTGTTTGAGGACATAGGATTTATTTTATTAATTAAATTTTGCCTCAATCATGAAATATTTAAATACTTAGTATAAATTTTTCAACTTCATCTATTAGAATAATTCATTATAAGGGCGATTAGCTCAGCGGTAGAGCGCCTGCCTTACAAGCAGGATGTCCCTGGTTCGAACCCTGGATCGCCCATTTATTATTTTTCTAATGACTGAGATCGTCAATCTTTCAGCATCAAAAAATGCAAAACGTTGTTCCTGTGGTTCTGGCTTCAAACTTTTGTAGAATGGATTTGTCTTTTTTTGCAAACTAATATTATTTTCATTAATTGGCTGGTCTCAAGATAAAATAAACAAAAAGTTTATTGAAATAAAATTTGCATATGACAGAGATGAATGATCAATTATCTTTAGAGAATTATTCACCTTTTGAAGTTGAGAAAAAGTGGCAAGAAAAATGGGAAAGTCTAAAGGCGTTTAGTCCAAACCCTGAGGATGATGGGGAGCCTTTTTGTGTTGTTATTCCGCCACCAAATGTAACTGGATCTTTGCATATGGGGCATGCATTTAATACGGCTTTGATAGATGTTGTAGTACGTTTTCAAAGACTTTTAGGTAAGAATGTTTTGTGTTTACCCGGAACTGATCATGCTTCAATAGCTGTTCAAACTATTCTCGAAAAACAATTAAAAAGTGAAGGCAAAACAAGCGAGGATATTGGAAGAGATGAATTTCTTAATAGAGCATGGAACTGGAAAGAACAAAGTGGTGGAAGAATAGTTTCTCAATTAAAAAGGATAGGATATTCAGTTGATTGGACTAGAGAAAGATTTACTCTTGATCAAAAATTAAATCAAGCAGTTATTGAGGCTTTTAATATTCTCTATAAAAAGAATTTAATTTATAGAGGCGAATATTTGGTTAATTGGTGCCCTGAATCTCAATCTGCCGTAAGTGATCTTGAAGTTGAAATGCAAGAAGTAAATGGTCATTTATGGCATTTTAAATACCCTTTAATTTCTGAGAGTGGTGAACAGTTAGATAAGTACTTAGAAGTTGCAACTACAAGACCTGAAACTCTTTTGGGTGATACTGCTGTGGCAGTTAATCCTGATGATGATAGATATAAAGAATTTATTGGTGTCAAAGTAAAAGTTCCTTTCGTTGATAGAGAAATACCTATTATCGCTGATTCACATGTTGATAAAGATTTTGGTACTGGTTGTGTGAAGGTTACTCCAGCCCATGATCCAAATGATTTTGCAATAGGAAAAAGGCATAATTTAAAACAGATTAATGTAATGAACAAAGATGGAACTTTAAATATTAATGCAGGTATTTTTCAAAATCTAGATAGATATGAGGCTAGAAAGAAAATTATCAAAGAATTGGATAACTTAGGCCTTTTGACAAAGATAGAGGATTATAAACATACTGTTCCTTTTTCTGATAGAGGTAAGGTGCCAATTGAACCTTTATTGTCTACACAATGGTTTTTGAAAATGGATGATATATCGCAAGGATGTCTTAATGAAATTGATTCTAAAAAACCATCCTTTATTCCTCCACGTTGGGAGAAAGTTTATAAGGATTGGTTAGAGAATATTAATGATTGGTGTATCAGTCGGCAATTGTGGTGGGGGCACCAAATACCCGCATGGTATGTTTTAGATGAATCTCAAGACTCAATAGAACAAAATACTCCATATATCGTTGCAAGAAATGAAGAGGATGCCTTAATCGAAGCTAATAAAAAATTTGGATTAAATATTAAATTGGTTCGTGATAAAGATGTTTTGGATACATGGTTTTCAAGTGGTTTATGGCCTTTCTCAACCCTTGGTTGGCCAAATACAAATGATCCGGATTTTAAAAAATGGTATCCAAATAGTGTTCTTGTTACTGGTTTCGATATTATTTTCTTCTGGGTGGCGAGAATGACAATGATGGGGAATACTTTTACGAATAATATTCCTTTTAAGGATGTTTATATTCATGGTCTAGTTCGAGATGAAAACAATAAAAAAATGAGTAAAAGTTCAGGTAATGGTATTGATCCAATACTATTAATTGATAAATATGGTTCTGATGCTCTACGATTTGCTTTAATTCGAGAAGTTGCAGGCGCTGGACAAGATATCCGGCTTGATTTTGATAGAAAAAAAGATACATCTTCAACTGTTGAAGCTTCAAGAAATTTTGCGAATAAATTATGGAATGCAACTAAATTTGTGTTAATTAATAAAACTTCTAATAATAATTATTCGCTTAATGAGAGTGATGAAACTTCTTTAGAGTTATGTGATAAATGGATTTTATCGAAATTGAATCAGTTAAATATAAAAGTCGCTGCTTTGTTGAAAGAATATAAATTGGGAGAATCTGCGAAACTTCTATATGAATTTACGTGGAATGATTTTTGTGATTGGTATGTAGAATTTGCTAAACAAAGGTTTAATAATAAAGAGACTAAAAATAGACAAATATCTGAAAAAGTTTTAATAAAAGTGCTCAATGATATTTTGGTTATGATTCATCCTTTTATGCCCCACATTACTGAGGAACTTTGGCATGTGCTGCAACTAAAACCAGATAATTCATTATTATCTCTTCAAAAATGGCCAATCCATGAAAATAAATTTGTTGATAATAAGCTTGATAATTCCTTTCAGCAACTCTTTGAAATTATTAGGCTGATTAGAAATTTGAGAGCTGAATTAGGTCTTAAGCCATCAGAAAAAGGTCCTGTATATTTAATTTCAGACAATTATGAATTGATTGATTTTTTAAAAACTTTAGTTGATGATATTCAAACTTTAACTAAATCTTCTGAAGTATTTATTTTTAAAACTAATGCTGTTGATAAAAAAGAGTTTGCTAAATCTTTTTCTGGGATAATTAGTGATTTAGAGGTTTATTTACCTTTTCAGGATTTTGTAAATATAGATGCATTAAAGGAAAGGTTAACTAAGGATTTAAAAAAGGTGACTATTGAATTAGAAAATTTAAATAAGAGATTATCTAATAAAAATTTCGTTGATAAGGCTCCAAAAGATATTGTTGATGAATGCAGATTTAAATTAAATGAAGGTTCGGTACAAAAAGAAAGAATTACTAAAAAACTCGAACTTTTGAATTGAGAATGAATATATTACTTGAAAATATTTATAATTTGTCTTTTTTTTTTAATACTGGAATTGGCATCTTTTCGTTTATTTGTATTTATATTTTAATTGTTTTATTAATGCTTCCAGCTTCTTGGTTGTCTTTATTATCGGGTTTTTTATATGGCTCATATTTAGGATCAATTATCGTTTTCATTTCCGCTTCAATAGGCGCATCAGTTGCTTTTTTTGTATCAAAAAGTTTTTTTGCAAAAAAACTAAAAAAGCTTTTTAGTCGTTATCCAAAATTAAGTGTCATGGAAAAAGTAGTAGAAAAAGGCGGACTTAAATTAATTTTTTTTGCGAGATTATCGCCGATATTTCCCTTCAGTATTCTTAATTATTTTTATGGTTTGAATAATGTTAAATTTAGAGATTTCGTTCTTGGTCTTCTTGGAATAATTCCAGGAACTTTTCTTTATTGCTCAATAGGTAGTTTGGCAAAAAGTATTCAAGAGTTAAAAAATGTGCAATCACCAAATAATTTATATATTACAAGCATTGGAATTATTTCAACTTTTTTAGTTGTATATTTTACAGCGAAATACTCCAGAGAATATTTTGAAAAATCCTAAGAATTTACTCTTTAATATTCCAATCTCTAATTGATGCAATTAAGATAAACCATATCAGTCTAAATTTACCTAGTAAGGTTTTGTTGGCTTCTAATTCGATATATTTTGCCTGTCCACAAGGTGTTTTTATGAAGTTGAAAACTGTTTTCTTCGACATAAGTCTTTCAAAAAGTCCTGATAATTTTTCTGATATTCTATAGCCAAGATTTTCATTTTTTTTATTTAAAAACCACATTTTTTTTTGACTACTTTGTTGAATATTATTTTTTTTAAATTTAAATTTTTTCTCCAGCTTTAAATCCTCTAAAGCATTTGAATCTAGGAAATCTAAGACTAAAAGCTACTGCATCCTTGGATTTCGTTTTAGCATCAGCTCTGATTTCTACAAGTTGACCTATAATTTGACTCCGTTTTGACCAATATTCTTGACGTTGGATATCACTAAATCCGCTTCCACAACTAAGACTGTATTCATGCCCATCATCTTCTCCTTCTACTAGGACAGCTCCTAGTCTACCTTTATTGCGACCTGTGCCTTCCTCAACCGATACAACCTTTAAAGTGACTTCAATAAAAGGTTTTGCTTTTAACCAACTGTGTGTTCTTTTGCATTCATATATAGCATTAGGATCTTTAATCATTACTCCTTCATATCCACCTTCCACGGCAGATTTATTTAGCTCTATAAATCTTTTCTGTCCCTTAATAGTATTGAGATCTACATTTTCCCATTCAAGTGTTTTTATATGTCTTAGAAGCAAAGAATGTTTTGCTACCCATTTTTTAACTAATAAACTTCTTGTTGTTTGACTAGTGTTCCATCTCCCTTTCTGGAAGTCTTCAAGGGGACATAAGTCAAATAGGTGGAGAACTGCGTCTTTTGTTTGTTTGCCATCTTTTCTATGAACCTGTTTCATTAAATCCTGAAAGTTAGAACTCATTACTTCACCATCTAGGACTAAGTCATGGGGTGCAGGATCTTCTTTTAAGACGTTTTCTATTTCTGAGATAATATGACCAAAATTATGGAATTGTTTCCCATTACGAGAAAACATTTCTACTTTATTTTGTCTAATAACAGTTAAGACGCGCACACCATCTAATTTGATTTCAATTTGCTTTTTTCCTGTCATTTTTTTTTCATGATTTGCACTGTCATGAGCTAAGGGACATGAAAAAATAGGAATCGCATATTTAGGAAATTTCTTGGCTATCTTGTTGATTGTTTTTTCAGATACACCACATCTAAGATCTTTAATTAAAACTCGTCTATAAAATCCATTCCACTCTTCTTTTTTGGCAGATTCCATAGCTGCGATTATTGCATCGCGAGCAGCGTAACCAGTAAGTTCTCTTTGAATAAGCTTATTTGCTAATTCTCTAAAATCTTTCCATGAAAAATTTTGACTTTTTTCATTCTCTTTTTCAGGAACAATTTTTACACCAAAAGTTACCAATGGATCAAGTGCCATACGGATGCCTTCAAAAAAATCATCTAGACCTTGTTCCATTGCTTCTGAGATGATTTTTTCTTTATCTAATCTACTTGGATGTATTTCTAATTGATGTATTATCTCTTCTTTAAACAATTCTTTTTGCCTCACAAGAAATTATTAATTCACTTTTGCTATTCTGTCTATTTTCCAATCATTGTCAGTTTTTGCAAAAGTAAAATCTAATGGCAGCTCATCTTGTTTATCTTCTGATTTTAAATTCAAAGTTATTATGATTTGATCTTCTTGGACTCTAGGTCTTCCTGATTTCAAATTTCTGTACTTATTTAGGTTTAAACTAGCTAAAAATTTAAGAAAATCTTGGCGCTTGACATGAGTTTTATAAGTTTTTGTAGTCAAACCATACGCTGCATCAATTCTGCCAGCGGCTATCTGATCAAAAAACTTTCTTACTAAAGGATTAATTCCTCTGGCGCTTATAACTAATTTGACTGCATTAAAAGTCCAAAAAGAAACTAGTAAAGCTCCGCCAACTAATAATGCTTTAATTCCGATATCTTTAACTAGTGTTGCATCCATGTTGATTTGAGTTTTTTATTACTTTAAGAAAAGAAATCGTTTTTGATGGCTTTTTTTGTCAAAATAATATTAATTTTAATCCATAATGCCTGTAATTCCTCTTTTACCTTTATTTCATAAATTTAATAGTCAATATTTTAAAAATTCTCTAGTAGTTAATAATCAACCTTTAGTAAAAGTTAGATGGAGTGATAATAGATTAAAAACTACTGCTGGTTTTTATAAAAGAAAGCGAATTAATGGTCTTTTAGATTCTGAAATTATTTTATCGAAACCTATTTTGAGTAAATTATCTACTAGTGAAATAAACAGTACTTTATGTCATGAAATGATTCATGCATGGGTAGATAGGATATTAAAAAAAAATGAGATACATGGTCCAAATTTCTTAGAAAAGATGAATGAAATTAATAAGAAAGAGAAGAATTTTCAAATCTCTGTGCGGCACTCATTTCCTATTGAAAGGAGAGAATTAAAATACATAGGAACTTGCCAAAATTGTGGTGATAAATTTTTCTATAGGAA
>QCBH01000015.1 GCA_003281685.1 Prochlorococcus sp. AG-347-E23 | reverse complement strand
GAGAAACCTTCTTAAAACTTTTTCCTGCTAATCCTCCTGGCAGTATAGAAATTGGTTTAGTAAAGCTAAAAAAAGGATCTGATCCTGAATTGATTTCAAGGATATTAAATAACTCACTCCCAAATGATGTTAGGGTTCTTACAAAAAAACAATTTATAGAATTTGAAAAGAATTATTGGAAAAATAGTACTGCAATAGGTTTTATATTTAGTTTGGGAGCCTTGATGGGTTTTGTTGTAGGGTGTGTGGTCGTTTATCAAATTCTTTATAGTGACGTTACAGATCACCTCCCAGAGTACGCCACCTTATTGGCAATGGGGTATAGACTTAAGTCCCTTTTCTTTGTTGTAGCTAGAGAGGGGTTTTTGTTGGCATTGTTTGGTTATTTACCTGCTTATTTCTCTGGGCAAATACTTTACTCAGTTATAAGAAGTTCTACTAAACTACCAATAATAATGGACGCAGATAAAACTATTTTAATTTTTGTATTAGTTTTAGTTATGTGTATGGGGTCGGCCGCAGTTGCGATGCGTAAATTAGTAGACGCCGATCCTGCCGAAATTTTTTAACAATTAAAGATAAATGGTTAAAGCTAATAAATCAAAAAATAACGTTAAAAACCTTAAAACAGTCTCAATAAATAATTTGAGTCACTTTTATGGAAAAAATGAGAATAAAAAACAAGTTCTTAATGACGTTAATTTAAATATTGATAAGGGAGAGTTGGTTCTTTTAAAAGGACCTTCTGGATGTGGTAAAACTACTCTTTTAACATTAATTGGTGCCTTGAGAACCTGTCAAAGTGGAGATTTAACTGTATTAAATAATCAATTAAATGGAGCATCTAGGAAAACTCGTCAGATTCTTAGAAAAAGTATTGGAATGATTTTTCAAGGTCACAATCTTCTAAGATGTTTAACAGCAGAACAAAATGTCCAGATGGGCGCTGATTTAATAAAAGATTTAACATATTTGCAAAGACGTGAAATAGCACGGAATTGGTTGTCAGCAGTAGGATTAGAAGAACATCATAAAAAGTTGCCAAATGATTTATCTGGTGGGCAGAAACAAAGAGTAGCAATTGCTCGAGCTTTATCTGCTAACCCAAAACTTTTATTAGCTGATGAGCCTACTTCTGCTTTAGATAGCGTTACAGGAAGAGAAATAGTAACCCTTTTAAGGAAGCTAGCAAAAGAGCAAAATTGTTCTGTACTAATGGTGACGCATGATCCAAGAATTTCTGATATGGCTGATAGGATATTAAATATGGAAGATGGTAAAATATACTGTGCCCATAGTGGGCTATTATAATTAAAAGTTAAAAATTTCATGTCTAAGAGAAGGAATCTAAAAAAAGAAAAGCAGGAACGTAATCGAGCCTATGCTAGAAAATTCAAAAAAAGGAAATTAAGAACTGATGGAAGACCTGATGGTGGAAACGTTGCAGGTACAGCAAACAATGGCGGTGCAGCTGATTAGGTAATATTTTTTATTTTTATCTTTTGGAGTTCAATATATTATGCATATTTAAGTCATTATCATGAATGTAAGTATTGTTATACCGACTTACAATAGATTACCTATATTAGAGAAATGTCTCTTTGCGCTTGAGAATCAAAAATTAAATACAAATATCAGTAATTATGAAGTAATAGTAGTTGATGATGGATCAACTGATGGGACAACCTCATGGATAAATAAAAACAAAGCTAATCTCCCACACGTTATTCTATTTCAGCAAGAACATGGAGGGCCTGCACTTGGAAGAAATCTTGGAGTAATTAAATCAAAATATGAAATTATTATATTCATTGATAGTGATCTTATTGTTTTAGATAATTTTATAAATTGCCACGTAGAAAAATTACTTGCTTCTTGGAGAAAAAATGATAAAAAATGTTTTACCTATGGCTCGGTAGTCAATACATCTAATTTTCAAAATCCTCAGAGTGAAAAACATAAAATAATTGACACTTCTTTTGCTTACTTTGCTACTGGGAATGTTGCGATATCAAAAGAATTGATTTTAAGTGTGGGATTATTTGATACTTCTTTTAGTCTTTACGGTTGGGAGGATTTAGAACTTGGAGAAAGATTAAAAAAAATTGGGACAAAATTAATTAAATGTCCAAATGCAGTAGGTTTTCATTGGCATCCGCCATTTAATTGCGAACAAATAGATTCATTAATAGCTCAAGAAAAAGAGAGAGCAAAAATGGCTTTAGTGTTTTATAAGAAACATCCAAATTTAAGAGTTAGATTAATGATTCAATTAACTCCTCTTCATAATATACTTTGGCAAATTCTTTGCTTTGGAGGACTAATCAGTGTTGATAGAATCCTTCCTTTATTAAAATTCCTTGTAAATATAAGAAGAAATAGATTTGCACTTGAGATACTTAGGATCCCTTTAAATATGATTTACATTAAACAGTTAACCAAATCAAGATAAAAAACTTTTAGAAATACACATCACTTGCTAGAATCGTTGAAATTAAATCCACACATCTGACAGTTTCGGGTGATTTATTAATATTATTTCCCCGTCAGATGGAGGCTAACCCGAAACCTTTTTAAATTATGGCTGTTGTATCACTATCAGAAATGATGGAAGCTGGTGCTCATTTTGGGCATCAAACTAGACGTTGGAATCCCAAGATGTCTAAATATATATATTGCGCGAGAAATGGAGTTCATATTATTGATCTTGTGAAAACAGCATTGTGTATGAACAATGCGTATAAATGGACGAGAAACGCAGCAAAAAGCGGTAAACGTTTCTTATTTGTTGGTACAAAAAAACAAGCATCAGATGTAGTAGCTCAGGAAGCCACAAGATGTGGAGCTGCATATGTAAATCAAAGATGGCTTGGAGGGATGTTGACTAATTGGACAACAATGAAAGCTAGGATTGAAAGATTAAAGGATCTTGAAAGAATGGAAAGTAGTGGTTCCATAGCAATGAGGCCAAAAAAAGAAGCTGCAGTATTAAGGAGAGAACTTGAAAGATTACAAAAATACTTAGGTGGACTTAAGGGTATGAGAAGATTACCAGATGTAGTTGTATTAGTTGATCAGAGAAGAGAATCTAATGCAGTATTAGAAGCTAGAAAATTAGATATCTCATTAGTATCAATGTTAGATACAAATTGCGATCCCGATTTGTGTGAAGTTCCAATTCCTTGTAACGATGATGCCGTTAGATCTGTGCAACTTATTTTAGGAAGACTTGCAGATGCCATAAATGAGGGTAGAAAAGGCTCTAATGCCGAAAGAAAAAATTAAATTCTAATTTAAAACTTACTATTCACTATTTTTATTACTTCAAATGGGAAACATTACAGCAAAACTTGTAAAAGATCTTAGAGACAAAACTGGTGCAGGAATGATGGACTGCAAAAAAGCCCTTAACGAAACTGAAGGAAATCTAGATAAAGCTTTGGAATGGTTAAGAAAGAAAGGCATTGCTAGTGCCGAAAAGAAATCCGGAAGAGTAGCGGCTGAAGGGTCAATTGGTAGTTATATACATACTGGATCAAGAGTCGGAGTTTTACTAGAGTTAAATTGTGAAACTGATTTCGTTGCTAGAGGTGATATATTCCAATCTCTGTTGAAGGATGTCTCAATGCAAGTAGCAGCATGCCCAAATGTTGAGTATGTATCAATTGATGAAATACCAGAAGATGTTGTGGAAAAAGAAAGGCAGATTGAAATGGGTAGGGATGATTTGTCAGGTAAACCAGAACAGATTAAAGAAAAAATAGTTGAAGGGAGAATAGCAAAAAGACTTAATGAGCTTGTTTTGCTTTCACAACCCTACATTAAAGATAGTTCTCTAACTGTTGAGGATCTTGTTAAACAAGCAGCTGCAAAAATTGGGGAAAATATCAAAGTAAGACGCTTTACAAGATATACATTGGGTGAAGGCATCGAAAAAAATCAGATGGACTTTGCTGAAGAAGTTGCATCAATGCAAACAAACTAGTCACTTGAATGATTTGAATAATTTCAATAATTACATAGATATAGATAAAATTAATTCTCAATTAGAGAGAGCAGAAATACAAAAAAGAATATTAACTAGAAATATCTATAGGCAATATGAACTTTATCTTAATCTCGTAAGAGATCTACTTTTTATCTCTGTAGAAAAAGGGCTTAATCAAATATATAATTATCCAAAAATTAATGATAATTTCCTAAATGAAAATGAATTATGTAGTCTTTTTGAAAAAAAAATAAATAAATTAATATTTACGAATTTGCCATTTTTAACAGTAGAACAATTAAAGATAAATAAAGTTGAAAAAAATATAAATAAGGAAATTAATTTTACTATTTTTGATAGTTCCATAAAAACAAAGGATGATCAAAAAGAAAAATTTCAATATGAAGATGGTTTTCAATTAAAAGAACCTACTCAGTTCGAGATAAGTAAAGACTTTTCAAATACTTCTGAATATTATCAAGCTCATAATTACGAGAAATTCGTTTCACTTGATTTAGATAATAACGACCATAATAATTATTTATCTAAAAACAATATTTTTGAAAATTTAGGAGTTGAAAAACAATTTATTTTCTCCCTAATAGAATTAATAGGAGAAGAAAAGGTGGAAAAAACAAGAAATCAAGAAAAAGAAAATATTTGTTTAATGAATAATTTACCAAAAAATCAGATTCTTAATAATTTTGATTTAATAGAAAAGTCATTGGAACATTTACTATTGAATCTTTCTTATAATATTAATCAAGAATTATTCAAGGCAAATCTAATAAAAAAGATGATATCTAAAGATTCCTTTGATTACTTAGTAGGCAAAAATAATATGATAAAACATCCATATCCTTTTGTAATTAATTTAGAATTAAACTTAAAGTGGTTAACATTAAGCAACAATAATTTTCCAAACATTATTTTCTTCAATATATCTACTGTTGAGTTAGAGTTTAAAAATTTAAATCTTTCAATTCAAAGGAACAAAATAAATGAGCTAAAAAATCAATTTCAGCGTTTGATTAAAAAAGAGACATATTGGAGGCAAAAAGAAATATCTTTGAATAAAATACGTTGAAAAAATAACTCTTTTTTCAAATGTGACTATTAGAGGGAATAATAATAAATTAATTCAAGATTGGATAAGACCGCTTCAAAAGTCTCTTACTATTGAAACTGAAAACAAATTTATTAATACTTTAGGAAGAGAAAAATATTTTAATGATTATTTACATGAATCATTGAAAAAACTCGATAATCTAAATCTTTCAGACGAATATTTAAGGATATTTTATGAATTTTCTAAAAAATATAATGAATATAATAAATTAGATGCAAATCAAAGAAAAAGGTTAATTATAGATACAAGAAAAAATCTTTATAAACTAGGTAAAACTCTAGAAATAGAGACTTCTAATAATATTTCTAATAATATTTTTCTGGATAAAGCTGATTCAAGTTTGTCTTTTGATTCAGATATTTCATTAATAAAAAATGTAGGAAAAGTTTATAAAAATAAGCTTAATGAATTAGGGATATTTCATATAAAAGATCTAATAAATTATTTCCCACGAACGTATCTTGACTATACGAATAGAGTCAAGATAATAAATTTAAAACCAGATAATTTATACACGTGCATCGCAAAAGTTAAAAGATTTTATATTCATAAGAGTAAAAAAAATAGTAATTTATCAATAATGAATATAGTAGTTTCTGATGAAACGTCTTCAATAAAGGTTACAAAATTTTTTTTAGGTAGAAGATTTAGATCTTACTCCTTCTTCACATCTCAAAAATCTTTATATACACCTGGGACCAAATTAGCAATTTCCGGTAAGGTTAAATTGACAGAGTATGGCAAAACTTTTGTAGATCCGCAGATTGAAATTCTTAAGGATAACAATGATAATTTTAATTTCTCAGGCAAAATATTACCCTTATATTCATTAGGTGAAGCATTATCAAATATGAGTTTTATAAAACTTATGAAAAAGGTACTAATTTATGCAAAGCAATATCCAGAAATTTTAAATAAAAAGCAACTTGATTCATTATCTTTATTATCAAAAGGAGAGTCGTTGATTAATATTCATTTTCCACCAACTCAACAGTTACTCATTGAGTCAAAAAAACGTTTGGTTTTTGATGAGTTGTTCCTTCTTCAAATAAAGTTCTTACTAAGAAAAAGAAAGACGAATAAAAATGTAACTTCCCAACAATTACCTCAAAAGAAATCTTTATTAAAAGAATTTTTAAATACTTTTCCTTTTGAATTAACAAAATCTCAAAAAAATGTTTTACATGAAATTAAGAAAGATTTATCTAATCCCGTACCAATGTCTAGATTGCTTCAAGGAGATGTGGGAAGCGGTAAAACAATAATTGCAATAGCTTCTCTTTTACTTGTCATTGAAAAAAACCTGCAAGGTGCATTTATGGTGCCAACTGAGGTATTGGCAGAACAGCATTATAAAAATTTATTGAAATATTTGAACCCCCTTTTAGTTTCTGTTGAACTACTTACCGGGAATACTCCTCAAAAAAAGAGAAAAGAAATTTTCTCTAATTTGAATAATGGATTAGTTGATATCCTCGTAGGTACTCATGCACTATTTGAGGATAAAGTCATCTTTAATGCATTAGGGATGGTCGTAATTGATGAACAACATAGATTTGGAGTTACTCAAAGAAATAGATTACTAAATAAAGGAGAAAATACTAATTTGTTATCAATGACAGCAACGCCAATTCCAAGAACTCTTGCGCTTTCTATTTATGGTGATTTAGATGTGAGTCAAATTACAGAACTTCCTCCTGGAAGAGTTCCTGTAACTACAAAAATAATTTCAGAAGATGAATTAACTAACCTGTTCAAGATTGTTGAAGATGAGATCAATAAGGGAAAGCAAGCTTATGTGATTTTACCACTTATAGAAGATTCAGAAAAAATGAATTTAAGCTCTGCAAAGAAAACATTCAAACATTTATCAGAAGAGGTCTTTTCTAACAAAAAAGTTGGATTATTACATGGCAAATTAAGTTCACAAGAAAAGAATGAAGTAATTAATTCTTTTTTAAAGAATGAAATTAATATATTGGTTTCAACCACAGTAATTGAGGTTGGTATTGATGTGCCTAACGCCACAATTATGATTATTTATAATTCGGACAGATTTGGATTGTCACAGCTACATCAATTAAGGGGGAGAGTTGGTAGAGGATCAACAAAATCTTTTTGTTATCTGGTGACCCCCGATAAAAATGGATTTGAAAATAAACGACTTTGTGTTTTGCAAAAATCTAATGATGGCTTTTATGTAGCTGAAAAAGACTTGGAGCTTAGAGGACCAGGTCAGATTTTAGGGTATAGACAATCCGGATTGCCTGATTTTGTACTGGACAATTTACCTAACAATAAATTTCTTATTGATAAAGCTCGTGAAGAAGCTATTAAGATTGTTAGTGATGATCCTGATTTAAAAGAACATATTGTTTTAAGGAATATACTTATTGATAATTCTGATAATAAATTCATTCATGATTTCTTAAATTGAAAACTGTCATTGTAATTTATTGTATATATGCCAGTATAAATCAATTGCAAATTTCAATTGAAAATTTGGAATAAAATACCAATTAAAGATAATGGAGATAAATTAATAGCTATTCCTAGCTGCTTAAAGTTTTTAGATCCCCACCCGTACTTTAATTTGGGAGCACCTTACAAAGATAAAACTTCTATTTGGAAATTAAGAGAAGAGGTCGTATATAGATTATTAAAAGTAAATGATTATTTGATATCAAAGAGTAGTTTTAACCTTTTAATTTATGACAGTTGGCGACCTTTGGAAGTCCAGGAATTTATGTTTAAAAGAGCATTTTTATTAGAGTGTAAAAAATTCGATATTGATATTTCTTTTGAAAATATAAAATCTTATCCATCTATTTTAAAAAAAGTTGAAAAATTTTGGGCATATCCTTCTTATGACACTAGGTGTCCTCCCCCTCATTCAACTGGGGGTGCATTGGATGTTTGTTTATTAGATAAAGAAGAAAATCTTGTTGAAATGGGAAGCATGGTTGATCAAATGGATGAGACCTCAAATCCTAATTTTTATGCAAACATAAAGAATGAAGAAGCAATTATTTGGAATAGTAGAAGAAATTTTTTAAGGGAAATTATGACTAAATTTGGATTTGCTCAACATCCTAATGAATGGTGGCATTTTAGTTATGGTGATCAATTATGGGCTTGGAAAAATAAAAAAGCAAATGCTCTTTATGGAAAAATTTAAATTCTATTGATTTTTATTTAGTAAATTCAATATATAATTTTCATCTTGAGTATTTATAAAATCTCCGAAATCCAAATCCAAATTACCCTTCCAATTATCAAATAATGGTTGAAGAGTTTTTTCTAAATCGTTAAGTTCCATTCTTTGTAAGAATGGTTTAGCCAGCCTTTGAAGATTTTTACTTCCCCCCAACCATAATTGGTATTTGTTTTGCCCACTCCCAACAAGTGCTAATTCGGCCATATAAGGTCTAGTACATCCATTCGGACAACCTGTCATTCTAAATAATATTGTTTTTTGTATTTTTAGATCTAAAAGTAAATTTTCAATCCTTTTTAATACATCAGGTAATATTCTTTCAGCTTCAGTCATCGCAAGACCACAAAGTGGTAAGGCAGGACAAGCTAAAGCATGTCTTTGTATTTCATTAATGTCTTCTAAATTTTCGTATCCAATTTTTGATAGAGATTTTTGAATTTCACCTTTGTTTATATAGGCGATATTACAAAGTAAAATATCTTGATTAGGTGTAAGTCTTAAATCTAAATTATATTTACTAACAATACTTGTTATGGTATTCTTCTTCTCTCCAGACAATCTACCTGATAATAATGGTAAACCTACGAAATAGGAAGTTTTATTTTGTTTATGCCAACCGAGATAATCAATAAGAACCTTATCCGGTTCTTTTCTAATTTTTTTAATTTCTTTTTTGAAATACTTATCAAAAAGTATCTTTTTGAACCATTTAATACCTTTTCTATGAAGAAGATATTTCATTCTCGAATTTTTTCTTGATTTTCTATCACCATAATCTCTTTGAATAGCCACAATACTTTGTATTAATTCATAAACATCAGGTTCTTCAACATATCCAAGTGGATCTGCAATTCTGGCAAAGGTCTCTTCATTATTATGTGTGCGACCCATGCCACCTCCGACATAGAAGTTGCAACCTTCTAAGTTTCCATCTTTAGAAGTAAAGGCCACTATTCCTATGTCATTGGTAAGAAGATCAACGGAATTGTCCCCAGGAACTGTCACAGCACATTTGAATTTTCTCGGTAAATAAGTTGAACCATAAAGAGGCTCATCTTTTATCCCACTAAAAACATTATCTTTGAATTGGAGCTTCCTAATTGCTTCAATATCTTTGTCAGGCTTTATGGTGTACTCTAAATCCCCATCAGCCCAAAGCTCTAAAAAAGTGCCTTGGCCAGCCATTGGGGTGAGAAGATCTGCAACTTTTTTTGCCAATGCTCTTGCAATTTTATAGTCTGGCGAAGCAAATGGAGCCGCAGGGGCCATAACGTTTCTATTTATGTCTCCACATGCAGCTAATGTGGAGCCCATTGAATTTACTATTGTTTGAATTACTTCCTTTAGGTTCTCCTTTCTAATTCCATGCATTTGAAAGGCTTGCCTTGTAGTGGCCCTAAGTGTTCCATTACCTAGTTTGTCAGATAATTCATCTAATGCTAAAAATAATTTCCCAGGGACTTCACCGCCCGGATTTCTTAACCTAAGCATCATTTGCCAATCTTTACTTTTGCCCGGCCTTCTATTCTCCCTGTTATCTTGTTGATAACTACCATGAAATTTTAATAACTGAACTGCATCATTGGTGAAATGATCGCTCTCATTGACTAATTCCGTAGCAAGTGGTTCTTTAAGAAATTGACTACCTTTTTTAAAATTTTCAAATTTAGAAACTTCTAGTCCATTTGCCAAACAAACAGTTTCTTCCTTGGTAGGATCTTTTTTCTTTTTTACTTTCTCAACCTTGATCAAAGGACCAAAAAATATCTCTTTTTATACATTAGCGAAAAGCTTATTTAACTGGTAGTAAATTATAGTAAGTGAAGTCATAATTTTTTCTTGTCTAAATATTTACTTGAGATAGGAACAGAAGAGTTGCCCGCAAAATTTTCTCATTCTGTTCTAGAGCAATTTAAATCTCTAATAGAATTTGAATTGGATAAAAAGTTAATCAAATTCGAACATATAGTTGTTACATCCACACCAAGGAGGATAGTTCTACTTCTTGAAGGTTTAGTTGATTATGCAGAAGATAAGATAATAGAGAGAAAAGGACCTAAAGCAAATTCAGCTTATTTAAATGGATGTCCTACTAATGCTGCTTTGGGATTTGCTAATAGCTTAGATATAAATGTAGGTGAGCTAAAAATAAAAAACACTGAAAAGGGTGATTTTGTATTTGGTAAGAAAATTGAGAAAGGACTATCAACAAAAATTTCTTTGTCTTCGATTATCCCAAAATTAGTAAAGAGTCTTCAAGGCCCTCGATTTATGAAGTGGGGGGCTGGGAACATAAAATTTTCAAGACCTATTAGGTGGATTACCTCTATTTATAATAATGAAATTCTTGATTTTGAATTTGATGATTGTGATCCAAAGATCAAAATAAGTAATACAACAAAAAGTCATAGGCTAATCAATGAAGTTTTAGAAGTTCGCAATCCGGATGATTTTTTTGAATTATTGAAACGAAATAGAGTAATAGCTATTCGAAAAGAAAGAAAAGAAAAAATTGAAAGTTTAATAAATCAGACATCTAAATCTTTAAATCTGAAACCTGACCTTTCAGAAGGATTATTAAATGAACTAACTGATTTAGTTGAATGGCCAGACTTAATTATTGGCAAATTTAGTGATGAATTTCTTGATCTTCCGGTTGAAGTTCTCTCAACAGTCATGAAAAATCATCAGAGATACGTTCCTCTTTTATTGAAAAACAAGAGTTTTTCTAAACTAGATTTAAGCTCTGAAAAAAATATTAGTACAACTTTCTGCGTTATTTCAAATGGTCTTGAAGAATCAAATAATAATATTGCTAAAGGTAATGAGAAAGTATTAAGGGCAAGGTTTTCAGATGCAAAGTTTTTCGTAGAAAGTGACAAAAAAGTTGCTTCAATCGAAAGAAATGAAAAGCTTAAATCTGTTTCATATTTGAAAGGACTTGGAAATATATTTCAGAGGGTAGAAAGGATAGAGAAAGTTACTAAAAAAATTCTTAAATTTTTAAATGATAAGTCTTTAGAAGAAAAAAAAATAATAGAAGCTGCTAAATACTGTAAAAACGATTTATGTAGCGAAATTGTTTTCGAATTCCCTGAGCTGCAAGGAATAATGGGTGGTAAATATCTTAAATATGAAGGATTTAGTGAGGATGTTTGCTTGGCTGTCGCTGAACATTATTTACCTTCTTTTTATAAAGATGCTTTGCCCTCCACAAAATATGGTGCAATAGTTTCCATAGCAGATAAGGTCGAAACTTTAATAAGTATTTTTATTTCTGGTAAACGTCCCAGTGGATCATCTGATCCTTATGCTTTAAGAAGAAATTTGAATGGAGTGATTAAAATAATTTGGGATTATGAACTTGATTTACCTTTAGATAAATTATTCAAAGAACTAATTGATTTTTGGAAAACCGTATTTCCAAATTTAAACTTCTCAAGAGAAACAGTATTTGATGATTTAAATGAATTTTTAATTCAAAGAATTGTTAGTCATCTAGAAGAAATATCACTAAGTAAAGAATTAATAAAGGCCGTTTGCTTTTCTGATGAATTATCTCAAAAAAGAATATTGAATATTGTTGATCTTAAAAATAGGATTAAATCTATTATGAATTTTAACGAAAAGGATAATTTTGTTGAAATCCAGAAGGTAATCACTAGGGTAAGCAAATTAGCAAATAATAGTGATCTCTCAAGAGACGTCCTCTCAACAAGAGATTATGTAAACACAAAACTTTTTGAAAAAGATTGTGAATTGAAAGTTTTTGAATTTATTCGAGAATTAGAAAAACTTTTTTCGGAAGGTTATTGCAATTATTTGGAACTTCTAAATTTGTTTGAGATTAATGTAAACACTATCGAGGATTTATTTGATAATGAAAAGGGAGTACTAATAATGTCAGAGAATTTAAAAATAAGAAATAATAGACTCAATTTGTTGAGCTTAATTAGAAATTATTCTTTAAAAATAGCCGATTTTACACTTTTGAACTCTTAACTTTAATGCCTCCCTTTATTGAATAATTTTCTAGCATTTTTTCTACTTCTTTATTTTCCCTAACAGCACTATCAACAGGTTTATATTTTAGAGGTGCTAGGGCTTTACCTCTTAAAATAGAACCAAGTGTAAGCATTGTAATTTTAAGTTGCTGTAATGGTTTCATGGAGACAACTCTTTTGTATAAGTAACTATCAAAAGTAAGTCTTTGTACATCCATGTCATCACACATCTCAACAAAGGCTTCTCTAGCAGAATCATTTCTGTAGAAAATATTTTGAAGGATTTCCAGCACCTTATAAGTTGTGCCATATTTTTTATCCCATTTTTTAAGATAGTTTTTTAAATCTTTTTCTGATGGAATTACTTGACCGTTTTTTGATGCTTCAACAATTTCTTCAGCACACATTCTTCCGCTTTTTGCAGCAAAATAAATACCCTCTCCAGAACTTTTTGTAACATAACCAGCTGCATCACCAACCAATGCCATTTTCCCAACTACTCTTCTTGGCCTTGGATGCTCTGGAATAGGGTGAGCTTCTACCTTTATTACTTCACCATTAACAAGTCTTTTCTTTGCCCTATTTCTTACACCCTCTTGAAGTCCTTTAATTAATGACTGATTCTTTTGCATGGTTCCAGTGCCAACAGCAACATGATCATATTTAGGAAATACCCAACCATAAAAATCAGGAGAAACATCAGTTCCGACATACATTTCAGCAAGATCTTCGTAGTAACTCATTTCTTCTTTAGGCAATTTAATTCTTTCCTGAAATGCTATGGCAACTTTGTAATCTCCTGCATCCATTGCTTTTGCTACTCTGCTATTGGCTCCATCAGCTCCGATCAAAAGGTCAACAGTAAGGTCTTTGAGTTCCCCTTTTTTATCTCCATTTGTAAAATCTGAGTAGGAAAGCTTATATGGCCCTTGATTATTATCGCCAGTATCAATAGAAGTAACTAATCCATTTATTAATGTAGCACCAAGATCTGATGCTCTGTTGCGCATGAAGGCATCCATAACTTCTCTTCTACACATCCCAATAAACTCGTTATCACTTTTCCCGTAAACTCTATCTAAACTTATATCTACCTCTCTATTTGATGGAGATATCATTCTCATATGCCTTACTTTTCTATCAATAATTGACTCAGGTAAATCAAATTCTTCGACCATGCAAAGTGGAATTGCTCCTCCACATGGTTTCGCATTATCTAGTTTTCTCTCGAAGAGCCAAGTTTTTATTCCAGCTTTAGCAAGTATTTCTGCAGCACATGAACCACTTGGACCACCACCAATAACAGCTACCCTCAACATATGAAAAAAAAATAATACTGTATATAAAAACTACATCTTTTTTGCTTATAAAAGTGCATTTCTTAAAATAATAGTTAATATCGAAATATCTTTTCCAAATTCACTTCTAAATATTGGAACTAAACAAAGATATCGATCAATTTGATATACCACTTGCCAAAAGAACTTACCTAAATAACCCAAATTCAACTTTATTAAAAAAATTATTAATATTTTCTCCATTTCTTCTTCTTATATTCTCTGTCGCTACATTGAGATTTATTAGAAATGTAGAATTAATACCTCTTAATAATCTCAAATTTCAGGTTGAAAGAAATCATGATGCCAGAATTTTAGGCCATCTTCCCTATAACGAAACTCCTAAAGAGAAACTAGTTTTAATTGAGCCTAATATTGAAGTTCATACGGATATGCGCGATTCTCTACTAAAGATGAGAGAAGAAGCCAAAAAGGATGGGATATATTTGGTCTTCTTAAGTGGTTTTAGATCAATAAATTTGCAAAACGATATCTTTTATTCTCTAAAATCTATTAGAAATCAAGAAGCGGCAGAAAGAGCTAGAGTTTCAGCCCCCCCAGGGTATTCTGAACATAGTACAGGTTTCGCAATCGATATTGGTGATGCTACTCAAAGAGAGACAGACTTCGAAACCGACTTCGAAAATACTGACGCCTTTAGATGGCTAATAAAAAATGCAGCTAAGTTTCACTTTAAGTTATCGTTCAACAAAGATAATAAACATATAGATTACGAACCCTGGCATTGGAGATATGAGGGGTCAATTGAAGCATTAAAGGTTTTTGAAAGCTCAAATAAAAAATCATAAATCTAATTGATTAATTTAATTATTCAATTAGATTATATTTTAAAGTCTTTAAAGGGAAAATTCTCATAATAAGCATACTTTGAGTTAGCCTTAATAAAGTTAATCTACTATTTATATAAATTCTATAAATGTCATCTTCGATAAAAGAAATTAGAAATGTTGCAATTATTGCTCACGTAGATCATGGTAAGACAACTTTAGTAGATGCATTGTTATCTCAATCAGGAATTTTTAGAGACAATGAAGTTATACCTACATGTGTAATGGATTCAAATGATCTTGAAAGAGAAAGGGGGATAACAATTCTCTCAAAAAATACTGCAGTTAACTATAAAGATACAAGAATTAATATTATAGATACACCTGGACATGCTGATTTTGGGGGAGAAGTTGAGAGGGTTTTGGGAATGGTTGATGGTTGTCTGCTTATTGTTGATGCAAATGAGGGACCTATGCCTCAAACAAGATTTGTTTTAAAAAAAGCATTAGAAAAAGGACTTAGGCCTATAGTCTTTGTAAATAAAATTGATAGACCACGAGTAGTACCAGAAATAGCAATTGATAAGGTCCTCGATTTGTTTTTGGAATTAGGAGCTGATGATGATCAATGTGATTTCCCTTATCTTTTTGGGAGTGGCTTATCTGGTTTCGCAAAAGAAGAAATGGAATCTAATAGTGACAATATGATGCCTCTTTTTGAAGCTATTATCAGACATGTCCCTCCTCCTGTAGGTGATTCTAATAAGCCTCTTCAGCTACAAATAACTACTTTGGACTATTCTGATTTCTTAGGCAGAATAGTAATTGGAAAGATCCACAATGGAACTATAAAAAATGGCCAACAGGCTAGTTTGATTAAAGAAAACGGAAAAACTATTAAAGGTAAGGTTAGTAAGCTTTTAGGATTTGAAGGGTTACAAAGAATTGATATAAATGAAGCATTTGCAGGTGATATTGTTGCTGTTTCTGGTTTCGATGACGTCAATATTGGTGAGACCATAGCATGTCCCGATTCTCCTCATCCTCTTCCATTAATCAAAGTTGATGAACCTACCTTAAATATGACTTTTGTTGTCAATGATTCACCATTCGCGGGTAAGGAGGGGAAATTTGTTACTAGTAGACAATTAAAAAATAGATTGGAGAGGGAACTTTTAACAAATGTTGCCCTGAGAGTAGAAGAAACTGATTCTCCTGACAGGTTCTCAGTTTCAGGAAGAGGAGAATTACATCTTGGGATATTGATTGAAACTATGAGAAGAGAGGGTTTTGAGTTTCAAATCTCGCAACCTCAAGTAATTTTCAGAGAAATTGATGATGTTGAATGTGAGCCTATAGAGACTTTAGTTTTAGATGTACCTGAAGTATCTGTTGGTTCTTGTATCGAAAAACTTGGATCTAGAAAGGCAGAGATGAAAAACATGCAGACAAGTTCAGATGGTAGAACTCAATTAGAATTTCTTGTTCCATCAAGAGGATTAATTGGATTTCGTGGGGAATTTGTAAGGATAACCAGAGGTGAAGGTATCATGAGTCATTCGTTTTATGAATATAAACCTAAAACAGGAGACTTTGAAACCAGAAGGAATGGCGTTCTTATAGCTTTTGAGGAAGGTGTAGCCACATTTTATGCTTTAAAGAATGCTGAAGATAGGGGAGTCTATTTCATAAAACCAGGAGTTAAAGTTTATAAAGGAATGATAATTGGAGAGAATAATCGACCTCAAGATCTTGAGTTGAATATATGCAAAACTAAGCAGTTGACTAATATGAGGTCCGCAGGGGCAGAAGAACTTGATACTTTGCAGTCACCTGTCGATATTACCCTTGAAAGAGCACTGGAATATATTGGTCCAGATGAAATGCTAGAGGTAACACCGGATTCAATAAGAATGAGAAAAATAAATAAAAAGAAAAAAAATTAGTAATTGTTTTAATGAACGAAGAAAGTACGAAAAATTTTCAAGATTCCCTTTTTACAGCTTTAAATCTTTTTAACAATCATGAATGGTATGAGGCTCATGATGCTTTTGAAGAAATATGGAATTCCGTAGATGGTGACGAAAGACAAATTATCCAAGGAATTTTACAAGTATCTGTCTCTCAGTTTCACTTAAGTAAAGGTAATTTAAATGGAGCTACTATTTTGCTTGGAGAGGGTTTAGGCAGAATAAAAACCAGAACCAAGATTGATTTAGGGATTGATCTTGAGTCCTTCTGCAAATGTTTGGAAGATTTGTTGAGAAAATTACAATATAAAGAACTATTAAACGAAAACGATAAGCCTTTTTTGAAACCTCTTTGATGAATATATCTTTATCTTGACTTAAATTGTTATTATCTATTTCATTTTTTTTTCAAGAAAATAAGAAAACTAATCAATCCCAAGGAAAATGAACCTAAAGATTCATAATGTATCCCTTTCAATTAAAGGAAGATTAATCGTAAATGATGTTTCCATAACTGTTAATCCTGGGGAAGTTGTAGGTTTGATGGGACCTAATGGTGCTGGGAAAACTACAACTTTTAATCTCGCAGTTGGGAATATAAAACCGGATAAAGGTGAAATTTTAATGAATGGGAAAAATATAACTAATCTTCCTCTAGCAATAAGATCAAGACTTGGGTTAGGATACTTAACTCAGGAAGCGAGTATATTTAGAGATCTCACTGTTAAGGATAATATAGATTTGGCTTTGCAAAATTCATCTTATAGTAGAGCAGCAATTAGAAATAGAAGAGAACAATTAATTAATGAATTTAATTTGAATAATTTTGTAGATAATTATGGTTATCAACTCTCAGGAGGAGAGAGGAGGAGGTGTGAGATAGCTAGGGCTCTTACTGTAGGCAGAAAAGGTCCTAAATATTTGTTATTAGATGAACCGTTTGCTGGGATCGATCCTCTAGCTGTTAATGATTTAAAGAAACTAATTCTCAAATTAAGTAGTAACGGTGTAGGGATTCTTATTACGGACCATAATGTAAGGGAAACCCTTTTAATTACAAACAAATCATATGTATTAAGTGAGGGAAAAATTTTGGCTAACGGATCATCAAGTGAATTAGCTCATAATCCAATAGTCAAGAAGTATTACCTAGGAGATAATTTCAAACTTTGAAATGCTTTTTTAAAAAATAAATTAAAACTTTATTATTAAAGAATTACTCATATAAGTATTATTTTAATTATTATTTGATTGTCATTGAATATTAAAACTTGAGAAATTTCTAGAAATGATACTAGATAATTTTTTTAAAAATTTAATATATGAACCGGTTTCAGTTTTAGGTATCTTAGTTTTTTATTTTTTATTAATTAACTTACCAATATCTTTGGGTGCAGTTTTTAAAAAAAAGTCTTCTTCTGCTGTAAGACTTATTACGATTTTAGTAAACCTATTAATAACATTACAATTGCTTTTTAGGTGGTCAATTTCTGGGCACTTTCCTATTAGCAATTTGTATGAGTCTCTTTATTTCCTTACTTGGGGTATCACATTAGGTCAACTGTTGGTTGAAAGAGAATACCAAGCTCCAATAATTCCCTCAATTTCTATAGCTATTGAATTACTGACTGTAGCTTTTGCTTGTTTTGTTTTACCTGAGGATTTGAAATTATCATCCAACTTAGTTCCAGCTTTAAGGTCTAGTTGGTTAGTAATGCATGTCAGCGTCGTAATGCTTAGTTATGCAGCATTAATAATAGGTTCTTTACTTTCAATGTCCGTTTTGTTTATTAATAAAAATAAGCCGCTTCAAATCAGAAGTAGTTCTACAGGTATAGGAGGATTTAAACTTTCAAATAGCTATCCTGTAATTGATTTAGTTAAACCTATTGAATTTTCTCATTCTGAAGAATTAGATACACTAAGTTATCGTTCTATTTTAATCGGCTTTGTTCTTTTGACTCTCGGTTTAATTTCAGGTGCAGTTTGGGCTAATGAGGCCTGGGGAACATGGTGGAGTTGGGATCCAAAAGAAACATGGGCATTTATCTCATGGTTGTTTTATGCCGCTTATCTGCATATGAGAATAAGCAAGGGTTGGCAAGGACGCAAACCAGCAATATTAGCATCTACAGGTTTTTTAGTTGTTTTAGTATGTTATTTAGGAGTTAATTTTTTAGGAATAGGGTTACATAGTTATGGCTGGATCTTTGGATGATTTGTTAATCATCCAGAATATTTATTAAGGTTCTGAAAGAACATTCCCCTTTTGTGCTTCTTGTGCAACTTTTCTCAAGTCATCACATCCCTCTTTTAATGTTGGGTAAGCAAACATTCCACTACCTGCAATAAAACAATTTGCACCAGCATCGGCACATTGTGAAATAGTCCAATTTGCTTTTATCCCCCCATCAACCTCAATGTCGACATTTAAGTTTTTTTCGATAATAAAGTTTCTTATTTCTCTAATTTTATTAAGCATTGTTGGAATATAAGCTTGTCCTCCAAAGCCTGGATTAACTGTCATAACCAAAACATGATCAACCATATCCATAATGTTTTTAATCATTTCAAAAGGAGTATGAGGGTTTAATGCAACAGAAGGAGATCCTCCTAAATCTCTTATTCTTCCGAGAATTCTATGCAAATGAATATTTGCTTCGGCATGAGCTATTACTACTCCTGGTTCACCATTTGCCCCTTTTGTAGCTTTTACATAAGCTTCAAGCATTGTTTCACAGTTGTACTGGCTAACCATTAATTGAGTTTCAAAAGGCACATTGCAATATTTCCTGCATGCAGAAATCATTTCAGGACCAAATGTAAGATTTGGTACGAAATTTCCATCCATTACATCAAATTGAATTCTATCTACCCCAGCTTCCTCGAGTTCTTTTACACATGCCCCCATATTTGCCCAATCTGCTGGTAAAACTGAAGGAATAATTTGAATTGGTCTATTAGCACCAGTTAAATTTGCTTGATTTGACTCAGTCATTAAATTTTTAAAATATTTAATAAAGATACTATATTTAGTTGTTTATTCCTAATTTCAAGTCACGGCCTGATAAAGTAACAGCTGTAAAGAGTTAAAAAAAGCTTACTAGCATAATAATTCTCATAAAAAATGGCATTTTTTATGAGATCATACTCAAAACCTTTTAGAAAATCCTCAAAATTTAATTGTGAATCAAACTTTAATTCAAGAAATTCTCGAAGTTGTCGAGCAAGCTGCTATTGCTTCAGCAAAACTAACAGGACTTGGTCAAAAAGATGAAGCTGATGCAGCAGCTGTCGAAGCAATGAGATTGCGAATGGGCAAAATTGAAATGAAAGGGAAAATTGTAATTGGAGAAGGTGAAAGAGATGAAGCACCTATGCTTTATATAGGTGAAGAGGTTGGTAGTGGTAGTGGCCCAGGGGTCGACTTTGCAGTAGATCCTTGTGAAGGAACTAATCTTTGTGCGAATAATCAAAGAGGTTCTATGGCGGTTTTGGCGGCCTCTGATACGGGTGGCCTTTTCAATGCTCCTGATTTTTACATGAACAAATTAGCAGCACCTCCTGCGGCCAAAGGTAAAGTAGATATTAGAAATTCAGCTACTGAAAACTTGAAGATACTAAGTGATTGCTTGAGTCTTTCTATTGATGAGCTCACAGTTGTTGTAATGGATAGAACTAGGCATAAAGATTTAATTAAAGAGATTCGAGGATGTGGTGCAAAAGTGCAACCGATTTCTGATGGTGATGTTCAAGCTGCGATTGCATGTGGTTTTGCAGGAACTGGAACACATTGCTTGATGGGTATAGGTGCAGCTCCAGAGGGTGTTATTTCAGCTGCTGCAATGAGAGCTCTAGGCGGACACTTTCAAGGACAACTAGTTTATGATCCAGCAATCGCTCAAACTTCTGAATGGGCTGATTACACAAAAGAAGGAAATATAAAACGTCTCAATGAAATGGGCATATCCGATATAGATAAAATCTATGAAGCTAATGAATTGGCTTCGGGGGAAAATGTTGTTTTTGCTGGAAGTGGAATAACTGATGGATTACTATTTGACGGTGTTAAATTTGAAAGGGATTGTGTTAGAACAAGCAGTCTAGTTATTAGTACATTAGATAGTACTGCAAGGTTCACAAATACTGTGCATATAAAAGATGGTGCTAAGAGTATCAGTCTTTAAAAATTTATTGTTGATATTATGCATATTGTTGTCGTCGGACTGAGTCATCGCACGGCACCTGTTGAAGTGCGTGAGAAATTAAGTATACCTGACCAATCCATAACAGAATCATTGAAAGCATTAAAAACTTTCTCTGATGTATTAGAGGTGTCAATCTTAAGTACTTGCAATAGGTTGGAAATATATGCATTAGTAAAGGATAAAAATACTGGAATTTCATCTATAAAAGAATTTATATCAGAATATTCTGGAATTATTTTTGAAGATTTAAATCCACATCTTTTTTGCTTTAGACAGGAAGAAGCAGTTTTGCATTTGATGAAAGTCTCGGCAGGACTCGATAGCCTCGTTTTAGGGGAAGGACAAATCCTTTCGCAGGTAAAAAAAATGATGAGATTAGGTCAAGAGAATCAATCTACTGGGCCAATTCTTAATAGATTATTAACTCAATCAGTTAGTACAGGTAAAAAAGTAAGATCTGAAACAAATTTAGGAACTGGAGCCGTATCAATTAGTTCAGCAGCGGTAGAACTTGCCCAATTAAAAATTGGACAAGAAAAGGGTTTTGATACTCTTGTAAGTTTGGAATCCGAGAACGTTCTTGTTGTTGGCGCGGGACGAATGAGTAGGCTTTTAATAACTCATTTAAAATCAAAAGGATGTCATAAACTTATCCTTTTAAATAGAAATATTGATAGAGCATTAAATCTTGCTCAAGACTTCCCTGATTTAGAGATTGTTTGTAGAGGGTTAAACGAATTAGAAGAAAACATATCACTATCTTCCATTGTTTTTACCAGTACTGCTTCTGAAGAGCCAATTATAGATCTCGCAAAAATTGAAAAATTAAATTTGAGTAATAGACTTAAATTTATTGATATTGGTGTACCGAGAAATATATCTAATGATGTCAAACAACATGAATTTGTAAAATCATTTGATGTTGATGACTTACAAGAGGTCGTTTCAAGAAACCAAGAATTTAGGCAGAAAATAGCAAAGGAAGCGGAATCTTTAGTAGAAGAAGAAAGGATCATTTTTCTAGAATGGTGGGCAAGTTTAGAGGCGGTTCCAGTTATTAATAAACTTAGATCAGATTTGGAGTTAATTAGAAAAGAGGAATTGCAAAAAGCACTTAGTAGGATGGGACCAGATTTTTCGGCTCGAGAAAGAAAAGTTGTTGAAGCTCTTACTAAAGGAATTATCAATAAAATACTTCACACCCCTGTTACCAAGTTGAGAAGTCCTCAATCAAGAGAAGAAAGACAAGTTTCTTTGAAAATCGTTGAAAAATTGTTTTCTTTAGTAGAAGAGGACAAAAATAACTAATTTTTCTCAATTTATATTAAGTTTTTCTAGTGATTTATCGAAATACCTTCGTAAACTGACCATTAGTATTTCTAAAAATGCCCATAATCAGTTACTTTAAGTAGTTGTATATCTACCTCCATTAGATTTAATGAAGCGTGTGTTGGCCATAATCCTCGGAGGAGGAAAAGGTTCTAGACTTTACCCTTTAACAAAAATGAGGGCTAAACCTGCTGTGCCTTTGGCAGGTAAGTATCGTTTAATAGATATCCCAATTAGTAATTGTATAAATTCAGGCATTGAAAAAATGTATGTATTGACCCAGTTCAATAGTGCATCTTTAAATAGACATATAGGAAGAACTTATAATTTGAATGGCCCTTTCGGCCAAGGATTTGTGGAGGTTTTGGCCGCGCAACAGACTCCTGATAGTCCCACATGGTTTGAAGGTACCGCTGATGCCGTAAGAAAATACCAATGGTTATTTCAAGAGTGGGATGTTGATGAATATTTAATATTGTCAGGGGATCAACTGTACAGAATGGATTACAGTTTATTTGTTCAACATCATAGAGATAATGGTGCTGACTTAACTGTTGCAGCTTTGCCTGTTGATGAGGCTCAAGCAGAAGGTTTTGGCCTCATGAGAACAGATGATATAGGAAATATAAAAGAATTCAGTGAAAAGCCCACTGGAGAGAAGTTAAAGGCAATGGCAGTAGATACTTCAAAATTTGGATTAAGTAAAGAGTCAGCTATAGAAAAACCCTATCTAGCCTCTATGGGTATTTACGTTTTTAGCAGAAATACTCTTTTCGATCTTTTAAATAAATTTCCTAGTTATACGGATTTTGGTAAGGATATAATTCCTGAAGCCCTCAATAGGGGCGACACTCTTAAAAGTTATGTATTCGATGATTACTGGGAAGATATCGGTACCATTGGGGCATTTTTTGAGTCAAACCTTGCCTTGACTGAGCAACCAAAACCTCCATTTAGTTTTTATGATGAAAAATTTCCAATTTATACAAGACCAAGATTTCTTCCCCCTTCTAAACTAGTAGATGCTCAAATTACTGATTCAATAGTTTGTGAAGGTACAATCTTGATGTCATGTAGTATTTTGCATTGTGTTTTAGGTGTAAGAAGCAGGATTGAAAGTGATTCGGTTCTTGAGGACACTCTTGTTATGGGTGCCGATTTCTTTGAATCACCTGAAGAGAGGATTGAATTAAGAAAAGGAGGAGGAACACCTCTTGGAGTAGGGGAAGGAACTACTGTAAAAAGAGCAATTCTTGATAAGAATACAAGAATTGGTGATAATGTTGTGATCATTAATAAAGATCGAGTAGAAGAAGCAGATAAGCCAGAATTAGGCTTTTATATCAGAAATGGAATTGTTGTAGTAGTTAAAAATGCAACTATTGCAAACGGAACTATTATTTAAATCTTTTCGATCATTTTTCGCTGACATAAGTTTTTTTTTTGAGCAATTTTGTTGAGTTGTAGGCACACTATATTTATTGAGTTTTTTAATTTTTTATGTCCAAGGCACATTTTGGTTTAATAGGTCTTGGTGTTATGGGCGAAAATTTAGTTCTTAACGCAGAGAGAAATGGATTTTCTAGTGTAGTTTTTAATAGGACTTACTCAAAAACTGAAGAATTTTTGCAAGGTCGTGGCCTTGGGAAGAATATAGAGGGAGCAGAAACTCTTCAAGAATTTGTTAATAAGCTAGAGAGACCTAGAAGAATTCTAATGATGGTAAAAGCTGGACCCGCAACTGATGCTGTTATAGACAATATTTCTGGATATCTTGAGGAAGGAGATTTATTAATAGATGGAGGTAATTCTCAATTTAAAGATACAGAAAGAAGGGTAAATACTCTTGAAAGTAAAAGTTTTGGATACATTGGAATGGGAGTCTCAGGTGGTGCCAAAGGAGCTTTAGAAGGGCCAAGTATGATGCCAGGCGGTACTAAGGTTTCATATGATGCAATAGAAAGCTTATTAACAAAAATGGCTGCAAAAGTTGAAGACGGACCTTGTGTTGCATATGTTGGACCAGGAGGCTCAGGTCATTTTGTAAAGACTGTTCACAATGGAATTGAATATGGAATTGAACAAATACTGGCAGAAGCTTATGACCTTATGAAGAGAGTCAAAGGTATGAATGGAAAGCAGATGTCAGAGGTATTTGGTATTTGGAATAAGACTGATGAATTAGCTTCTTATCTTGTTGAGATAACAGAGATTTGTCTAAATACAAAAGATGAGATAACTGGAGATGATGTCGTCGAAAAAATATTAGATAAAGCTGGCCAGAAAGGTACTGGGTTATGGACTGTTGTAAGTGCTTTAGAACTGGGTGTATCAGTCCCAACTATTTATGCATCTTTAAATGCAAGAGTAATGAGTTCTTTAAAAGAGCAACGTAGCGAGATTGAAAAAACTATTCCATCTAAAGAGATAGAGGATTTTGATTTAGGAAATATATCAGATGGAATGAAACCTTTATTTGATGCTGTAGTCCTTGCCACAATTGCTAGCTATGCCCAAGGTATGGATATTTTAAGAGAAGCATCTGCAGTATATAACTATGGTTTGAATATGCCGTCAATTGCTCAAATATGGAAAGGTGGTTGCATAATTAGATCAAAATTATTAAGTAAAATTCAAGATGCTTATAACAAAGACCCTAATCTAAAAAATTTAATTTTTGATGATTGGTTCAATAATGAAATCGGGATAAGATTAGATAACTTAGCTAAAGTAGTTTCTTTATCTACAAAATCAGGCATACCAGTACCATGCCTATCAAGTACTTTAGATTATTTGAATAGTTATAGAACCAATAGACTTCCTCAGAATCTTGTTCAGGCAATGAGAGACTGTTTTGGCTCTCATACATATGAAAGAATTGATAAGGAAGGCAGTTTTCATACTGAATGGATGAAATGATTGAAAAGGTCAAAAATGGATACACCGTAAATATATACAAAGACAAGTTAAAACTATCAATAGCTGTTTTTAAGTTTATTGAAAGTCACATTATTCATACTTTAAAAAAGAAAGACAGGTTCAAATTTTGTGTAAGTGGTGGTTCAACACCTAAGTCTGTGTATCAACTGCTTTCTAAAAGCAATCTTAAATGGGATTTTGTTGATGTTTTTTTAGGAGACGAAAGATGTGTTAATCCAAATTCAGAATTAAGTAACTCGTTAATGTTGAAAAATTCTTTGTTAACTAGTTTTGGATCTAAAGCTTATTTTTATGAAATTTTTAATGAAGTAAACGCTGATGATGAAGCTACAAAAAATCAATTTATTTCTAAATTATTTGAAAAATGCGGATCAAACCCTCCCTCATTTGATTTAACTTTATTAGGTCTTGGAGACGATGGTCATACAGCTTCACTTTTTCCTTATCAAAAAAATAATAATGTAGATGATTTTGTGATTTTTAATGAAGGCAAAGGATTAAAAAGAATTTCATTAACGCCAAAGGTCCTTTCGGCCTCATCAAAGATAGTATTTTTGGTTAGTGGAGCCAATAAAAGAATTGCTCTTGAGAGGTTATTAGATGAAAAGGAGCCACCAGATAGAACACCATCTAAATTAATAAAATCTATCAATCAAATTTCAATATTTTGTGATCAGGAATCAGCAAAAGAATTAGAAATTTAGTTAAAGTCTATTAATTATCTAAATTATTTAATGAGTAAAAAAAATTTTTTGTTCCAAAAAAAGGGGTTTGATGGTTGGAAAACATTAAATGATACTGTGATGGGCGGATCAAGTTCAGCTTTTTGTGAAATTTCAAATTCTGGGTTGTTATTAAAGGGTAATATTGTCGAGAAAGCAGGAGGATTTGTTAGTTGTAGATCGCCTATTTTTAAACCCTCTTTAAACTTATCTGAATATTCATCCTTCGAATTAAATGTTGATGGACAAGGAAGAACTTTTAAATTTGCTGTCGCTTGTGAAGATGATCTCCTTGGACTAACAGAATTTATTCCAGGTGGTCTTAGATGGATTAAATCATTCCCAACAAAAAAATTCGGAACAACAAATGTTCAAATTCTGTTTAGTGATCTAAAACCTTCAGTAAGAGCTAATAAGGTAAGATTCCCATTTAAATTCAAGCCTTCTAAAATTAAAAGATTGCAACTACTACACTCTAAGTTTGGTGATGATGGATTGCTTAATAATGAGTTTAAACAAGGTTCCATAAAAGTTTTAATTAAATCAATAAGTGTTTTTTGAAAATCCATCTAAAAATATAGAGAGCTTAATCGCTAAGTCAGCAGATTTAACAAATAAACCTTTTGTTCATTCTGTCGTAAAAATAAATGGTGAATACGAAATCGAAGTAGAAGATATTGATTTGACGGTTAATATCTTATGTCGAGATAAAGAAGGTAAAAGATTAGAAATTTACGATCTTGAATTAGAACTTTTCAAATCAAATAAAGAGTTAGTTTTAGTTATCTCTAAGCTTAACTTTCCTGATGAACCAATATTGTGGTGTGGAGTTAAAACATTGTGGATGAATAGCAATAATGGAAAAAAATGCAACTCACCAAAATACAGCGCTAGATTGGAAAACTTAGCAAATAGGATAAAAAGCTTTATTGATTAAGAAAATAAACCTTGAGCTGATCTATAAATCAGTAACAGCCCCTAAACTTGATGTGCTCACGATTTTCGAATATTTTGAAAGTATCCCTCTTTTGTATTTTGGTGTAGGTTTTACCCAATCTTTTTTTCTTTTTTCTAATTCTTCGTCAGATAAATCAACTTCAATAAGTTGCTTTACAGCATCTACTGTAATTAAATCACCCTGTTTTATTAAAGCAATATTCCCGCCAACAGCAGCCTCTGGGGCTATATGACCTACAACCAGACCATAGGTACCACCGCTAAATCTGCCATCGGTAATTAAAGCGACCTTCTCTCCGAGGCCTTGACCAACAATTGCAGATGTTGGAGCTAACATTTCTCTCATGCCTGGACCTCCTACAGGGCCTTCATTTCTAATAACAACAACATCACCAGCTTTGATATCGTTATTTAATATCGATTTTAAACAATCCTCTTCACTTTCAAAAATCTTTGCTGGACCTGTTAATACAGGGTTTTTTACTCCGCTAATTTTGGCTACAGAACCTTCGCTTGCTAAGTTACCTTTTAATATCGCTAAATGTCCTTTTTTATAAAGAGGGTCATCTATATCTCTTATGACATTTTGATTTGTTGGTGGCTTATCTGGAATATTCTGTAAGTATTCTGAGATAGTTTTGCCTTCAATGTTTTTGCAATCGCCATGAATTAATCCTGCATTCAAAAGTATTTTCATTACTTGTGGAATCCCACCTGCCTTATGAAGATCTACCGTCACATATTTACCACTCGGTTTAAGGTCACAAATAACCGGTACTTTTTGTCTGATTCTCTCAAAATCATTAATATTGATATTTATTCCTGCAGTATTCGCAATAGCTAAGATATGCAATACCGCATTTGTTGATCCGCCAATTGCCATAATTACTGATATTGCATTTTCAAATGCTTTCTTAGTCATTAGGTCTAAAGGTCTTATATCTTTTTCTATCGCAGAGACTAGTATCTCAGCACTTTTATCTGCACTTAGTTCTTTTTCAAGATCTTCAGCAGCCATAGTTGAACTATGAGGAAGGCTTAAACCTAATACTTCTATTACCGCAGACATTGTATTAGCTGTAAACATCCCTCCACAGCTACCAGCACCAGGAATACAATTTTTCTCAACTTGGATTAGCCTTTCTTCATTAATTTTGCCTGATGTTAATTGTCCAACAGCTTCAAATGCACTAACAACAGTAAGATCTTCTCCATGTAATTTCCCGGGTTTAATTGTCCCTCCATAAATGAAAATTGAGGGGATATTCATTCTTGCAATCGCTATCATGGCACCTGGCATATTTTTGTCGCACCCACCTATGGCAAGCACTCCATCCATACTCTGAGCATTGCATGCTGTTTCTATTGAATCAGCAATAACTTCTCTCGAAACTAGTGAATATTTCATACCCTCTGTCCCCATAGAAATGCCATCACTTACTGTGATCGTTCCAAACATTTGAGGCATCGCACCGGATCTTTTTATTGACTCTTCAGCTTTTAGAGCTAACTTATTTAAACCCATATTGCATGGTGTTATGGTGCTGTATCCATTTGCAACTCCAATAATAGGTTTATTAAAATCTTCATCATTAAATCCAACAGCTCTTAACATCGATCTGTTAGGGGATCTTTGCACACCTTGGGTTATTGCAGATGATCTGAGTTTATTCATATTATTTGAGAACCTTTTTTATTCTATTGCCCCAACTCTTCAAGTTGCTTTCTCACATCAGCAATTGCAGAATTAAGTTGCTCAACTTTCTTCTCCAGATTCTCTCCTTGAACTTCATTTATATTTTCATTTGAATCGATCGCTTCAGAGCCGTCTTGAATCCTAGAGGAATACATCATTGCTTTTTGTTTCTTTTCCTCCTTTCTTTTGTCTGCTTCGGATATTAACCACAAAGCTAAACCTGCTGCTCCAATAAAAGCACCGCTTATTAATGATAAAAGATTATTTGAAGACGAATCTCTGTATTCAGACATTGGTAAAATATTTGCTCCTATATTATATATTAGTTCTTATCTTGATATATTGTACTCAAACGCAATATAGGATCCCCAATACCCGGTACTAATGATTTTGCGTTTTCGTCTTCCTCATCTATGCAAGAGGTGTAAATTACCTGGTTAGGGAATAATTTCGCAATTTTATTTAACCCTTTATTTGAGCAAATAGCAGTTATTAACAAAATCCTATTGGAATCAACTCCTAATTCCTTTAATTTAATTAAAGTTTCTAATGTTGTCGATTTTGTAGTTATTTGTTCCGAATAAAAAATAACTCCTTCATTTGATTCAATAGTTTTAGGAAGTTCTCCTAATGAAAGAGTTGCATTAGGAATTACCTCTTTAGACCCAAACCAAAGAGATAATCCTTCGGGCAACATTGCGAGCACTTTTATTGGATAATCATTATTAATAAAGAATCCATCTGCGTCCCCATTATCAGAATTTACAATTTCTTTTTTATATGGAAGCCAATTACGTAATGCTTCATACGTAAGCCATTTTCCTAATTGTTCATATCCTGTTGAGTACAAAATATTTGGAGTATTTTTTTCTCGCAATATTGAAAGCCAATGTTTTATTAATGGATGAGGAGGAACAATAACCTTTAGTGACATTGCCATATATTTTCCTTTAAGATACTCTTACAAACTTTAAATACTTAAGTTCTAAAATACAGTTTTATTATGATTAAATCAATTGTTTTCCCTTCACTAAAAAATGCATTAATTGCATTATTGCTTGTTGGAATTATATTTTTTAATTCTATAAATTCTGCATGGGCTAAAAGACCCCCTGAGATTAGAAACCAACAAGACCTTAATTTAGAGCCGGATATGCATGGTCAAGATTTAAGCGGTAATGAATACGTTAAGTTTGATTTGAATGGGTTTAATTTCAGTGAAAGTAATTTAGAAGGCGCGGTTTTCAATAATAGTAAATTGCAAAACTCAAAGTTTAATGGAGCCAATTTAAGAGATGCACTAGCTTATGCAACAGACTTTACAGATGCAGATCTTTCGGATGTTAATTTTACAAATGCTTTATTAATGGAGAGTAATTTTGAGGGAGCAAAAATAGATGGTGCAGATTTTACTGATGCTGTTCTTAGTCGAACACAACAAAAACAATTATGTGCGATTGCTAATGGCACAAATAGTTCCACAGGAGAGAGTACTGAATATAGTCTGGGTTGTTAATAATTAAGGATGAAAAAAAAAATACCAGTAATAATTGTTTCCGGGTTTCTTGGTTCAGGTAAAACAACTTTTCTCAGAAATTTGTTAGAGGAGAGTAATAAAAAATTCGGTTTAATAATAAATGAATTTGGTGATGTTGGAATTGATGGTGATTTAATTAAAAGTTGCGATAGATGTGATGAAACTGAAGAAGAATGCGTAATCGAATTAAATAATGGATGTTTATGTTGTACTGTTCAAGATGATTTTGTCCCATCAATAAAAGCTCTCCTAGAATTTAATCCTCCTATCGAATCAATAATTATCGAAACAAGTGGCTTGGCACTACCAATTCCCTTAATTCAAGCACTTAACTGGCCTGAGATTAGGTCTTCCATCTATCTTGATGTTGTTGTTGGTATCGTTAATGGAGAATCAATGCTTAATGGTTCACCAATTAATGATTTAAATAAAATAACAAAACAATATAATGAAACAGATAAAATTGATCACAACGCCACAATAGATGAACTTTTTGAGGAGCAACTAGAAGTTTCTGATATCGTTTTAGTCTCTAGATCAGATATCTTAAATAATGATCAGTTTGACGTTGTAAAAAATAAAATTCAAGGAAGTTTAAACTCATCTACACCAGTCCTTAAATCAAAGAATGGCAAAATTGATTTAAATTATCTATTTGACATTAATTTTAAAAAAGAGACTTATAAAGAATTTTTAACGGAAGAACATGACCATAATCATGTTGAGCTTATATCAGATTCATTTAAATTAAATTATTTCCTTGAAAAAAATGACTTTGAAAAGGAGATGTCAAACATCTTGGATGAATTAAACATTCTTCGAATTAAAGGACGTATTTGGATACCAAACAAATCATTGCCTTTACAAATACAAATTGTTGGAAAGAAAATTAATACTTGGTTTGAAGAAGCTCCAAACAATTGTTGGAGACCAAATGATAATGCTGGGCTTGAATTAGTAATAATTTCCTTTGATGAAAAATCTATAAAAACGTTCGATAGAAAAATTAAAGAGAAATTTAAGATTTTAAGTGGCCCAAAAATACCATTTTGACTTTATAGTTACCTACCGAGATACTTACTACAGAAGATAATCCAAGATGGAAAATCCAAAAATTGCTTTAAAACAAATAATCTCTGACAAAGTTACTTCAATTGATAAAATAAAATGTTCAAAATGTGGAGGGGCAGGAAATTTTAAAACACATGAAAATTCAAGAAGAACTTGTTTAGTTTGTTTTGGTAGAGGCTATATAAACATTTAATTACTCAGAAAACCTTAAGGTAAAAAATATTTGTTTATTAATCAATAGTACCTTTTATTAAAATTTAAACTAATCTTCTAGTAGAAATTAATTTTTAATTGGACCAATTTGCTGTAAAAGTTTTTGTAAGACTAAGACCCTCAGTATTAGATCCAGCAGGGGAAGCTACTAAATCTGCTTCTATAAAACTTGGAGCCGAGGGAATAAAATCATTACGTATAGGAAAAATGATTGAGGTGAAAATAGAAGGTAATGGTGAAAACGAAGTAAGAGAAAAAATTGATTTATTGTGTGATAGGTTATTCGCAAATACTGTTATTGAAGATTATGAGTATTTACTAGAAAAATTATAAGATGGATAGTTTTACTGTAGGAGTTGTTGTCTTTCCTGGATCCAATTGTGATCGTGATGTTTCATGGGCATTAGAAGGTTGCCTGGACATAAGAACAAAATACTTGTGGCATGAGTCTTCAGATTTAAGTGATGTAGATGCAATAGTTTTACCTGGAGGATTTAGCTATGGTGATTATCTAAGATGCGGAGCAATTGCGAGATTCTCTCCAATAATAAATGCCTTAGATGAGTTTGTTAAAAGCGGGAAAAGAGTTTTAGGAATCTGTAATGGGTTTCAAATATTGACAGAATCAGGGTTTTTGCCTGGTGCTCTTGTTGCAAATAAAAATCTTAATTTTATCTGTGATGACGTTGAACTGGATATTGTTTCTTCAAAAGGAGGTTGGTTTAATAATGGTGATGAAAAACATACTATTAAGTTGCCAATAGCGCATGGGGAAGGAAGATATCATTGTGATTCTGATACTTTAAAAAAACTTGTAGATAATGAATTGATCTCTTTGAGATATAAAAATAATCCTAATGGATCATCATTTGATATCGCAGGCATAACTAATGAAAAGGGAAATGTTCTAGGTTTAATGCCTCATCCAGAACGAGCATGTGACGAGACAATTGGTGGGACTGATGGTCTCTTTACATTAAAATCATTAATATTGAAATAAAAAAAAGACCCCCAATTTTGGAGGTCTTTTTTGTTTGATTCCGTTATTAATTAAACAGTAGCTTTTACTTTGGGATCTAAATCACCTTTAGCGTAAAGATCAGCAAAATAATTAGTGCTGTTTTGTTTGATCTTACTTGCTTGACCTTCGCACCAGAACTGCTTGTATCTGTCAAGACAAACTTGCTTCATGTATTTTCTAGCAGGTTTGTTGAAATGTCTTGGGTCAAAATTTGCCTTGTCAGCAAATGCTGCCTCTCTAACCGCGGCAGTGAAAGCAAGTCTGTTATCGGTATCAATGTTGACTTTCCTAACTCCATTTCTTATTCCTTCTTGAATCTCTTCAACAGGAACACCATATGTTTGAGGAATCTCACCACCATATTTGTTAATGATATCCAACCATTCCTGAGGCACTGAACTAGATCCATGCATTACAAGATGTGTATTTGGTAGTGCTTTATGGATTTCTGCAATTCTGCTTATTGCAAGAACTTCTCCTGTTGGCTTCCTTGTAAATTTATATGCACCATGACTTGTTCCTATAGCAATTGCTAATGCATCAACTTTTGTTTTAGCAACAAAATCTGCAGCTTCTTCAGGATCAGTCAAAAGCATATCTGTAGAAAGTTCACCTTCAAATCCATGACCATCTTCTGCTTCACCTTTTCCTGTTTCTAATGAACCTAAGCAACCTAATTCTCCTTCAACACTAACTCCAACTGAATGAGCAAAATCTACTACTTTTTTAGTAACTGCAACATTATATTCGTAACTAGCGGGTGTCTTTGCATCAGCCTCTAGAGAACCATCCATCATTACTGATGTGAAACCATTTATTGCTGCTGAATAACATGTTGATGGCTCATTACCATGGTCTTGGTGCATTACCACTGGAATATTAGGATATGTTTCTGTAGCAGCAAGGATTAGATGGCGTAGGAAAATTTCTCCTGCATAATTTCTTGCCCCTCTTGAAGCTTGGAGGATTACAGGACTATCAGTTTCATATGCTGCTTCCATAATTGCTTGAACTTGCTCAAGGTTATTAACATTGAAAGCTGGAATACCGTAACCATTCTCAGCAGCGTGATCTAAAAGTAGTCTTAGTGGAACGAGGGCCATAATTAAAATAAGTTAAATGCTATATAAAGCATATGTTTCCGAGAGTTTAGTATAAAGAGGTATCAAATGTCACGTCATTAGATATACAAAATACTAAATTAAAGAAACTAATTTTATGACTCCGAGTATATTTTTAGGATTTTTTTAGTTAGTAAGTGTAGCCTGCCACAAACAATTGCTCATCAGATGAAGGTTGAGATCCTGCTACATAGGCACCTCTTGAAGCTTCAGAGTTTGCCTGGGCTCTAGCTATTAATGCTTTTTGCCCCCCTTCAACGTCGATTCCTTTCCAGGCCTTTAAGCATGAGTGCTGTAATGCTCTTCCATAGGAGAATGAAACATTCCATAAAGCTTTCCTGTAAAGAGTGTTCATATTATTTAAATAGATAGATGCAGCTTCTTCACTTAACCCTCCTGATAAGAAAACTATTCCAGGAACAGATGCAGGAACGCACCTTTCCATAGTTCTTATTGTCATTTCAGCAACTTTCATAGGATCAGCCTTTTTTGGACAATCTGCTCCATTAACAGTCATAGAAGGTTTTAATAAAGTTCCCTCTAGAAAAACTCCATTTGCTTGACAGGCAATATAAACCTGTTTTATTACCTCTTCTTGGACTTCAGCAGTTTTTTCAATAGTATGATCGCCGTCCATTAAGATTTCAGGTTCAATAATTGGTACCAAACCAGATTCTTGAACGGATCTTGCATACCTTGCTAATCCCCAGACATTCTCTTGAATTGATAATTTTGAAGGACAACCATCATTTGTAATTTGCAGAACTGCTCTCCACTTTGCAAATCTTGCACCTTGCTCATAATATTTTGCTGCTCTTTCAACTAACCCATCTAGGCCAGAGCAAAAAGTTTCTACATCTCCTCCTCCAGGAAGTGGATTTAGACCTTTATCGACCTTTATACCTGGAATAATACCTAAATCATTTAGTTTCTTAACCATTGACTCACCATCTTGGTGATTCTGATAAAGAGTTTCTTCGAAGAGGATTGCACCACTTATATACTTCCCAAGACCTTCTGTAGTAAAAAGCATTCCTCTATATGCCTTCCTATTGTCTTCAGTATTCTCAACGCCAATTCCAGCGAGTCTTTTACCTACTGTTTTAGTTGATTCATCTACCGCTAATATCCCTTTCCCTTTAGAAGCTAGTAATTGAGCATTCTCTTTAAGCTCATTTTTGTAATAATTTAAAGCCATTCTTTAATAATTCAGTTCAATTGATTTTTCCAGAATATGAAAAAAAAATAAAATCAATCCAATACTTTATCGGGTGATAATTGCTACTTATAGATGTATAGCTTTAAATTTTGATTCTTAATCCGCTTTTCGAAGATTCTCTTATGGCTTCGCAAACTTTATGACTCGCAATTCCCTCACATAATCCTGGAATGATAGGTGTTTGATTAAAAATACTCTCAGCCCATAAATTTTGAATTCTTAAAACTGGAGCTATTCTTCCATCAGTCCATGTTTTTTCAAAATTAAATCTTGGATCTGCAGTTAGATTTTGTATTTTATTTTCATTGTTTGAATATTTCAAATTAAAACCATGGACGTAATCCTTTTGGTTCTCGCTTTTAAGAACAAGTGAACCTTCGCTTCCATATATTTCTAAACTAAAACCTCTACCATTTTTAGAAATCGATGATAGAGATACCTGACATGGAATAAGATTGGAGCTATAGTTTGATATTTCTATATTGGCCAGACAAACATCCTCGCTAGTAACTTCATTAAAATCAGATGAATCAGCTAAAGGTCTTTTTTTGATTGATGTTGCTAACTTGCCAGATACATTTATTGATTCTCCAAAAAACCAATTCAACATGTCGAATGCATGAGTACCTAAGGCGCCAATAACTCCTCCACCTTTTTCTTCCAAAGAATACCAATTCCAAGCTCTTTTAGGGTCGGATCTGCTACCCATTAACCAATCTAATTTGACTAAATATATTTCTCCTAAAACATTTTCATCAATAAGTTTTTTTGTTTGAAGAAAAAGGGGTACTGCTCTATATTCGAAATCAATACATACGCTTAAGTTATTAATCAAAGATATTCTCTGTAGCTCTTCTATTTCAGAGGACGATATTGAAACCGGTTTTTCTAATAGCAAGTTTTTATTATTCTCAAGAGCTTGTTTTGCTAATTTAAATCTTGATTCAGGAGGGGTAGCAATAATAATTCCATCAATTTCTTGAGATTTAACTAAGTCTTCCCAATTATGAAAAAACTCTAATCCAGTTTCTTTTTCTAGAATTGATTTATACTTTTTTTCATAATGATAAATAGCTACAGGACTTAAGTGATCAGACTCTTTTAATGCTTCTAAATGAACTTTTTTACCAAACCCTAGTCCAGCGATTGCTATTTTTAATTTTTTATTTTTAGAATTCATTGTTATCCATTTATAAACTCTGAACAGCTACTTTCAATAACGACATCTATTAGTTCATCATTATTAGAAGTTTGCCATTTTGAATTGAATTGAGGTATTCCATTTATAGAGGTATCTTTGAACTTTTTTTCAACGCAATTAATTTTCATTACATAAAGTGATAACTCTCCATTATCATCAGAATTAGTAGGATTTTTAAAGAACTTTGTTAAGACACTTATTTCATCATTTGGAAGCGGTTTAATACTGCCTTTATCAATCCATTCTTTCCCTTCATTATTCTCTTTTAGTAGGACCCAGTCAACATTTCCTATTCCATAAGAATATGGAGCAAAATTTAAAATTAATAATAAAAGGCTTAGAGAAAAATAAAAGAAATTTGAAATAATTCGCATATTATATATTTGCTTTTGCAGGTTCTTTTACACCATGAATTTTTAAAATTTTAGTCAGAGTATCCTTGAGATCTTTCCTTTTGACTATTACATCAACAAAACCATGCTCTAGCAGATATTCAGCTGTTTGAAAATTATCGGGTAATTTTTCTCTTAATGTTTGTTCTATAACCCTTCTTCCAGCAAATCCAATAAGAGCTTTAGGTTCGGCCAAAATTAAATCACCTAACATTGCAAAGCTTGCTGTTACCCCCCCAGTGGTTGGATGAGTTAATAAGGGCATATAAAGAAGATTTTTTTCTTTATGTTTTTTTAGTGCTCCAGATATTTTTGCCATTTGCATGAGACTTAACATACCTTCTTGCATCCTTGCACCTCCTGATGCGCAAACAATAAGAATTGGAAAATTTTTTGAAGTTGCTCTCTCAATTATCCTTGTAATTTTTTCCCCAACTACTGAACCCATGGATCCTCCCATAAATCTAAAATCCATGACAGCTAATGCTAAGGGGATTGAATTTACAGAACAGATACCTGTTACGACTCCATCTCTTAAACCTGTACCTGCTTGACTTTCTTTAATTCGATCAGCATATGACCTTCTATCTTTAAAACCTAAAGGATCTGTAGGACTTAGTGAACTATCAAACTCTACGAATGAATTTTTGTCAGCAATTATATTTATCCTTTCATCGCTATTAATCCTATTGTGGTGTCCACAATTACTACAAACATTAAAATTTGAAACTAAGTCTTTTCTATAGGCTACTTGCGAACATTCTGAACATTTAACCCACAAACCATCTCCCTCATCAGTATCTTGCGAAACTTTCCCAACAAATTGATCTTTACGCCTTGCGGCAAACCAGTCGATTAATGACACAACGTTACCTGTTTTTTCTATTTAAATCTAAATAAGGTACTTTTATCAAGAAAGATATATAAAAATTTGAGATCATTTAGATTAAAAACTCCTTAAAGTAAAAAAATATAATGATTTGGAGTTGATAATCGAAATTAATTATTATTTATTTTTCTCCTCAATCATTTTATGAATTATTGGAGTGAGAATCAGTTCCATTGCGAAACCCATTTTTCCTCCATTTACAACGATACTTGTTGGACTTGACATAAATGAATCGTTAATCATTCCAAGTAAGTATTGAAAATCAATCCCCCATTTCTCTCTTGCCCCTTTTCTGAAATGTATGATCACAAAGCTCTCATCAGGTGTTGGGATATTCCTACATATGAAGGGATTAGAAGTGTCAATTGTGGGAATTCTTTGGAAATTAATATCAGTTTTGCTGAATTGTGGGCAAATGTGATTTATATAATCAGGCATTCTTCTCAATATAGTATCCACAATGGTTTCCGCTGAGTAACCTCTTTCTGCGTTATCTCTATGGATCTTTTGAATCCACTCTAAATTTGTTATCGGAACAACACCAACAAGTAAATCAGCATAAGATGCCACATTGTATCCATCACCTTCTACCCCGCCATGCAGACCTTCATAAAAAAGTACGTCTGTTCCCTCAGGAATATCTTCCCATGGAGTAAATTGCCCAGGTTCTAAGGATGTCCCAAGTCTTGTATTATGTTCTTCTGCTTCTTCAAGACTATGTAGATAATATCTTTTCTTTCCTCCTCCAGTTTCACCATAGATTTTAAAAAGTTGTTGTAGCTTGTCAAAAAGATTTGCCTCTGGACCAAAATGAGAGAAATTTTCACCTTTTGAAAGAGCCTCTGCCATCGCTTTTTTCATAGGCATTCTTTCAAATCTGTGGTAACTATCACCTTCTACAACGGCGGGAACAATATCTTCTCTGGCAAAAATATGCTCAAAGGCTCTTTTTACTGTACTTGTTCCTGCTCCTGAAGATCCTGTTACAGCAACTACTGGATGACGTTTTGACATTTTTTAAAAACAATATTTAATGATTCTGACAGGTCATATGCCAACTTTATGTCTTGCTTAAAAATATTTTTTTATTTATTAATTTTTTAAATTTCATCTATTATTTTATTACCGATTTCACTGCAAGATAAAACTTCAGAAGAACCATCAGCTAAATCGGCTGTTCTAAATCCGTTTGATAAAACTTTATCAATAGCAGTTTCTAAATTTTCTGCGGCTTTTTCTTCATTTAATCCAATTTTTAACATCATGGAAGCGGATAAAAGCATCGCAATAGGATTTGCTATGTTCTTACCAGCTATATCAGGAGCCGAACCATGAACAGGTTCAAAAACTCCTGGGCCATTATTGTTTAGAGAAGCAGATGGAAGCATACCAATAGAACCAGTTAACATTGCGGCTAAATCGCTTAAAATATCACCAAATAAATTGCTAGTTAAAATCACATCAAATTGACTAGGATCTCTAACTAATTGCATTGCTGCATTATCAACGTACATATTGCTTAGAAAGATATTTTTGTCTTTTGAGGTGATATTTAAAACTGTATCTCTCCACAATTGACTAACCTCAAG
>QCBH01000014.1 GCA_003281685.1 Prochlorococcus sp. AG-347-E23 | reverse complement strand
AATCTTAAACTAAAAGAGGATGAAAAAGATTGGCCAGAACTTTATTGGAATAATAATGAAAATATTGAAATTATTTCAAATGAAACAATTTTGAATTCAGTTCTTTTAGGCGAAACTTTGCCTAATTATTTGGATAATTTGAGTTTTAATAATCTCAAATTAAAACTTGGTCCAGATTTTAAACTTCAATATTCAGAATTAGTTCAAGCTTATTTAGATACTAAATTAGATCTTAATATAAACGGAAAGGTAGGAAAGGATTTAAATGCTAGAGGTCTAATTTACCTTGAAAAAGGTAGAGCTAATCTTTATACTACTCCATTTAAACTGGATAAAAATAAAGATAATTATATTTTATTTGCATCAAGAAGTGGCGTTGTTCCATTTATTAATTTTTCTCTGGTTAGTAGAGTTCCAGATTCTATAATACCCATAAATGAAAATAATCAGAATTCAAACATCTCAGGTGATCTTGATGTAAATGCAACTTCTAGTGGTTTGGGATCATTTGGGATTGGCAATTCAAGGCTTATCAAAATTGAAGCATCTTATGAAGGATTTTTAGATCAATTATCTTTTGCTGATGAAAATAGAAGAATCCAATTAAGGAGTACTCCAAGTTACAACAGATCTCAAATAATTGGTTTGATTGGAGGTAACTCTGCAAATTTAATAAATAGAGCATTTATTTCTCAACTTAATAATGCTGATGCACTTAGTGAGAGATTTCAGTTATCTTTGTATCCAGCATTAATAGAAAATAATGATTCATTAAATAATATTTTTTCCAATGAAAATTTAGATATTGAAAGTGATGGTCAATCATCTTCTAATGATGAATTTTCTTCTCAAGCTTGGGTAGCCCAAATAGGGCTTGATATTACTGATGCTGTAAATTTTGCCTTTCAAACCGTCCCCGGTAGAGATGATATTTCACCTTTAGGAATTTTGACTTTTCAAGCAAATCCAAACTTAGAATTATTAGGTTCATATGATGCCAATGGGGATTGGAAAAGTCAAGTTCAATTATTTTTTAGATATTAACTCAGAGTGAAATTTACTTTAAAGAATCATTAATTTGAATTATTATTAAATCAATTAAAAAATATTATGGCTAATATCTTTGAGGTTCCTCAACCAAGTAATGATCTTTTAGAAAAAGCTGAGAAAGTTCGTTTGGCATCATTGAAAATAAGTCAGATTGGAAATCAACATCGAATTGAAGCCTTAAATTTTATGGCTGATTATCTAGAAAAAAATTCTAAAGAAATATTAGAGGCAAATAATGCGGATTATTCAAGTGCAGAAAAAAAGGGTATTTCTAGGGCTTTACTTTCTAGATTAAAGTTATCAAAATCAAAATTAAATTCAGGAATTGAAGGAGTAAGAAAAGTTGGAGAATTGGCAGATCCTGTAAATCAAGTTCAAATAAAAAGGCAGCTTTCAAATGGGTTGATCTTAGAGAGAAAAACTGTACCGATTGGAGTTTTAGGGGTTATTTTTGAATCAAGGCCGGATGCCGTGATGCAGATTAGTTCTTTAGCAATAAGATCAGGTAATGGGGTAATGCTAAAAGGTGGCAGTGAAGCCAATTTAACAAATACTTCAATAGTGAAAGCATTGCAAGAAGGTTTAAATGAATCAGGTTTTGATAAAAATGCAATATGTTTATTAACAAGCAGAAAAGATAGCATGGCGATGTTAAATCTTGAGAAATATATTAATTTAATAATTCCAAGAGGAAGTAATGAATTAGTTAAATTTATTCAGGAGAATACAAGAATTCCTGTGCTAGGCCATGCTGATGGAATTTGTCACTTGTTTATAGATATTGAGGCAAATCTAGAGATGGCTTTGTCAGTCGCTTTGGACAGCAAAATTCAATATCCTGCGGCATGTAATGCTATCGAAACTTTATTAGTCCATAAAGATATCGCACCAGCTTTTTTAGAAAAGGCCATCCCTCTGTTTAATTCTAATGATGTCAAATTAATCGGAGATAAGAGATCAGTTGAATTAGGGATAAAATATGAGGCTAGCCTAGAAGATTGGAAAACTGAATATTTGGATTTAATTTTATCGATAAAAATTGTTGATAATCTTGAGGCTGCAATCACACATATTCAAAAATATAGTTCAAAACATACTGATGGAATAATTACTGAAAATTCAAATACTGCCAATAAATTTATGAATCTAGTTGATAGTGCAGGTGTTTACCATAATTGCTCTACTAGGTTTGCAGATGGCTTTAGATATGGATTCGGCGCTGAAGTTGGCATATCTACTCAAACTCTTCCACCAAGGGGACCTGTAGGTCTAGAAGGTTTGGTAACTTATAAATATTTCCTAAAAGGTGATGGGAATATAGTTGATGATTTTTCATCAGGAAAGGCTAGCTACATACATAAGGATCTTTAAAACTTTTAAAGATGGAAGCTTTTTTAAAAATTGAGAATATTAAACTATGGGCAAGGGTTGGCGTTCTTGATGAAGAGAGGGAATTGGGACAACTATTTATTTTAGATATATTTTTGTGGACTGATTTTGAAAAATGTACAGTAAGTGATGATATTAAAAAAACAATTGACTATTCAAAATTAGTTCAAATTTTAAAAGATCAATCAAAGAAAATATATTGTTTCACAATCGAAAAATATTCAAACGCAATTTTAGAAATCATCGATAAGGAATTTAAGCTTTCTAAAGTTAAAATTATTTTGACAAAATGTAATCCTCCAATCACAGGTTTCGATGGGAAGGTCTCAATAGTAAGAATTCTTGAAAATAACTAAAGTATTGGAAAAACAAAATCCCATCATATTGATTCATGGTCTTTGGAATACTTCCAGTATTTTTTCTCCTATTACCTCAAAACTTGATGATATTGGCATTGAATATTTTGCCCCAACTCTCAAGCACTCATATGGAATGACTTCAATTATGGATTTGACAAATAAATTAAATGAATTAATTTTAGAGAAATATGGTTTAGAAAAAGAAATAGATATTTTGGGATTTTCTATGGGAGGAATAATTGGTAGATACTGGCTTCAAAAGTTTAATGGGTATAGAAGAACAAGAAGATTAATATCAATAGGTTCCCCTCACAAAGGAACTTTGATGGCGCAATTAATACCTAAATATCCCTTTAGAGGAATATCAGAAATGAAAATAAACAGTAATTTTTTTAAGAGAACTCGCAAATAATGATTTTTTTCTTGATGATATTGAGTGTATAAATTTCTTTACTTATTGGGATATGATGGTTTTTCCTGGCTGGTGGACAAATTTAAATTTTGGAAAAAAAATATCAGTAAAAGTATATAAACATAGAAACCTTGTGAGAAATAAATCTGTGGTTGACAAAATAATAGATGAAATTATTATCTAGCTCCAGATAGGCCTAAGTGTCTTATTAAGGAATCAGTTTGTGGCTCTCTTCCCCTGAATAGTTTAAATACGTCTAGTGGAGGTAAGCTTCCTCCTAAGCTAAGTATTGTATCTTTGAATTTCTTTCCTATTAAGTTTAAATCTTCAGAGTTTTCTAGATCAGCTTCTTCAAACATTGAAAACGCATCAGCACTTAATACTTCAGCCCATTTATATGAGTAATATCCTGCAGAATATCCGCCTGCAAATATATGACTAAAACAACAAAGAAAGTTATCTTCTTGAATTGGTTCAATAACAGTTGTTTGTTTTGCAATTTCTCTTCTTATTCCATCTGCTGTTTTACCTTCGTTTTTATCAATAGAACTGTGCAATCTGAGGTCTGTAATTGCAAAATGTAGTTGTCTAAGAGTAGCCATACCACAATTAAAAGTTCTATTCTTTAGGAGCTTCTCAAAATTCTCATTGGATAATCTTTCTCCTGTTTTGTAGTGCTTAGCAATATTCATAAGTGTATTTTTATGAAAACACCAGTTTTCCATAAATTGACTTGGAAGTTCGACTGCATCCCACTCAACGTTGTTGATGCCAGCTGCTTGAGGAAGATCTACAGTAGTAAGCATATGTTGAAGACCATGACCAAATTCATGGAAAAGTGTCTGAACTTCTTCGAAACTCATCAAACTAGGTTTATCTTTTGATGGTGGAGTCTGATTGCAAACGAGATAAGCTACAGGGATGGTCTTTTTGCCAATATTATTTTTATTCAAACATTCATCCATCCAAGCCCCCCCTCTCTTTGATTCAGGCCTCGAATATGGATCTAAGTAAAAAGATGCTATTTTCTTATCTTCTTTATTGAGGATATTAAAAAATAAGACGTCATCATTCCATATAGGAGCCTCATCAGTCGCCTCAATTACTTTAATTTCAAAAAGCTTCTCACTTAATTTAAATAAACCTTTCAAAACATCATTAAGTGGGAACCAAGGTCTTAGAGACTCTTGATCCAAATTGAGCTTTTCCTTTCTAAGAAGTTCTGACCAATAACTAATATCCCATGGCTCAATATTCTGCGATTTTGGAAACCCATTAGCTTTGGAAAACTTATCGAGCGTTTCTAATTCAGTTTTTGCGGTTTTGAATGCTGGTTCTCTCAATTCTTCTAAAAGGTTTTCTACATTTTTAATTTCTTTCGCCATTTTCGTTGACAAACTTAGTTCTGCCCAACTTTTATAACCGAGAAGATTAGCTTTTTTAGTTCTAAGAGATAATATATCTTCAATAATTTGAGAATTATTTTTTTCTCCTTGAGACGCTCTACTAACGAATGCCTTATATAGTTTTTCTCTAAGATTACGCTCGGTGGCATATGTCATGAACGAAGTATAAGTTGGAATATCTAGACTCAATTTCCAAGGACCATTTTTAATATCAACTTCTTCATCTTTTTTTAAGTGATTGTATGCAGAAATTGCCATCAATTCAAGAACTCGTTCTGGAAGGCCATCAACTTCAGATTTTTTATTTAATATTAAAAACCATTCGTTAGTGGCATCAAGAACATTGTTACTGAATTCGGTTGACAGCTTGCCTAGTTTTTCTGAAATTTTATTAAATTCTTCTTGATCATTTTTCTTTAGTGAAATTCCTCTATGTTGCATCTCAAGAATTTCTTTATCTAAAATTCTTTTTTTTATTTGATCAAAGTTGTTTGTCTCTTTAAGCTTGACTAAAGAATTATAAATTATTTTACTTTGTCCAAATTTGTTACTTAAGCTAATAATTTCTGGAAGAAATTTTGAATAAATTTCTCTAAGACTTTCAGAATTATTTACAGCATTTAGGTGACTTATTACTCCCCAACTCCATCTAAGAATTTCATTGACTTCATTTAAAGGATTTATTACTTTATTCCAATTTAAATCATTTTGAATCAAATAGTTAGATAAATCCTTCTCTATATTTTGAAATTCTTCGTCGATCTTTTCTAGTACTACTGGAAATTGTTTACTTATTTTTTCGGGAGTAAATTTTTTAAATTCTGGTAATTCTCCATATTTAAAAATTGAGGTATCCATTTATAAAAAATCTAATTAACTAAAGTTGGGATTAATCCTATTAACTTAGCTAAAGTAAGCTGCTGACTGAGAGCATTGGTTGAAGATTCGTATAAATTTATGGCGACTTTCGGCCAAAAACCTATCACCAAAGTAGGCAATAATAAACTGAAACCAATCGTCAATTCTCTACCATTCATCTCTTTAACTGTAGCTAGTGCAGGAATTCTAGGGCCAAAGAATACTCTCCTACACATTGACAAAAGATATATTGGAGTCAGAACTAAACCGATAGCTGCGATAAGAATCGTTATTGATCTAAATATTGAGCTGAAGCCTTCTTGACTAGTGATACCTAAAAATACAGTTATTTCACTTATAAAACCGCTCATCCCAGGGAGTGCCAAAGAGGCCAAAGAGCTTGCTAAGAAAAAAGCAAAAGTTATTGGCAAGACCTTTGCTAAACCGCCCATGTTTGGTATAGAAAGAGTATTTGTTCTTTCATAGAATGAGCCCGTAACAAAAAACATAGCTGCAGCTATAAGTCCGTGACTGATCATTTGTAGCATTGCTCCGCTTATTCCTAGAGCATCTACTGCTCCAATCCCTAACAGAACAAAACCCATATGACTTACTGAGCTACATGCAATTCTCCTTTTAACATTATCTTGTGCAAATGCATTTAGTGCTCCGTATATTATGTTGATGATCCCAAGAATAATTAATGCAGGTGCAATTTGAAGATGTACTTCAGGCAGAATTTGAACATTGAACCTTAATAGAGCGTAGCCTCCCATTTTTAAAAGTATTCCAGCGAGTAACATTGAAACTGGTGCATTAGCCTCTCCATGTGCATCGGGTAGCCAAGTATGTAATGGAAAGATAGGAAGTTTTACACCAAAACCAATTAAAAATCCTAAATATGACAATAACGCTAGGCTCCCTGTTACATGTTTATTGGTTAAATCGGTAATATTCAGAGTGAAAGTATCACCACTCAAGGCAAGTGCTAGTCCACTTATTAGTATTAATAAAGAGGCTAAAGCTGTATAAAGAATAAATTTTGTGGCTGCATATAATTTCTTTTTCCCTCCCCAAATAGCAATGAGAAGATATACCGGAACCAGTTCAAGTTCCCATGCTAAGAAAAATAATAGGAAATCTTGAGAAAGGAAAACTAATGCTTGTGCTGAGGCTTGTACTAATAAAAGAGCAAAATATAGATTGGATTTTTTCTTTATTTTCCAACTTGCTGCGGCTGATAAAAATGTAATTAATCCACTCAAAGCTACTAAAGGAGCTGATAACCCATCTACTCCAAGAGACCACTCTAAGCCAATTGAGGGTAACCACGTAGCTCTTTCAATAAGTTGCAAAGAGCTATCTGAAGTATTGAATTTTTGAAAAAGGACGCCAATTATTAATAAAAAATCTAAAAATAAAAAACTTAATGAGATATTTCTAGGAAGTGTATTATCTTCTCCTTCTTTCGAACTCAAGAAAGGCATTATTAATGCACCAATTAAGGGCAGTAAAACAACAGATGATAGCCAAGGAAAAGATTCTAAATTCATTATATGGAATGAATAATTTTTTTATTCTAGTTGAAGTTGTACTAGCTTGAGACTATAACATTAAAAATGCCTAAGTAAAACTACTTACCGGAGATAGTGCTAAATTGGCTGCCGATTGTTTGAACATTTAAGTATGGTGCTCTGCTAGCTACGCCTGAGTTTTCCCATGCTTTTACCATGGCTTGACTGACGTTTTTTCCATTTTCTTTTTTACACAAAGCTAGGATACTTGGTCCAGCTCCACTAATTGCGCATCCTAGAGCACCTGCTTTTAGTGCGGCATCTTTGACTTCTAGTCCACCTTTAATCAGTTTCCATCTGTAGGGTTCGTGTAGCTTATCAAACATTCCCTCTTTTATAAGTTCCTCATTTCCTGCTTTTAATCCATTAAGTAACAAAGTGAGTGCACCCATATTTGTCACTGCATCAGATATAGGAATATTCCTAGGCATAACCTTTCTTGCTTCACTTGTGCTTAGACGAATTGCAGGAATTGCTACAACAGCTTTAATTGAATCGTGCCATTCGCATCTAATGATTCTCCATCTTTGAGAAGAAGACCTGGCTGTCAAACAGAGCCCACCAAGTAGAGAGGGAACTACATTATCAGGATGACCTTCTATGTCAATGGCAAGTTCAAGAAGTTTTTCTTTGGACAATGGAGAGTTCATTATTGCATTTGCTCCAATTAGTCCAGCAACTATTGCTGTAGCACTACTCCCAAGACCTCGTGCAGGCGGCACCGCCAACTTGACTCTTGCTTCAAGTGCGAAAGGATCCATATTTGCGCTCTCCCATACTTTCTGAGCTGCTCTAAAAACTAAGTTTTCAGGTCCTCCTCTTAGATGATTACCATCTGTACTTTCCATTATTAAATCAAATCTATCTCCACCACCTTCAATTCTTGTAAAAATAAATTCATTATATAAATCTAATGCTGCTCCAAGACAATCGAATCCAGGCCCTAAATTGGCAGTTGTAGAAGGAACTGTTACCCTTATTTTTTTACCTACTTCAGGAATAGACATTTTTTTCTAAGTTTTTAAAAGCATTTTTGCTCTGCAGGCTGCACTAAAAAGTCCAAAATCTTCATCTAAAATTACCTTCATAGGTATTGTTTTAAGAATATCTTTTAATCTTCCCTTGTCGAAAAATTGTTTCATAAATAAATCTGATTTAAAGTTTTTGAAATGTTTTGATGCTGTTCCTCCAGAAATCCATAACCCGCCAAAGCACAATTCTTGAAGGGCAACATCTCCTAATAAAGAGGCATAAGCACTTAACCAAATTCTCTCAACTTCAATCATTAGCTGATCCCCTTCTTTAGAAAGTTTGCAAATTTTTTCAGGAAGATCTTTCCTCGCACTATCAAAAATTTTAATTTCTTTTATGTATTTTTGTAGAGGATGGTTTTGGGCATCAGGTTTGCTTAGTCTCCATTCGGCAATTCTTGATAAACCAGTGCCGCTAATAATTCTGTCACAAGATATCCTTTCAACTTTTAGATTATTCTTAAGCCAAATTTTAAGTTCCCATTCTAATTTTGACTTTGGAGAGAATTCAACATGACCACCTTCACTAGCTAAAACTTTTACCTTTCCTCCTGATATTATTCCTCTTGCAATTCCTAAACCAGTCCCAGCTCCAACAATGGCATGCAAATCATTATTGGCCCCTTCGTAGTGGGACCCATCTTGGATTGTAAAATATTGATTTTTATTTAAATAAGGTATTCCATAAATTTGGACTGCGAAATCATTTATTAGCTCGCAGCTTTTAAAATTAAATTTTTTCTTTAAAGTATTTCCTGAAATATTCCATGGCAAGTTAATGATTTTTGCTTTGTTGTTAGATAAAGGACCAGCTACGGCGAAACATGCAGAAGAGGGATGAGTAATATTTTTACATTCATTTTTGAGAAAATCTTCTAAGATTAGTTTAAAAGAATCCCAATCAGAAGATAAATATTTTTTTTTGAATATTAACCTAGGCGAATCATCATTAAGATCTTCTTTATATATTCCCAAAAGAACCTTAGTACCTCCTAAATCACAAGCGAGAAAATTCATCAATCTAAAATTATTCTGTTTTCCCTTTTTTTTCTATTAATTCATCCATTAATTTGTATAGATTAGTCAAATTGAAAATCCCTAAATTTGTTCCATCCAAAGCCCTTAGGGCAACCGAATCAATTTCTTCTTCTTTATCTCCAATAACTGCAATTAAGGGAACTCTCCCAATAGTTGCCTCTCTTATTTTATATCCTATTTTTTCATTCCTAATATCAACTTTTGATCGGTAACCATTTTTATTTATAAATTCATTAAACTTCAAACATTTTTCAATATTTCTATCAGTAATGCTCAATAAAATTATTTGATAAGGCGCAAGCCAAATTGGGAATTTTGCCTCATATTGTTCAATTAAGATTCCGATAAATCTTTCAAAGGATCCTAAAATTGCTCTATGAAGCATAACTGGATTTCTTTTCTCATTATTAATATCTACATAAGTTGCATCCAATCTTATAGGCATTGAGAAATCTACCTGAATAGTGCCGCATTGCCATACTCTATTAAGACAATCTTTTAAGGAGAATTCTATTTTTGGACCATAAAAAGCTCCCTCTCCTGGTTGGAGTTCCCATTTTAGGTTTTTATTAACGAGAGCTTTGGTAAGAGCCTCCTCTGATTTATCCCAAATCTCTTTACTACCTACCCTTTTTTCCGGACGGGTTGATAATTTGATAATAATTTGATTAAAACCAAAAGTTTTATAAACCTCGGAAACAAGATCTATAAAGGTTGATACCTCTTCTTGAATTTGCTCTTCTGTGCAGAATATGTGTGCATCATCTTGTGTAAAGTTTCTTACTCTCATTAAGCCGTGTAGTGCACCAGAGGGCTCATTTCTGTGACAAGAACCGAATTCAGCAAGGCGAATAGGTAAATCCTTATAACTTTTTAAACCTTGATTAAATACTTGAATATGGCATGGACAATTCATTGGTTTAATTGCATAAGTTCGATTTTCTGATGCAGTAGTGAACATATCTTCTCTAAATTTTTCCCAATGACCGGATTTTTCCCAAAGAGATTTATCAACAGCTTGTGGTGTTTTAATTTCTAAATAATCATTTTTTTTGAGTATTTCTCTAATGTAATTTTCCAGTACTTGGTAGATTGTCCATCCATTTGGATGCCAAAAAATCATTCCTGGAGATTCTTCTTGTATATGAAAAAGTGAGTGTTTTTTACCAAGTTTTCTATGATCCCTTTTTTCCGCTTCTTCAATTCTTGTTAAGTAGTCATTGAGTTCTTTTTCTTTTGCCCATGCAGTCCCATATATTCTCTGTAATGATTCATTCTCACTATTTCCTCTCCAGTATGAACCTGATAATTTAAGTAATTTAAAGTGTCTCAAATGTCTAGTATTGGGTACGTGAGGCCCTCTACACATGTCGATATATTCTTCGTGTTTGTATAAATTGATGAGACCTTCTTCAGGAATTTCTTTAATTATTCGTAATTTAAAAGTCTCATCTCTTTCTTTAAAAGTTTTAATTGCCTCTTCTTTAGAAACTTGTAAAATTTCAACGTCATAGTTTGTTTTTATTAATTTATTAATTCTATTTTCAATTTTTGTTAAATCTTCAGGAGTAAATCTGTATTCAGAAAAAATATCGTAATAAAAACCATCTTCAATTACAGGCCCAATCACCATTTTAATATCAGAGTAAATTTGTTTAACTGCATGACCAATAAGGTGAGCAAAGGAGTGTCTTATTATTTCAATTCCTTCTTTATCTTTTGATGTGATGATTACAACTTTGGAATCTCTATTTATAGGAATAGTTGCATCAAGAAGAACATCATTTACTTTCCCAGCAATTGTTGCTTTAGCTAATCCAGCGCCTATACTCTGAGCAATTTCTAGAATAGTTACAGATTTTTCGAAAACCTTTTTTGAACCATCAGGTAAGGTAATTATTGGCATAATTTATTTCTCCATTTCGAAGAATCCTAATTTTGACTTAACTCTTTTTAGAGTCTGATTTGCTAAATCTTCAGCTTTTTCCTTCCCTTCATCAAGGATTTTGTTTAATTGATAGGGATCATTAATTAATAATTTATATTTTTTCTGAATAGGTTCTAGTGATTCAATAAGTTGTTCTGTAACTAATTTTTTAAATGTCCCCCATCCAGTCTCTGAGAAATCATTTTCACATTGAGAAATTTCTTTGCCAGATAATATTGAATAAATCATTAAAAGATTTTTAGATTCTGGTCTCTCAGGGTTGTTAAATTCAATTCCAATAGAACTGTCACTTTTTGCTCTTTTTATTTTTTTCGTAATTATTTCAGGAGCATCTAATAAGTTAATACGACTGCCCTCATTAGGATCGCTTTTGCTCATCTTTTTTGAACCATCAATTAAACTCATTATTTTTGAACCATTCTTCATGATTATTGGTTGAGGGATTTTTAAAATATTTTTATCCTTACTAAATCTGGCATTAATTCTCTGTTGTGCAATATCTCTGGCAAGTTCAAGATGTTGTTTTTGATCCTCACCTACTGGTACAAAGTCAGCGTCATACAGAAGAATGTCTGCAGCCATTAGGATCGGATAGTCAAATAATCCTATGGATACATTATTTCCTTGTTGAATGGACTTTTCTTTGAATTGAATCATTCTTTCCATCCAATTTATTGGGGTCATGCAATTTAATATCCAACAAAGTTCTGAATGTGCAGAAATCTGACTCTGGACAAAAATTGAGCATATATTGGGATCTATGCCACAAGCGACGTACAAAGCTGCAGTAGAGATAGTGTTCTGAGATAATTCTTTGGGATTATATGAAGCTGTGATTGCGTGTAAATCAACTACACATAGAAATGTTTCATATTGCTCTTGAAGAGTAACCCAATTATTTATGGCCCCAAGCCAATTCCCAATATGTAAATCACCAGTTGGTTGAACTCCCGAAAGAATTCTTTTTTTATTTGCCATCCTCTTTTACTTCGCTAGATTGGATCTCTTCAGTTGATGTACTTTTTACAGGTCTTGCAAAAGGGTCAGGTGCTGCTTTTGTCTTTTCTTCATAAGGATTTTGTGATTGTCTATTAGGAGAAGAGTTTTTATTATTTTTTGCATATTCTGTGATTGATCTAATCAATTTTTCGTCTTTGATCATTTCGCTAAGTGTTCTAACAGAGAAACCCAGAACTGCAACAGTAGATCTCAATTCAAAGGTCTCTTGTATTGATTTAACAGCTTTCATTTCGTTATCACTTAATCTTATGCGGAATCCTCCTCCATCTCTTCTGCCTGATCTATCTCTGAAATTAGATCTTTCATTGTTAGAACGACCTCTGTAATTTTCTTGTCCAGAATTATTGCTGAAATTTGAATTAGACATCTTGATGTTTCTTAAGTTATTTAAATAGTCTATTAACTTAGCATCTTGTTATGCAATAAGTCTTTTTAAAAGACTTAATTTCTTATCTTTTGATTAAAGACTTATGAAATTTTGCTTTTCTCATTCATAACTTGCATTAAAATAAAATTAGAAAGATAAAGTATTGTGTTTGATATTAGTAAAGAGAACCTTTTAAAGGATTTCATAAGGTTTCCCAAAAAAAATCTTTTTTTTATTTTATTAATATTAAGTTTTGGGGAATGGTTTATAAGTGACTTAATTCATTTTGCAGGCGGCTCAATAGGATTTTTTGCGTTGTGTTTGGGGGGATATTTTTACTTGAAGAATGATAAGCCTAAATTTAATGAACCAAATAATTTAGATGGTTGGATAAATCTATGTAATGAAGATTTAAATTTTTTTGAAGAACTTGAAGCAACAAATGAATTAAAAAAACAGAACTTAAATAGACAAACAATACTTGAATCTATTCTTAATAGATGTGAAAAAGAAAAGATAAGTTGTATTGGACAAAAAGATTATCAAAGTTGTCAGTCTGTTTTGAAAAGTCATTTTAAAGCAGAAAAGTTTGACTTTGATTTATACGAAAAACTACCTAAATACAATTCATCTCAAGTTATTCCAGAAGAAGCTTTGAAGAGTGATGCAATTTTGTATTTTATAAACTTGCCTTTGTCGGCAAATGATTTTTTGTGGCTAGAAAAGTTTCCAAAAAATATGCCAATCTGGTTAGTGGCTTTAACTTCCAACGAAATAGAAGCTAAAAATGAGATAGAAGACCTAAAGTCTCAAATTTCAATTGACTTTATAAATAAAATTATTACTTTTGATGTGAATAAGAATGAAATAACAAATATCCCTTTTTCGTTAAGGAAGTTTTTCATAAGTTCATCTAAAAATATTGAAAATACAAAAAAGAGGCTCTTGAAAGAACTTCATGTTGCCTGGCAATCTGAAATTGAAGGGATAAGAAGAATGAAGTTAAAATATATACAAAGAAAAAATCAAATTCTTGTCGCGACAACTGTTTTCTTATCTCCTATCCCATCAATTGATGTTATGGCAATGACAGTACTAAATTCATTAATGATTAAAGAAATTAAGTCTATATGGGGATGTAATTGGTCGCCTGAAATCTTAGATAAAGTTTCTAAAGAGATTTTAAAGACTGCAATTGCTCAGGGAGTTATTGAATGGAGTGGACAGACCCTAATTGGCATTACAAAATTACATGGACCAAATTGGCTTATTTCAGGAACATTTCAGGCTGTTAGTGCCGCTTATTTAACAAGAATAGTATCAACTTCTTTGGCTGATTTTATGGCAATAACAAAAGGAGTAGAAGAACCTGATTTGGATTTTATAAAGAAAAATTCTGAGAAAATTGTTGAAAAAGCTTTTGAAAAAGAAAAAATAAATTGGCAAGGATTTATTTCTGAGCTTAGAAAACCACTTATGAAACTATCTTTTAGTTAATAATTTGAGGATCAAAGTAAAATATGAGAAAAAATATTCTTCTTTTAAGTTTGTTACTTGTGCTTTCTTTTGCTTCAGGCTCATGTAAGAGAATATCAAATAAAAATGAAAGTAAAGAGGTAATACTGGCAAGTTTCACTGTTTTGGCAGACATAATTAGCAATATTGCTAAAGATGATTTTATTGTTAGATCAATAACAAAACCTGGAGTTGAAGTTCATGGTTACCAACCAACTCCAAGCGATTTGGTAAATGCCTCTAATGCTTTTGTTTTTATTGATAACGGATTTGGATTTGAATTATGGGCTGAAAAATTTGTTTCTAATTTAAAAGTTAAAAGAATTACTGTGGCGGAAGATTTAGATCCTATTTTTATCAGTGAAGATTTCTATAAAGGGAAACCCAATCCTCATGCCTGGATTTCTCCAAAAAGAGGGATCCTATACGTAGATATTCTGGTTGATTCTTTATCAGAATTGAGGCCATCCAAAAGAACATTATTTGAAGAAAATGGAAAAATTTATAAAGATAAACTATCTAAATTAGATAAAGAATTCTCACTTTTTATTAATAACTTAAATAAAGACAGAAGGTATCTAGTAAGTTGTGAAGGTGCCTTTTCATATTTAACAAATGATTATGGATTAGAGGAAGTTTATTTGTGGCCAGTTAATGCTGAGAGTCAAATTACTCCCAAAAGAATGACAAGAACAATCTCACTTATTAAAGAAAAAAATGTCCCATCTGTATTTTGCGAAAGCACTGTAAGTAACGAATCTCAAATGGTTGTTGCAAACGAAACTGGGGCTAATTTTGGAGGAAATCTTTTTGTTGATTCATTATCTGATTATAGTGGGCCTGCTAGTTCCTATATAAAAATGCTTGAGCATAATTTGGATTTAATTAAAAAAGGGCTTTTTTGAATTATGGAATCAATCAATTATCAAAACTTTAGGATTGATGCAGAGAATATTTGCGTAGATTACAACGGGAAGGTGGCTTTGTATGATGCCAATTTAAGATTGAAACCTGGCCAGATTTGTGGGTTAGTAGGGATGAACGGGGCTGGTAAAACAACTTTTTTTAATGCATTAACAGGCTTTGTAAATATTTCAAAGGGAAAAATTAGAATAAATGGAGAATCTGTAAGATCTGCTCAAAAAGATCAGACAATTGCTTATGTTCCTCAGAATGAGGGAATTGATAGTCAATTTCCAATAAGTGTTTGGGATGTAGTGATGATGGGAAGATATGGTTCGATGAATATTTTTAGGACTCCTAGAGAATCTGATGTTCAGGCGGTCAAAGATGCTATTAAGAGAGTTGATCTTACTGATCATTCATCTACACCTATTGGAAACTTGTCTGGAGGTCAGAGAAAACGAACTTTTTTAGCTAGAGCAATTGCGCAAAGAGCGTCAATATTTCTTCTTGATGAGCCTTTTTCAGGTGTTGATATAAGAACTGAGAAACTTATTTCAGAATTATTTATTCAATTCAAAAATGAGGGGAAAACTATATTATTATCAACGCATGATATGATTCATGTCCGTGAGTTTTGTGATTTGGTTCTTTTAATAAATAAAACTGTCGTAGCTTATGGCGAGACCTCAGAAGTGTTTACCCCTGAGAATATTACGACCACTTTTGGCGGGATTTCTCCTGATTTCTTGTTTGGACCTGAATCCTAAATTTTTAAATTAAATGGAGCTCTGTTCTTTTTTAACTTTAGATTCATTCATAACAGATCCTTTGACTCATGACTTTATGAGAAAAGCGCTTCTTATGAGTTCATTAGTTGCAGCTGTTTGTGGTTTTCTATCAAGTTATTTGACTCTTAAAGGATGGGCTTTAATGGGAGATGCAGTATCACATTCGGTAATGCCTGGTGTTGTGGTGGCTTATGCATTAGGTCTTCCTTTCTCATTAGGGGCATTTATTTTCGGAGTTGGTTCTGTAGCATTAATAGGGTTTATTAAGCAGAAATCTAGAGTTAAGGAAGATACTGTTATTGGGTTGGTATTCACCGGATTTTTCGCTCTTGGAATTGTATTGGTTTCTAAGATTAAAAGTAATATTGATCTGCACTCTATCCTTTTTGGGAGTCCATTAGGAATATCACTTTCAGATGTAAAACAAACTATATTCATATCTTTATTAGTAGTAATCCTTTTATCAATTTTTAGAAAAGATTTAATGCTTTATTGCTTTGATCCTAGGCATGCAAAAACAGTTGGGATTAATGTATTTTTTCTCCATTATTTACTCCTCACATGCTTATCTTTGGCAGCTGTTGTGGGCTTGCAGTCTGTTGGAATTATTTTGGTAGTTGCAATGTTGATTACACCAGGGGCTACAGCATATTTACTTACGGATAAGTTTGATAATATGACAGTAATTTCAGTATTAAGTGCAATTATCTCAAGCCTGATAGGAATCTATGTTAGTTTTTGGTTTGATCTTGAAACAGGTGGATCAATTGTCTTAGCACAAACGTTTATATTTTTATTTGCTTTTTTATTCGCTCCAAGATACGGAATATTTAAGTTAAAGAAATTATTTGCTGGGTATAAATGATAGTGGTGGAAGAAACTTTAAATAAAAAGTGGAATTGGTGGCCATTATTCCCGTTGTATCCTTATGGAAAAAAGAAAACAATTTTAAGAGAATTAATTCCTGATCAAATATGGTCTTTGGAACAAATACAGGGACTTTATTATGTTGCGGTTCCAATAAGAATGACGGTAATAAAGGTTGATAATGGATTGATGCTAATAAATCCACTGCCACCGACAAAAGAATTAATAAATAAATTGGAAAAATTAATTACGATTCACGGCAACGTAAAAACAATAATTCTACCTAGTGCCTCTGGACTAGAACATAAAATCGGACTGCCAGCTCTTTCAAGAATTTTTAAAGATGCAGAAATCTGGCTTTGTCCTGGACAATGGAGTTTTCCCATAAATCTACCACTAGATTTTTTAGGAATTCCATCAAAAAGATCAAGAATAATGTTTGAGGAAGGTACTCCACATGCAAACTCCTTTAAATGGATTTCATTAGGTCCACTGAATTTAGGACTTGGAAGATATCAGGAGATAAGCTGTTTCCATTATCCTACGAAAACTCTTCATGTAACAGACGCAATAGTTGGAATAGACTCCACACCTCCTGAGATATTTAATTTTGATCCAACTCCACTTCTTTTTCATTCTAGAGAGAGAGGAGATGAATCTTTGATTGACTCTATAGAACAGAGAAAAAAAGGATGGAAAAGGTTAGTCTTATTTTCATCTTTTTTGAAACCTGGAAAATTAAATATTCCGCCTTTAAAAAAAATATTTAAGTATTCATTCAAAAAAGATCTTAGAAATTGGAGATCTCATTTCGGTATTTATCCCTTTTTATGGGACGAAGATTGGGAATCCTCTCTTGTTGAAATAATGGGTAAAGATACTCCTAAGATTCAAATTGCACCAGTTTTACAAAAATTAATTTTTCCGCGTTCAAAAGAAGTTTTACTTAAGTGGTTAGAAAATATAAAGTCTCTTGAAGATATGGAATATTTAATCCCAGCTCATTTTACGGCGCCTATAAAATTTACGATAGAAGATTGTCAAAAATTAATTAATGAAATTAATTCCCAAAAGTGGGACAAACTTCCAGAGGATAATAAATTCTTGATGGGTTTATATAAAAAGTTGTTTGAATTAGGAATAATTCCTGAAGAAGTAAATCTTTAAAAACTATTATTCTTCTATAGACATGTTTTCATCATTTTTAAGAGTTTGTTCCAGCTCTTTTCTTTGCTCCATTTGTCTTAAGAAATAACCTGTCATCATTGCAGAAGATAATAAATTAGCAATGTTGTCTTTTGAAGATGTTATTTTTACATCAAATTGATCAGAAGGAAGCATTCCAAGTAGACCTTGAACATTATGTCTAATAATTTCTTGAATATCTTCACTAGCTGATTTTGCTACTCTTTGCAAAACTTCTGGAGATTGTTTTTGTAAATATTGTATTAAATCATTCTCATCGTTTGGATCATTATTTTCAGTAGCAAGAAATTCTGGATTAAACATTTCTACAGCTTCAAGATATAAAAACCCTACAACATCACGTACCCATTAATCTGAATTATTAAGGGCAGGGAACCGAATAGGTCCAATTTTATTGAAGGGCCAATATCTAAAAATAGCTTTACCAATAACCTTTTTATATGGTAAAAACCCCCAAATATGTGAGTCCATACTGTTATTTCTATTATCTCCCATCACCCAAAATGACTCTTTTGGGACAATAAAAGGCCCTATAGAATAATTAATATTTTTGTCAAAAACGTAATTTTTTTGAGCGATATCATTTAAGTAAAGGTTACCTTCTCTAACTTCTACCTTGTCTCCAGGTATTCCAATTACTCTTTTTATTAATGCAGTATCTGCTTCATAACCAGCATTAATTAGTTGTTCCGGAACGTTAAAAACAACTATTTTATTTTTGAATTTTGAAAGATTTGATTTGGATGTGATTTTGGGGGTTACTTTCTCAACAAGAATTTTATCTTGTATTTGAAGAGTTGGAAGCATTGAGCCGGATGGGATCCATCTTGGCTCTATAACCTGCCATCGTATAATTAAACCAATAGATATCCATATTAAAAGATTTTTTAAATCCTTTAGTATTGAATTTCTTTTTTCTTGAGTTGTAGACATGTTTTATTTAATTCAGTTATAAGGAAAATCCCAAAGCATTTATATAAATTATGACATCATCTATTGAATGCAAAAATTTTCTTAGAAGTTTACAACTTTTAAATCTTCTTATAAAAATAGGAGTTCAAAATTTAATAGTATGTCCTGGTAGTAGATCAGCACCTTTAGCAATAGCTGCTGGAGAATTAAATAAATTAGGATTGGTAAATATTTTTAATTCAATAGATGAGAGATCTGCAGGATTCCACTCTCTTGGGATTTCTGTTGCATCAGGTAATCTTTCTTTAGTTATTACCACTTCTGGGACTGCCGTAAGTAACTTATTGCCAGCAGCAGTTGAGGCAGACCGATCTTGTAAAGGTATTATATTTCTTACTGCTGATAGACCCTTAAGATTAAAAGATTGTGGGGCTAATCAAACAGTAAATCAAGAAGATTTTTTAAGTTCAGTCTGCAGACGAGTTTTAAATACAAATCTAAATGGACTTCATGAAACACACGAGAATGAAATCTTGAATTTAGTTCGAATTACTGAGAAACAAATATCAACCTTTCCTGGTCCAATTCATTTAAATATTCCTATTGATAAGCCTTTAGATATTTCTTTATCTAATAAAAAAAGTGTTTTAGAGGTTTTTGAGAGAATTTATTTAAAGAAAAAATATATATTTCACGAAGTTGAAATAAAGGCTGATAAAAACAAATTCTTAGAAATTTCAAAAAGTTTAAATTTAGATGAATCCGGTATTATTTTGGTAGGTCCCTATCAAGGTTCCATCAATGATTTAACTTCTTTCAATAAATCTTTAGAAAGATTACAAGAAATTACTGGTTGGCCAGTATTTGCTGATCCTGTTTCAGGAGTTTATTCTGATTTGAGAGGATTAGTTGTGAATTGGGAATTAGTCTTAAGAAAAAATAAAAATTCAATAAATTGTCATCAACTTTTGAGGCTTGGCCCTATGTCATCCTCAATTGATTTGGAAAAGTTTTTAATAAACTTCGAAGGGATACAAATTCTTATAAAAGAAAAAAACTTTAGAAAATTGGATCCTGTAAAAAAATCATTTGAATATGATTTTGGGCTATCAAATTTTACTAATCTATTGTCAGAAGAATTTTCAATTAACGAAAAAAATAAAAAGTCTCTTACTCCGATGGCTCTAGATCTAATAAAGGAAGGCGAGCAGATTAAAGAAATTTTAAAAGAGAAAATTATTCAAGATAATCAAATTACTGAGTATATGCTTGCAAATCTTGTTCCAAAACTTTGGCCAGCTGAAAATCCTATAATGCTCTCCGCGAGTAGCCCGATTAGAGATTGGCTTACATTTTCTGAGAATGGTACTTTAACAAGAAATTGTTTTAGCTTTAGAGGAGCTTCCGGTATAGATGGGACTTTATCTCTTGCATTAGGTATTTCTAGGATTAAAAATCCTCTACTTCTTGTGACTGGTGATTTATCTTTTATTCATGATATAAACGGTTGGTTGATTGAAAATTCAGTCGATATGAATTTAACAATTCTTCTGATAGATAATAATGGTGGAAATATATTTAATCGTATCTATAAAGAAAATTTAAAAGAAGATGAATTAAAAAAACTTTTTCTTATGCCAAAAGAAATAAACTGGCCAAAACTTGCAGAGGGCTATCAAGTAAACTTTAAAAGTGTGGCAAATTTTAAAAAATTACGAGAGGCATTCGATTGGAGCATTTCTATACAGAAATCTGTAATAATTAAAGTTGATATTGATCCAGAAAATGAAATTTGTGAAAAAAATGCCCTGCTAAAAAAAATAATTGGCAGTTAAATGGATCATTTTCTATTTTTTAATAATTAGTTTTCATGAAAGTATTACCTGGTAAAACAACTTTAAATTGGTCAGAATGCAAATCTTATGAAGATATATTGTTTCATAAATCAGATGAAGGAATTGCGAGAATTGCAATTAATCGGCCTGAAAGAAGAAATGCATTTAGGCCACAAACTGTAGATGAACTCATTGACGCATTTAATATCGTAAAAAATGATGAAATTATTGGCGTAGTTCTCTTTACAGGTGCGGGACCTGACGAGAAAGGTATTTATTCTTTTTGCTCTGGAGGTGATCAGAGTGTAAGAGGTAAAAATGGGTATAAAAATGATGAAGGGAAGCAAAGACTAAATGTACTCGAACTTCAAAGATTAATAAGAAGTTTGCCTAAAGTGGTTATTGCCTTAGTTCCTGGTTTTGCAATTGGAGGAGGCCAGGTACTCCATTTAATTTGTGATCTCAGTATTGCCTCTGAAAATGCAATATTTGGTCAAACAGGTCCAAGAGTTGGTAGTTTTGATGCGGGTTTTGGATCTAGTTATTTAGCAAGACTTGTTGGTCAAAGAAAAGCAAAAGAAATTTGGTTTTTATGTAGAAAATACAATGCCAAGGAAGCTCTTAAGATGGGCTTGATAAATGCAATTACAAAGATTGAAGAATTAGAAGCTGAGGGTGTAATCTGGGCAAGAGAGATTTTACGAAATAGTCCAACTGCTATTCGTATTCTTAAAGCTTCATTCAATGCGGAGAATGATGGGATTGCGGGTATTCAAGAATTATCTGGATACACAACTCAATTATTCTATTCGACTGAAGAAGCTCAAGAAGGTAGAGATGCCTTTCTTGAAAAGCGTCCACCAGACTTTTCTGACTATAAGTGGACACCCTAGTTTATTTTTCAAAAGAACTTTTTTAAATAATTATCAATGAGAATTCTTCTTGCCGCTGCTGAATGTGCTCCAATGATCAAAGTTGGAGGTATGGGAGATGTGGTTGGTTCGTTACCTCCATCTTTGATAAAACTTGGTCACGATGTAAGGGTAATAATTCCAGGATATGGAAAATTGTGGAGTCTTTTAGAGGTATCGAATGAACCAGTCTTTAGAGCAAATACAATGAGCATTGATTTTGCCGTATATGAAGCAAAACATCCTATTCATAATTATGTGATTTACCTAGTGGGTCATCCAACATTTGACTCTGACCAAATATACGGAGGCGAGAATGAGGACTGGCGCTTTACATTTTTTGCTAGTGCCACTGCAGAATTTGCATGGAATTGTTGGAAACCTCAAGTTCTCCATTGCCATGATTGGCACACTGGAATGATTCCTGTGTGGATGCATCAGGACCCCGAAATTAGTACTGTCTTCACAATTCATAATTTAAAATACCAAGGCCCTTGGAGGTGGAAACTTGAAAAAATGACCTGGTGTCCTTGGTATATGCATGGAGATCACACAATGGCTGCGGCAATGTTGTACGCAGATAGGGTCAATGCTGTTTCTCCGACTTATGCCGATGAGATTAAAACGCATGAATACGGGGAAAGCCTCGAAGGATTACTTAATTACATTTCAGGTAAATTAAGGGGAATTCTTAATGGCATAGATCTTGAAGAATGGAATCCAGCAAAAGATCCTGTTTTACCTGCAAAATTCAGTATTAAAAATTTAGAAAATAGGCTAGAAAATAAAAAAATTCTGCAAAGAGAAATGGGTCTCGAAGTTAATCCTAAAAAATATCTATTAGGTATGGTCAGTAGGTTAGTTGATCAGAAAGGGGTTGACTTACTTTTACAAGTTTCAAGAAGACTATTAGCCTATACAGATTCTCAAATTGCTGTTTTAGGGACTGGAGATAGATATTTAGAGTCTGGATTATGGCAATTGGCATTAGATTACCCAGGAAGATTCTCAGTATTTCTTACCTATGATGATTCTTTATCAAGGCTTATCTATGGTGGCTCAGATGCATTCTTAATGCCAAGTAGATTTGAACCTTGTGGTATTAGCCAACTCCTCGCTATGAGATATGGCTCTATTCCAATAGTAAGGCGAGTTGGAGGTTTAGTTGATACAGTTTTACCTTATGACCCAGAAAATAATAATGGTACGGGATTTTGCTTTGATCGCTTTGAACCTATAGATTTCTACACTTCTTTGGTAAGGTCATGGGAAGCCTTTAGGCATAAAGATAGTTGGGAATTACTTCAAAAAAGAGCTATGAGCCAAGAGTTTAGTTGGCAAAGATCAGCTCTTGAATACGAAGTTATGTATAAGGATGTTTGCGGAATAAAAGAACCATCGCCAGATGTTGCTGAAGTTGAAAAATTTTCTTACGGACAATCAGCTGATCCATCTTTAAAAAAAGTATGACTTAATTTTTTTATGGAATTTCTCTTATCAGAATTAAACGATGTTTTGGGGGATATTAGAAATCTGAGCGAGGGGGAAAGGAATTTTTTAAATTTTAAGAATATAAGTATTGATAGTAGAACTTTATTAAAAAATGATCTTTTTATAGCTATCAAGGGTAAAAATTTTGACGGACACAGTTTTCTTCCAGAGGTTTTAAGTAAAGGAGTTAAATCTGTTGTAATTAAAAAAGGGATGCAGAGATTACTTCCTAGTAATTTTCCTTATTGGGTTGTAAATGATACAACAGAAGCATTTCAAAAATTAGCATTGCTAAAAAGAAAAAAATTAAATATTCCTATTGTTGCAATAACTGGCTCAGTGGGTAAAACAACAACAAAAGAAATGATTGGTGGAGTTTTAAATAAACTTGGAAGAATTAAATTATCTCATGCAAACTTCAATAATGAGATTGGAGTAGCTCTTACTATTCTTGCTACAGATATAGAAGATAAAGTTTTAGTTCTTGAGATGGGGATGAGAGGTCTTGGACAGATCGAGAATTTATCTAAATATAGTGAACCCGATATTGCAGTTATTACTAAAATTGGCACAGCTCATATTGGATTGTTAGGATCAAAAAAAAATATTACTTATGCAAAGTGTGAAATTAGTAAGTTCTTAAATCCAGAAGGAGTTGTAATAATTCCAGCAAATGATCCATTCCTAGAAAAAACTTTGAAAGAATTTTGGAAAGGTAGAGTGATAAAAGTAAAACTATTAAATATAGAAAATCAAAAGGAGAGTTTAAAAAAAGATGATAATTTGCGGGGATTTTATAATCCTTCGAATAAGACGATTTTAATTGAAGAAAATACCTTTGAAATTTCACTTGAGGGATTTCACAATGCTTCGAATTTCTTATTTGCTTATGCAGTTGCTAAAGAGCTAGGCATCGTTTTTGCGAATTTTAATAAATTTGATTTTGTAAGTTTAGGTGGAAGGAATAAAGTTCTTAAATCAGTAAAAACAACAATATATGATGAATCATATAATGCTTCGCCAGAGTCAGTAAAAGCATGTATTAAAAACCTTCTTGAAAAACCGAGAAATAAATTTTTCATATTTGGAAGTATGCAAGAATTAGGAAAAGAATCTGAAAAATATCATGAAGAAATATTCAACTTAATAAATAATTCAGATATAAAAAAGTGTTTATTTATTTGCGATAAAGAAAATGAAAAAAATTACACAAATTATCTAAAAAATAAGAAAAAATTCTTAGTTTTAAATAATATTAAAGATGTACCTGAAGAGATAAACAAATCTACAAAAAAAGGTGATTCTATTCTTATAAAAGGGAGCAGATGTTGGCAACTTGAAAAAATTATTGAATTAATTAACTAGATCAGGATTTCTTTTTTTTCCAATTCTCTATATTTATTTGCTTAGTCCTTGAGATCGCTAATGAATTGTCCTTAGAGTCTTTTGTGATCACTGAACCAGCACCTGTTGTTACTGATTCTCCTAGATTTATTGGTGCTACAAAAACTGTGTTTGCTCCAATACTGGAATTTTTACCAATTTTTGTTTGATGTTTTTTCTGTCCATCAAAATTTGCAGTAATAGTTCCTGCTCCAATATTTGTAGATTTTCCAATAATAGAATCACCAATATAACTTAGATGGTTTACTTTAGATTCTTCATCTAGTTGACTATTTTTGATCTCAACAAAATTACCTATTCTGCTATAGGAAGATATTTTGGAATTAGGTCTTATATGACTATATGGGCCAATTTTTATATGATCCATTATTTGAGAATCATAAACAGTAGAGTTTGAAATTTCACATTGTAATCCCACATTAGAATTCTCAATAAAAGTATTTGGACCGATAATGCAATGACTATTTATTTTCGTATTTCCTCTTATATGCGTATTAGCCTCTATGATTACATCCTTACCAATTTCAGCTTCTTCACTAATTGAACAACTTGCTTTATTTATAAAAGTTACACCATTAAGCATATGCTTTTCCTTAATTGAATTCTGAATACATTCCTCGCACTCTGATAGTTGAATTCTGTTATTAATTCCTTGAAGCTCTCCATTATCCTCTATCTCGAGACTTAAGGAATTTTTTAGCAAAGATATTGTATCTGTTAAGTAAATTTCTTTTTGAATATTATTGCTTTGTAAGGTATTAATTATTTCTGACAAGTTACCCCAGTTAAAACAGTAAACACCTGCATTTATTAATGGATTTTCTCTTTCTTGATCATTGCAATCTTTTTCTTCAACAATTCTCTCTATAAAATCCCCTTTCAAAAAAACTCTGCCATATCCATGAGGATTTGTTTTCTTTGTAGTAATTAAAGAAACATCGGCATTTTTTGAATCGTGTAAACACAATAGTCTTTTTAGAGTACTAGGCCTAATGAGTGGCACATCGCCGTTAAGTACCAAAAGTTTTCCTTCATGTTTTTTTACTTCTTTACAAAGTACCTGTATAGCATGACCGGTTCCTGATTGAGGTTCTTGAACAACAACATGGATTTTTTTATCGTTTGGGATTGACTTTTTTACTTCTTTTGATTCGTGTCCAGTAATTACAAAAATTTTATCAGGTTTTAATTCGACACATGAATCAATTACTCTTTGTAGAAGACTTTTGCCAGAAATTTTATGTAAAACTTTTGGCAATGAGCTTTCCATCCTAGTGCCCTTGCCTGCCGCTAATATTGCAACACTTAACATGTTTATTTGAAATCCTAATTCAAATCTAACTCTTAATGGATAACTTCGTCATTCCCCACTTCTCTCTCCATTTATTTGTAGATAATAGATTTGATAATAATTGCTCATCTAATCTTCTCCTGATTATATTGTCTTTACTTGAGTTCAAATCTTGATCTCTATATGGAATACTAGCCTTAGTTAAGAGATGTTCTTCTTCCATCAAAGATAACTTTTCAAAATTGAAATTAGGTTTCAATTTATTCTGATCAAATTTTGATATTGCGACAGTTCCCTGACTCCAAAAAGTTCGGTTTTTAAAACTTGGCTTAATAGTAAAAATGTCTAATCCAAGATTTCTAAACGTTTTTCTTACGGCCGCTGCTGAAGAATAAGTTATTAAATAACCCTGAGGATTAAGATTTTTTGTGACTTTGGATAAAAATTCAATTGTCCACACTTGTGGACATTTTTGAGGAGAAAAACCATCTAAATAAATCAGATCGAATTTAATAGAGGAGGGAATAACGTTTATTTTTTCTCTAGCATCACCCCACAAAATACTGCATTTAAAAAATTGATCCTCAAAGTAATCTTTTCGATAAAGTGATTCAAATATTTTTTTGACTTTTGGATCCCATAATTTAAGGAAAGATTCATTTCTAAGCGAATATTCAAGAGGCTTTTTATCAATCTCTAATGCATACAAATTTAAAGAAGATTTTTGTTTAATTAATTCATCTAATAAAGAAGCGGAATTGTATCCTAACCCAAAACATATATCCAAAACATTAAGAGATTTGCCCTTAAATCTTTGCAAATTTGAAGTAGCTGTAAACTTTGACTTTGTTTCCTCCAATGCGCCCAATAAACTATGGAAGTTCTCTTGAAAAAACACACTTCTTAAAGAGTAACTACCATCTTTAGTTAAAACTTCTAATAATTCAGACAAAACTTTTTAAGCTAGTTAGTTAGCTTGGCAAGCTCTTCCCAAAACGTGGGATACGAGACGCTAGCTGCATCTGCTCTCATTATTTTTGATGTACCTTTAGCGAGGAGTGAAGCAATAGCAAGACTCATTGCTACTCGATGGTCAGTCTCACTGTCCACCTCCGCAGAATAAAATTTTGATTGCCCATTAATAATTAAACCATCCTCTTTTTCTGTAATTTCAGCACCGAATTTTTGTAATTGTCTTGCCATTACTTTTAATCGATCTGTCTCCTTAACTCTTAATTCTCGTGCATCCTTAATTTTAGAAACTCCATTACAAAAACAGGCAGCTACAGTTAAGATAGGAATCTCATCTATAAGTTTTGGGAGAATATCTCCCTCAATAGTAAATGATCTTAAATTATTTGCAGTCTTTACTTTAATAGATCCAATAGGTTCACCTGCAATAATTGATTGATCTAAAATCTCATAATTGCACCCCATTGAGTCCATTACATTTAGTATCCCAGTTCTAGTGGGATTTAATCCGACATTCTGAATTAGAACCTCCGAATTTGGAACAATAGATGCAGCAATCATCCAAAAGGAAGCAGAGCTTATGTCTCCAGGAATTAATATTCTCTGACCAATTAAGCTACCCCCTGACTTTATAACTACATTTCTTCCTAATTCCCCTCTAATACTTATATCTGCTCCAAATGCTTTTAACATTCTTTCGGTATGATCTCTTGAAGATGCTGGCTCAATAACAGAAGTGGTTCCAGAAGCTTTGAGGCCTGCTAGTAATAATGCGGATTTTATTTGAGCACTAGCTACAGGTGTTCCAATAACACATCCTTTAAGTTTATTCCCACCAATTGAGATTGGAGCTTTGTTTCCACTCTCTCTTCCAAAAATTTTGCCACCCATCAAAGATAATGGTTTACCTACTCTACCCATTGGCCTCTCGTTTAAAGATAAATCGCCTGTTAAGATAAAATTCTTGCCTTCTTGACCGGCTAGTAACCCCATTAATAATCTCATGGTGGTTCCCGAATTCCCACAATTTAGAATTTCTTTAGGCTCTTTTAATCCATCAAGACCCAATCCAGTAATCGTAAAAGGCACATCTTTTTTTATTTCTGGTATGTCTACCCCTAATTTTCTAAGACAATCTGCAGTTGAAAGTGGATCTTCAGAATGTAAAAACCCCTCAATACTCGTTTCACCTCTAGCAATACTTCCAATTATCAAAGCTCTATGAGAGATGGATTTATCTCCAGGGACTTTTACTCTTCCTTTTAAATAAACTCCACCTTCTATTATGCGGATATTATTCATTTTCAAATTAATACTTGATAAGATTTTGTATAAAAAATCAATTAGCTCTATATTATCAATAAGTTTGTTTTTGAAAGAAAAATAATCAAATTAAGTAACTGTTTTCTATAATGTGACCAGATAAGAAACTGATCATTAATCTTACTTATTATCACGTTGCAAAGGATGTTCCAGAAATAAATCCTGATATTGCAGTTGTCATTGATGTTTTAAGAGCTACAACCACAATTTCTTGGGCTTTAAATAATGGAGCTGACGCAATACAAGTTTTTGCAGATTTGGATTTATTAAAAGAATCCGCAACAAAGTGGCAAGCTGATGAAAGACTAATGCTTGGAGAAAGAGGCGGGAAGAAGATTGAGGGCTTTGATTTAGGAAATTCTCCTATATCAGTTACAAAAAAAGTTGTTAATGGTAAAAGACTTTTTATGAGTACTACTAACGGGACTAAATCATTGCAAAAAGTTCAAAATGCAAATCATTTATTTGCTATGGGACTCCCAAATAGGAAAGCAGTTGCCGAAAAAATTATTTCATTAAAAAGTGAAAATGTTTTAATACTTGGTAGTGGTTGGGAAGGCTCATATTCTCTTGAGGATTCTTTAGCAGCTGGTGCTTTGGCCTCATACTTGGAACAGAACTGTGATTTTGAAATTAATATTATGAATGACGAACTACAAGCTGCTTTGGCACTCTGGGATTTTTGGAAAAATGATATTCTGAAATGCTTAAAAACAGCAACTCATGGCAAAAGATTGACAAGTATTGGAGATTATGAGGATGATTTTAAATGTTGCTCTGAACTTGATTGCTTAGATATCGTTCCAGCTCAAGTTGAAAGAGGTGTGATTCGTGCCTCATGATTTACGAATTGGTTCACTAGGAGTAAAGTTTTGACTGATTTTTTGGTAGCTGCATTGCAAATTACAAGTACTTCAAATGTTGAAGCAAATTTTGTTGAAGCAGAAGAACAGATTGAATTAGCTGCTAGAAGAGGTGCTGAGTTAATAGGATTGCCGGAGAATTTTGCTTTTTTAGGTGGAGATGATGAAAAACTTAGATTAGCTTCTGAATTATCAGAGAAGTGTGCAAATTTTCTAAAAACTATGTCACAAAGATATCAAGTATTTCTTTTGGGAGGAGGGTATCCTGTTCCTGCTGGGGATCAAAGTCATACTTTTAATAGGTCAGCCTTATTTGGGAAAGACGGACAGATTTTGGCAAAATACGACAAGATTCATTTATTTGATGTTGATTTGCCAGATGGAAATTTATATAAGGAATCATCCACTATTTTATCTGGAGCAGAGTATCCACCTGTTGTAGATATTCCGGGTTTATGCAAAATAGGATTATCGATTTGTTATGACGTTAGATTTCCTGAACTTTATAGATACTTGTCTTCTAATGGCGCAGAGCTAATTATGATTCCCGCAGCTTTTACAGCATTTACTGGGAAAGATCATTGGCAAATCCTACTACAAGCAAGAGCAATTGAGAATACAGCATATGTAGTTGCTCCAGCTCAAACTGGGATTCATTATGGGAGAAGGCAAAGTCATGGACATGCAATGGTTATTGACCCATGGGGTACGGTTTTATCTGATGCCGGAAAAACTCAGGGAGCTGCAATAGCCCCTGCTGATAAAGAAAGAGTAAAGAAAATTAGGGAGCAGATGCCAAGTCTTAAACATAGAAAAAACGAATTGTTTTCAAACTAATGATAAAGTTTTTAGATAATAAACTTTTTCGTTATTTATTCGTTTTTTTATTTTTAAATTCTTTAATTCTCCCAGTTAAATCATCAAGTGCTTTGGCGGCATGGGCGATAAAAACTAATGGGGTCTTAGAATTAAGGACTAAATCAAATACAAATTTAAGAGCATACTTTCAGAAGGCTAACCAATTATCTGGCGATAGATTCTGGGTAGATTTCCCAGGAGAATTAAAAAATCCCAGAACAATAAAAGGTAATGGCCCAATAAAGGAAATTAGATTAGGTAAACCAAATAAAGGAAAAACAAGACTAGTAATTGAATTCAAGGAAGAAACTTATCTAAAACCTTTGACTTGGCGATTGGTTGGCTTAGATCAAAACAGGTGGAGAATTAAGCTATTTGACTCAAAATATCCTTTTAAGAGGATTGGGGAAGGTCAAGTTGTTAAGAGAATAAGAAACATTGATAAAAATAAAAAATCAATTCATGTGATGAAAAGCGAGTACCGTTACTTAAAATTACCAGACGTAAAACAAAATAAATTTTTAGTTGTTATCGACCCAGGTCACGGAGGTCCTGATCCGGGAGCAATAGGTATTGGTGGTATTAGGGAAGCAGATGTTGTACTAGAGGTTTCCAAAATAGTTGAAAATTTGCTAACTGATAAAGGTGTCAAAGTAAGATTAACCAGAAAAAATGAAGTTGATTTGGATTTGCCTCCAAGGGTTTCCTTTGCTAACAATACAGATGCAGATATCTTTGTAAGTATTCATGCAAATGCTTCAAGAGGTAAAAGAAGGGATATTAATGGATTGGAAACCTTTTACTTTAGAGGTTGGAGAGGTAGGTTACTTGCTAAAAAAATACAAAAACAAATTCTAAGAGTTTCTCCTGGGAGCCCTGATCGAGGCGTTAAACAAGGTAGATTTTACGTAATTAAAAATACTAGGATGCCTGCAGTCCTTGTAGAAATTGGATTTTTAACGGGGAGATTAGATGCAAGAAGATTAGAAAAAACAACGCATCGTAAAAGATTAGCTTATGCAATTGCAAAAGGCATTCTTGAATATCTGTATAAAATAGGGTGAAGCTTAAAATAGGAATATTTGACAGTGGTATAGGTGGTTTAACTATCCTTAATTCTTTACTAAAAACACGTAAAGATGTAGAAGTTTTTTATTTGGCGGATACAAAAAGAATACCTTTTGGCAGTAAAAATTTTAAAGAGATAAGATTTATTGCGAAGGAGATTTGTAATTTTTTTGTTGATAAGAATTTGGATGCACTTTTAGTAGCTTGTAACACTACAAATGCTTGTGCACTTGATATCTTGGAGGATAATTTAAAGGTCCCTTGTTTTGACCTTATAAACTCAGTATCGGAAATAGTTGATAAACAAATAATTGGCGTCTTAGCGACACCAACAACTGTTCGATCTTCGTATTACAAAAAAGCAATAAATTCTAAAAAAGAGAATACGATAATATTTCAGCAAGAATGTCCAGAATTTGTATCAGAAATTGAAAAGGAAAAATTAAATCTTGATAAGTTAAACAATCTCTCAGATTTATACTTAAGACCACTAATAAACAAAAATATCGAAGAATTAATACTTGGATGTAGTCATTATCCTTTGATTTATGACTTTTTAAGAAAAAAATTAGATTCAAATATAAAAATTATTGATCCATCGGTAGCATTAATAAAAAAATTTAATGAATCTTTTGCTATTCCAAAAACTTCCTGTTATCAGGGTCTTTCTTATGAAAATGTAGAATTTTTTGTTACTTCAGAAAAAGATGTATTTTTCAAAAAAGTAAAAATTTGGTTTGAAATTAATAAAGAAATTAGGTTAGTTAACCTCCGAAGCAATGTTTGATTCCTTAATATATAGATGAGGTCAATCATGAACACAGTAACAGAACTACTACAACCAGTTGAAAATGATCTTGATGATCTTATTCTTGAACTGAAAAATTTAATTGGAGCAGGTCATCCAATTCTTCAAGCCGCAGCAGAACATCTTTTTAGTGCCGGGGGAAAAAGACTTAGACCAGGCATTGTATTATTAATTTCAAAAGCAATATCTCCTGAATTTAATTTAACGAGTAAACATAAAAGGCTTGCTGAGATTACTGAAATGATTCATACAGCATCATTAGTTCATGATGATGTTGTTGATGAGGCTTCTACAAGAAGAGGAGTAGATACAGTACATAGCAGATTTAATACCAGAGTTGCCGTATTAGCAGGTGACTTTTTATTTGCTCAAGCAAGTTGGCACCTTGCAAATCTTGATGATGTAAATGTAGTTAAATTACTTAGTAGAGTAATAATGGATTTAGCAGAAGGTGAAATTAAACAAAATCTTAATAGATTTGACTCTGCTCAATCTTTTTCAAAATATATAAATAAAAGCTATTGTAAAACAGCATCATTAATAGCGAATAGCTCTAAAGCAGCTGGAGTTTTGAGTGGTCTTAATGATGAAAACTTAACTTCTCTGTACGATTTTGGTAAGAATATTGGCTTAGCTTTTCAAGTCGTTGATGACATCCTTGACTTTACTGGAAATGACAAACAACTCGGAAAACCTGCTGTAAGCGATCTTGCAAGTGGTTATCTTACGGCACCTGTTTTATATGCCTTAGAAGAAAATAAGAAATTGTCTGTTCTTATTAATAGAGAACTTGCTGAAAAAGAGGATTTAGATGATGCCCTTAGTATCATTATGAATTCTAAAGCAATCGAAAGTTCCAGAAAACTTGCTGAGGACTTTGCAATGCTTTCTAAAGAAGCCCTAGTTTGGCTTCCTGATTCAGAATATAAAAGGGCTTTAATGGCTCTTCCAGAATTTGTTCTAAGCCGTATTTATTAGATCTTTTTAAAATAAATTATTAGAGCAAATTAATATTAAAATTTTTGAAAACCATAAACTTTTCGACTAAATTTATTAGGCATAGAGTTATTTAATGTCATTAAATAAAAAAAATTCAATCAATAACATACTGGAAGAAAAGAGAATTTTCCCTCCCTCAAAAAAATTTGCAGAAAACTCAAATATTAGTTCTCAAGAAGAATTACTAAGTCTAAAAAAACAAGCAAAAGATAATCCTATTCAATTTTGGGAATCTTTTGCAAAATCTGAATTAGATTGGTTTGAGCCATTTCAAACAGTATTAGATAACGAAAATGCTCCTTTTTTTAAATGGTTTAAAGAAGGGAAACTAAATATTACATATAACTGTTTAGATAGACACATAAATAGGGGGCTTGGATTAAAGACTGCACTTATATGGGAAGGTGAACCAGGAGATAGCAAAAAATATACTTACGAAGAACTTCTAAAAGAGGTATGTAAAGCAGCTAATGCATTAAAAGCAATTGGTGTAAAAAAAGGAGATTTGGTATGTATTTATATGCCTATGATTCCTGAAGCGATGTTTGCGATGTTAGCTTGTGCAAGAATTGGCGCGCCTCATTCAGTAGTCTTTGGAGGATTTTCTTCAGAAGCTTTAAAAGATAGGTTAATTGATGGAAATGCAAGATTTGTTATTACTGCTGATGGTGGCTTTAGAAAAGATAAGGTAATTGAACTTAAGCAAGCTGTTGATGCAGCAATTGAAAGTGGGGCAGATAAAGTTGTTGAAAAAGTTGTTGTTGTTCAACGATCCAAAAAAAATATTACGATGGTCGATGATAGAGATTTATGGTGGCACGAATTATTAAAAGATCAAAAAGATCAGTGTGAACCAGAAATAATGAATAGTGAAGATAGACTTTTTATTCTTTATACTTCAGGCTCTACTGGAAAGCCCAAAGGTGTAGTTCACACTACAGGTGGTTACAATCTTTGGTCCCATTTGACATTCAAATGGATTTTTGATTTAAAAGATGATGACATTTACTGGTGTACTGCTGATGTTGGTTGGATTACAGGCCATAGTTACATAGTTTATGGGCCCTTATCTAATGGTGCTACAACCTTAATGTTTGAGGGAGTGCCAAGACCATCTAATTTAGGAGCTTTTTGGGAAATTGTTCAAAAATATAAGGTTTCTATCTTTTATACTGCACCAACTGCAATAAGAGCATTTATGAAGTCTGGTCGTGAAATCCCTGATAAATATAATCTGGAGAGTCTTAGACTTTTGGGCACAGTTGGAGAACCAATTAATCCTGAAGCATGGATTTGGTACAAAGATGTTATTGGTAAAAATAAATGTCCCATCGTAGATACTTGGTGGCAAACTGAGACTGGTGGTGTGATGATAAGTCCCTTGCCTGGAGTCGTTGCTACAAAGCCAGGTTCGGCTACTTACCCTTTACCAGGAATTGAAGTTGAAGTTGTCAATAAGAATGGAGAAAAGGTAATGGAAAATGAGGGTGGTTATTTAATTATTAAGAAGCCTTGGCCAGGAATGATGAGAACAATTCATGGTAATTCAAAGAGATATTTGGAGAGTTATTGGGAATATATTACCTTTCAAGGAGAAAAGAATGTATATTTTGCTGGAGATGGAGCTCGCATTGATGAAGATGGATATATATGGATTATGGGAAGAGTTGATGATGTAATAAGTGTTTCAGGTCATCGGTTAGGAACAATGGAAATAGAATCTGCTTTAGTAAGTCATAAATCAGTTGCAGAGGCAGCTGTTGTGGGGAGAAGAGATGATCTTAAAGGTGAAGTTATAGTTGCTTTTGTATCCTTAGAAGAAAATGTGAACAGTTCTTCAGAATTAGTTGAGGAATTAAAAAAACATGTTGTAAATGAAATTGGAATTATAGCTAAACCAGAAAAAATTATAATTTCAGACTCTCTTCCAAAAACAAGGAGTGGAAAAATTATGAGAAGAATTTTAAGATCTTTAGCTGCTGGAGAAACAATCAGCGGAGATATAAGTACTCTTGAAGATAGTTCTGTTTTGGAAAAGTTGAAAGAAAAATCCTAATAGGATTCATCAATTAAATTTGAAATTTTTTTTATAGTATTTCTTTTAAAATCATCATCCGCCCAGTCACCTAAAATATTTTCTCTTAGTCCTGCACTAGCGATAATAGTGTGAGTTCCTTTTAAAATTATCCCCTTGGAATTATCATCTTTTCTTGCTTTAAGACAAGAAAATAATTTATCTGTTTGATCTAATTCATCTGCGTTGAATTTTATGAGGAAATTATTTTTTTGACTATAAGTTTTTTCGATTATTCGTAAAGTTCTTTCTGGACTAGGGCTGAACTCACTACTGAATTCTAATTTTTGAGAAATCTGTTTTAATAATGGAATAGATTTGTTGGCACTGAAGTTATTGAAACTTATTGATATAAATTTCTCGCAATTTCTCCCCCCATCTGGAGAAATTAAATGAAGCTTACATCCTAGACTATGACCAATTCTAATTGAAGGAATAGCCCCCCCTATTCTTTTAGATAATGATATTCGGCAATTTTTAAAATCTTTCCATGCTTTAATAGCAAGTTGTTGGTGATCAAATTGGGGAGTGTACTTATATGCATGAACTGCATAGTTTTTATTAATTAAGCTTTCTATGAATCTTCTATATGTTAAATCTGGTTTAGAAGCTAGATAACTTCCACCGATAAATTCCACAATTTTCTTAGGTTTTGGAGGCCAATAACAAAAATTATTAAATTGATATTTTGCAAAGGTCATTTTTATAAATTTATTTTTAAAACTAGGAAGATTTCAAAGTTATTTTCTAATCAAATTTTTAATTTATATTAATTTAAAAGATATTTTTATTAAATGCGTCAAGATAAATGAGAGTGTTTTCAACTAATTGGAATTATTTAACAAAAAAGATTTAAATCAACTGGATTTTCTTGAACATCAAGTTAAAAGTGAACCTTCTAAAGAAAGTGTTACTGATCAAAATAAAAAAATAGAAAAGATTTTAATTCTTGATACTGAAACAACAGGTTTAGATGAAAATAAAGATGAAGTAATAGAGATAGGCTGCATTTTGTTTGATGTATCTCATAAATGTGTACTTTCACAGGTCTCATTTTTATTTCCTACTAATATTAATGAAGCAGAATATGTAAATGGTATATCTGCAGAAGTAACTAATATCTCTCAACCATGGCAAGAGGGATTGAATTTCTTTTTAAAACTGGTGGATTATTCAGATTTCATCGTTTCGCATAATGTAGAGTTTGATAAGAAATGGTTTGGGAGAGGAAGATTACCTAAGCTCAATAAACAATGGATATGTAGTTTAGAGGATATTAATTGGTCTTTTCAAAAGTCATTAAAAACAAGACCTTCAGTAACTGATTTAGCCTTATCTTTTTCAATACCAGTTTGGAATTTACATAGAGCTTTATCTGATTGCTTTTACATATCTGAAGTCTTCAAAAAATGCGACAATTTAGAGGAACTTTTAGTTAAAGCTACTGAACCGAGGTTTTTATACAAGGCATTAGTTAGTTATGAAGATAGATCTTTAGCTAAAAACGCTGGGTTCAGATGGAATAGTCCTGTGCAAGGAGCTTGGTCAAGAAAATTAACTACTGATGAAGCAAAAAATCTTGATTTTAGAGTGGAGATTTTGAATTAATAGTTAAAAAGTTTTTAACTAAAAAAAAATTTAGTGCATCTTACAGGGCATCCATTTATTACCCATTTCATGTGCTCCAATACATCCGTATTTTGAGGCAGCCTTTTCAGCTTCTCCTTTAGTGTTAAAAAGATCTGACATTATTTTTTCGTTGTTTGAATTTGAAATTTGTTTGGAATGATTATGATGATTCTTTTGAAAAATAGGTGAATACTCCCATATTCCCATAGTAGTAACACCAGCAGAGATAATTCCCATCCCAACTACTGATAAATTGACTATTCCCATTGCTACTGCACCAAAAGAAAATACACCCATTGGGACAACTCCTATACTTATGACTCCCATTGGTACTATCCCTATTGAAACTATACCTAGGGGTGCTATCCCAAAAGCAATTTTTTTTGGTTTTGTCCCGCAATGCTGAATCTCTTTATTTTTATTAATTTCCAATAGTTTTTCTAAATGTTAAATTAAAATTGTCTCATAAAACAACTAATCAAAGATTAATTTCTTCTTGAATTAAAAATTTTGAATTATTTTTTAGAACTTTGAATAACTTAAAAAATCTTAGAGGAACAGTTGATCTATTGCCTGATCAATTAATTAAGTGGCAGAACGTTGAGAAGATTTTATTGGATCAGCTTGCAAGAGCATCTATCAAAGAAATAAGAACACCAATTTTGGAAATGACCGAATTATTTATAAGAGGAATTGGTGAAGGAACAGATGTTGTAAGTAAGGAAATGTATACATTTCTTGATAGAGGGGAGAGATCCTGCACTCTTAGGCCTGAAGGCACTGCCTCCGTAGCACGAGCGTTAATACAAAATGGCATATCTTCTAATCCTCTCCAAAAACTTTGGTACATGGGACCGATGTTTCGATATGAAAGACCTCAAGCAGGAAGGCAAAGACAATTTCATCAGTTAGGTGTTGAGTTTATAGGGTACGATTCAGTTAGAAGTGATGTTGAAATTATTGCTTTTGCTTGGGATATCTTAGGTAAATTAGGAATAAATGAACTTAATCTTGAAATAAATACTTTGGGTGATCTTGGCGATAGATCAAATTTTCAAAAATCCTTTTTAAAATGGCTAGAAATAAATAAAAATTATCTAGATTTAGATTCTCAGAATAGGATTACTAAGAATCCCTTAAGGATTTTGGATTCAAAGAATACTAAAACAAAAAAAGTTCTTGAAAATGCCCCAAGACTATTTAATTTTTTGTCTGAAAGAAGTCATAAAAGATATTCAGATTTAAAAAAACAATTAGAGGTTTTAAAAATACCTTACTCGGAAAATTTTAATCTAGTAAGGGGCCTAGATTATTACACACATACAGCCTTTGAGATTACTAGTGGGGCTCTAGGCTCCCAAGCTACTGTTTGCGGAGGAGGAAGATACGACGGTTTAATAAAACAAATGGGAGGAAAAGATACCCCGGCAATAGGTTTCGCTATTGGTTTAGAAAGATTAATTTTACTTGCGGGAAAAGAGCTTGAAGTTTCGAGAAATACCGATATTTATATTATTAATCAAGGCTTAATTGCTGAATCATTAGCTATGGATTTATCAAGAAAATTAAGAAATTTTGATTTGTTAGTTGAGTTGGATCTAAGTGGATCTTCATTTTCTAAACAATTTAAAAAGGCTAATAAACTAAAATCTAAAAGTATTATTGTAATTGGTGATGATGAGGCGTCTAAAAGGGAATTCATTATAAGGATCTTTGATGAATCAGGTAATGGGAATAAAGAAGAGGTCTTATCTATTGAAAATGATGTTGGATTAGAAAAGTGGATTAATAATAACTTACTTACAAAGTGATGCTCTTAAAGTTAGTGATAATTTTTCTTCTTGTATTTATTTTTATTTTTAATTTAAGGAATTTTCTTAAATTAAATAGAAAACAAAAAGTTTTTAATTCTAAAAAAATAACAACCTTCAATAAAAAGAATCTTAATAATTGGATGAATTTAACTAAAAAAGAAAGATATAACTTAACAAAACAAGATTCTCTTAACTACATGGATAAAAGAAAACTTTTATTAGACGAAATTAGAAATGAATATAAGAAAATATCTAGAAAAAATTCTGAGGGGAACATTAAGAAAAAATAATTATGGAAAATTACTGGACCTCTAATAAACCTATAAATGGATTAAGACATTTTGTTTTAGTAAATGAGACTAAAGAAAAAGGAAATAATAGTTTTTTAATGGTTTCTGTCCTTGATTCTGAAATTAACTTAAAAACTACTTATGAAGAATTAATAAATAGCGGAAATTGGCAGAAGGGTTGGATCAATCTTTCAAAGCATCAATCGATTACAGAAGAATACGTTAACTATAAATCCATCAATAAAGGAAAGGGTATCGATGAGATATTCATTAATGAAGATTCTTTATTTAATATTTCTTAATTTGATATAAATCTTTCAAATCTCTTTTCTTTGTAAATACTAGGTTTTTTGTGACTTAATAATTATTTAAAAGTTTTACCCCTTTCAAAAAAATAAAATTAACGTTATCAAGGATTAATTATATTTACTTAATTCAATGTTAGGGGATAGGGATATGTGGAGCTCATCTGAGTTGACCGCGGAAAAACTAGGAATAACTGAAATTAAACTTTCTTTTTTACGTGAAAATGGAATACTCAAGCCTGGGATTCATTGGAAAAGCTCTCCACTCGGTCAGAAAAAACCTTGGAAACCAAGAGCCCTTTACAATATAAAAATGTGCAGACAAATAATTAATAAATTTTATTCTGAAGAAAACTTTAATATCGCAGCCTAAAAACTAAATATATTTTTTCATTAATTTGAAAAAAATATTTAAAATTTTTATTCAATTAGATTCTCATCCTTACACTCAATTAGAGTGTTTTGCAAAGTTGGATATAAGTTAATCATATTTATATATTGTTTTGATTTTCTGTATGATTTTGCAGCCTTTTTGTAATGAACTTCCGATTTCATTTCTAGTGAAAATTTTCTAGAAGACTTTTGAGAAGTAGTCATAATAATAGATGTCTTATTCCATATTTAATAATTGTTTGAGAATGAGGCAATAAACAGGATGGTTTAATGAAACAAAACATTGTTTAATGTCAGCAAAATGAAATTTTTTAAACTTATTTAAATTGAAAATACTGGTTTATTTTATAAAATTTATATCTCTGAGAAAAGTTTTTCTATATTAAATCTACCTTCTTTGCTCTTGGATTTCCTTATGAAGATTTTTTGTTTAGTGATAGCTAGGATTACTAACCTTTACAATTTTGTTATGAATTCAACTGTTTGGTGAAATATAAAGTATTCTCAAAACGTTTAAGCTAATCAATTCCTAAATGCAAACCTATGGTAATCCAGATACCACCTATGGATGGTGGGCTGGTAATTCAGGTGTAGCAAATCGCTCAGGAAAATTCATTGCTGCTCATGTAGCTCATGCAGGATTAATCGTTTTCTGGGCCGGTGCTTTCACCCTTTTCGAACTTTCACGATTTGACCCAAGTGTTCCAATGGGACACCAACCTCTTATCGCACTTCCTCATTTGGCGACCCTAGGAATTGGGTTTGATGCTGATGGAGTAATGATGGGAGATACAAAGCCTGTCCTCGCGATAGCAATTGTTCACTTAGTTTCCTCTATGGTCTTAGCAGCTGGAGGACTTTTACATTCTCTTCTTCTTCCCGGAAATTTAGAAGATTCTGAAGTCGCAAGAGCAAGAAAATTCAATATCGAATGGGATAATCCTGATAAATTGACATTTATTCTTGGTCACCATTTAATTATTCTTGGATTTGCAGTTATTCTTCTTGTTGAATGGGCTCGAGTTCACGGGGTTTACGACCCAGCAATTGGAGCAGTAAGGCAAGTTGAGTATGATTTAAATCTGGCCGAGATTTGGAATCACCAGACAGATTTCCTTCTGATTGATGATTTAGAGGATGTGATGGGAGGCCATGCTTTCTTAGCATTTGTTTTAATAACAGGTGGCTCCTGGCATATTGCAACCAAGCAAGTTGGTGAATTTACCAAATTCAAAGGTAAGGGTCTTTTATCTGCAGAAGCGGTACTTTCATGGTCCTTGGCAGGTATAGGTTGGATGGCAATTATTGCTGCTTTCTGGAGTGCATCTAATACAACTGTTTATCCAGTTGAGTTTTTTGGTGAACCACTTGAATTAAAGTTTAGTATTTCTCCTTATTGGGTTGATACTGTTGACCTCCCTGATGGTACTTATACCTCAAGAGCTTGGTTAGCTAATGTTCACTACTACTTTGGATTTTTCTTTATTCAAGGTCATTTATGGCACGCTTTAAGAGCTTTAGGCTTTGACTTTAAGAGAGTTACAAATGCTATTAGTAATATTGATAGCGCAACAGTTACACTTAAGGATTAATTCCTAAATTTCTTTATTAATATCAAAAGGCTCCTCTAAAAGGAGCCTTTTTTATTTGAAAAATTTTGTTTATTAATTTAGATTTATTAGTATATGTTATTGAAGTCATTGAATATTATTTCTCTACAGGATAAAAATATTTTTTCAAATTCTATATATATAAGTTTTTTGGGATTTTTAATTATAATTTTTTTCTTGATTTTTGGGAGGAGATTAAAACTGGCTGTTCAGCTCGAGAGATTTGGACTGCCAATAGCAGTAATATCAGGAATTTTAGGCATATCTATAGGTCCATTTGGAGCGATACACTTCTTGCCCAAAGAAACAATTAATGTTTGGAGTAATTTTCCTACTCCTCTTTTATCATTAGTCTTCGCAACTTTAATGATGGGCAGACCTATCCCAAATATAAGTGGTTTAGTTAAACCTATTTTTAATCAATTTTTACTTGCTCTTTCCCTAGGTTTCGGACAATTTTTTGTTGGTGGTTTAGTTGTTAAATATTTTTTGCCCCCAACTATGGATACTAATCCTCTAATGGGATGTTTGATCGAGGTTGGTTTTGAGGGGGGGCATGGAGCGGCATCAATCATCGGAGAGAGTTTCAATAGATTAGGTTTCCCAAATGGTTTAGATCTCGGTCTGGCTATGGCAACAATGGGTCTTTTATCATCTTCATTATTGGGCAGCATTTTTATTTTCCTTGGAAGGACTTTTGGCATTTCAGATACAGAGGAAATTTCCGAAAAAAAAGATAATCAAAAAGAAAATACAAAGATAGGAATTTTTGCGGATTTAAGAATTTTGTTAATAAATCTTGGATTCTCTGGTTTGGCAATCTCTTTTGGTGTTTTATTACTTAAATTTTTAAAATATATCTCAAATCCTTTTGGTGAATTTTCTAGAGAAATTATTTTTTCGCTTCCAGTATTTCCCTTTATTCTAATAGGTTCGCTCCTTATTAGATATATTTTAGAGAAAACCAAAAATACAGAATTTATTTCAAATATTTTGCAAAGAGAGATTGGGATTTTATCTACTGATCTATTGATTTTTTCAGCTATGGCAAGCTTAGATATTTCTATTGTTTTTGAAAATTGGAAAATAATCTTAGTTTTTACTATTTTTGGGTTACTTTGGAATTTAATTTGTATTGCTTATTTTGCATACTTTATATTTGATGATTACTGGTTTGAAAAAAGTTTGATAGAGTTTGGAAACTCTACAGGTGTAGTTGCTTCAGGATTACTTCTCTTAAGGCTTGCAGATCCCAAAAATATTTCTAGAACTCTCCCAATTTTTACATCAAAACAGCTATTCGCACAATTAGTTTTATCAGGGGGATTTTTCACAGTTTTGGCACCTTTGATGATTGCAAAAATTGGAATAGATTATTGGACAGAAATTTGTGCTGTAATTACATTTGTAATTCTTCTTATTGCATATATTTTTAATAAAGGAGAATTGAAAAAATCTCTTTAATAACACTACAATATTCTTATAATTTTTTTATTTTTTAAATGTCATTTGCTTCCTACGATATTCCGCCTCAAGAAAATAAAGGGAAGTGGTTTAGGAGTCATTTACTTGGGAGGGAAATCGAACTCGGTGAATTATATAGTCTTGGTTCAAATGATTTGGATTTGCTTATGGCTGAGACTGCTGAAATAAGAAGCGACCTTGATTTTAAAGAAAAGAATATTGGTAAATTTAGAACTGCAGGATATTTTTTGGAGTTAGCACGGATAATTGAGAAAAGGAAGTTATTAGAAAGCTAATTTGAAGGAAAATAATTCTTTCTAGAATTTGGTTCCCATAATTCGTACCTATACATTAAGGATTTAAATTTTCCATTATTTTCAAAAGAATCCAGCCAGTTTTTTATTGAGGGTTCAAAATAATCTGTCCTTTTTTGACTTTCACAAGCGATTCTAAATTGTCTTATAAAAGGCCAAATAGACCAATCAGCGATTGTGGGGCTATCTCCAAAAAAGTATTTGTTTTCTGCAAGTAGTTCGTTACACCTTTTGATGAATTTAATCGCATTTGTGAAATGAAATTCTTCATTAATATCATGATATCTTGTTGAATATTTAAATCGATCTAAGTGATATTTGAATTCGTTATCGTTTTCATTAATTATTTCAAAAATATCTTTCTTTTTATTATCAGGTAAATAAATTAATTTAATGTTTCCCCTTTTTGATTCTGAGAGTGCCCATAGGATTATTTCAAGACTTTCTTCAATAACTTCACTATCTTTTTTGATAAGTATTGGAACGGTTTTTGTCTTAGATTTATTAAGAAAATCAAGAGGTTTATTGTTTAAATCAATTTCTCTTATCTCTACTTTTATTTCACAAATTAATAGAGCCCATCGAGCACGAATTGCATATGGACATCTTCGAAATGAATATAAAATATCGTTTGTCATTTTGTAAAAACTTTTAATTTCTCTGATTCTTTTAGTATTATCTAAATAGGAACAGTATCAATTTTACAACGCAAATGTCGGGATATGTTTACCTTATTAGGGTGGGAGACCTATATAGAATTGGGAAAACGGATAATCTTGAAAAGAAAATTAAGAAATTAAAACCAGATGAATTATTAACATCAATTATGACAAAGGAGCCAGAAACTCTTGAAGCAAGACTACTAAGAAAATATAAGTCCGAGAGAATTCCTGAAACAGGTTATTTAAAGCTTTCTAAAAGACAAATTAGAGAATGCAAAAAGCAATTTGAATTAAAGGGAAGCTTACCTCACACTTTAGATGCTGAAGTTTCCATTACTCTATTTGCATCTTTTTTATTGTTTTCATTAAGTTCCTTTATTTTTAATTATTTAAATTTTGGATTTGTAAAAGCTATATCATATTCTTTTGGAATGGCTTCTCTTCCAATGGTTTTATTATTTATTACAGGTAGTTTTGGGGGATACTTTTCTGAAGATTTATCTCTTTTTTCATTGTTAACTAATCGAATAAAAGGTTTATTTATTGCAATTGCAATGCTCTCAATGGCTTACATAATTTTCAAATTAGGTTAAATTTCATAATTACAATTTAAGGCTATTTCAAATGGTACTGATTGGGTAGGCAACTTCAGAATAGTTGAGCATATTTCAGCAATATCTTCAGGCTGTGTCATGCTTGATTTGTCTAGGGAAGAGATGTTTTGGGCCATTTCTGTATTAACCCAACTTGGGCAAATTGCTGAAATCCTTATATTTTTATCCCAACCTTTATTTCTCATTGTTTGGCATAATCCCATCAAAGCAAACTTTGAAGAAGAATAAGCGGCTAAATCACCTTTAGATCTTTTCCCACTCATTGAAACTAAAACAATAATTCTTCCTCTGCCAGAGGTACATAAATGATCCCAAGATAGCCTACATAAATTCCAAATTGCTAAAAAATTGATATTTAATGTATTAAAAATTTCTTCTTCATCATCATCTTTAAATAAGAAAGGAACTTTGGATAATACTCCAGAACAATTTATTACTGAGTCAAATCCTCCAAATTCATCTTCTGTATTCTTTATCCAATTTACGGCTGTAATTTTTTTTAATGCATCATAGTGGTTGATTATAATTTTCCCTTCTGGCCACTTTTTTGGATCAATAGCGCTTCCTTTTAATGATTCTAAATCTCTTATTCCAACACTAATTCTATTTCCTTCTTTTAATTCTTTATGTGCAATACTTAGTCCAATACCTCTACTGGCTCCACTAATAAGTATGGTTCTCATTTTTATACTATATGTTTGGAAATATTATCCTAAGTAACATTTTAAATTCTCTACCATGCATAATCATAAGACCTTTCTTTACACTCCACGGAGCATTTATAAACATTACGCACATCGCATATACAATCTCCTTTAAAGAAAGAGTATCAGTTAGAAAACCATACCATTGATTTTTAGGTAGTTGGAAAAAACTACCAAAAAATTCTCTTAATAGTTTCTCGTCAAACCTCATGAGTTTTTCTAATCCAAATTGGTAAAGTGATTTCTTCCTAATTAATTCTTTTGACCATAAAGTTTCCCAACCTTTTCTTGCAATATGATAGGTACTTAGATTTTTGTTTTTAATTGCTTCTGAGACTGCCTTGGCGACAAGTGGAGCTCTTCTTAAAACATTACCAATTAAATATCCAGATGCAGGATGCACCATTGAAGCAGCACCACCATATCCAAGTATTTGTTGTTTGAAATCTGGGATTGGCATATTCATAGGGAGAAATAAGCCAAGCTCTTCGTGCTGCATGCTTGTGATTGATATATTTCGATAAGAAAGCCTCTTCTCTAATCTCTCTTTTAAATTTTCCATTGTTAGAGGATTTACTAAACCAAGAGACGTCTCTTCAAGAAAATATTTACCATCCCCCATATCCATGGCATAAAGAAAAGTGGGCGGTTCTTTTTTTTGCTCATCGTTAAGATGGTCATTTCTATAGTCCATTAAAACAAACTGCCCTTTCTTAAGTGGAGGTTTACTAAAACTACCCACTATTCCATAGCAAGTTTGGACTGCTAAGGGACCACACGATTTTAATTTAAGAAAAACAGGATCATATCCTGTTGCATCTACTACTAATCTTGCAGAGTAAGTCTTGCCATCTTTAGTAGTTACTGTACTTTTGCATTTTTCAAAATGTATTTTGTTTGCGAAGCCTTGATGCCATTTAATAAAAGACTTATTGCATTCATTAAACCAATAATTGTGGAGTTTCTTCTTGTCAAATAGTCCATAATCTAGTGAATGTTCCGTGGCTTTATTCTCGTCGTCCTGTTCTTCTAAAGCACCATGCCCAAAAAAACTTACAGTATTCTTCCATCTATATTCAAGTAAATCCTGAAGCCCGAGTTGATCAACTTCTTTCCCCCAAATGCCATATGTGTTTGGCCAAGGTTCATCTGGTCCATTTGGAGAAAGCACTTCAACATCTAATTTTTCCTTTCCTAAAGCCGAGGCAATTGCCATACCTGCAGGCCCTGCACCCAAAACAAGAACATCTGACATATTTTCTTTTGACATTAAATATAAATCTTATGATTAAAGAAATTTATGGAACAAATTATTAATCCTGCGCCTAGGGTTATATATTTCATCCAATATTTGTAATGGGAGTAGATTTATAATAATCAAATTACTCAAATACTAGTGACTAAGTTTTCAGTGTTTTAACAATAATTTATAAGATTACAAAATAAA
>QCBH01000013.1 GCA_003281685.1 Prochlorococcus sp. AG-347-E23 | reverse complement strand
TACATGCCCGTTTTTGGATCCTTAGTTTGGATTTGCGAAAAAGATTTTTCCAAGTCAAAAATAAATAATCTTGTAGGAAATATAAAAAAGATTTTTAATGAAACTAATAATAATTTGTCTATTGGAATCCTTGAAAATGGAATCTCTGTAAGATTCCTAGGGAGTTCTTCTCAAGATGCTAGAAAATGTTTTTTTTGTATTTGGAAACAAATTAGGTCTATTTGTGGTTTTTGTGAGCCAAAATATCAAGGTGTATGGCCTTTACAAGATTCTATGAATTATTAATTATGTTCAGAAAGAACCTTTTTTAAGAATTTATAGATTAATTTTTTATTATGCATCTTTCACCTCAAGAAAAGGATAAATTATTGATTTTTTCTGCTGCACTCTTAGCTGAAAGAAGGCTTAGTCGAGGTCTTAAGCTTAATTATCCTGAAACAATTGCTTTTTTAAGTTTTCAAGTTCTTGAAGGAGCACGAGATGGTAAAAGTGTAAGTCAATTAATGTCAGAGGGAACTACCTGGCTTTCAAAATCACAAGTTATGGAGGGCATTCCTGAAATGGTTGATGAAGTTCAGATAGAAGCGGTTTTCCCCGATGGTACTAAATTAGTTACTATTCACAATCCGATTAATTAGTTATGAGTAATTTAATTCCGGGCGAAATAATTCCTGAACAAGGTGAAATCGAACTAAATCTTAGTAAGCAAGTTAAAACAGTAACGGTTTCTAATTCTGGCGATAGACCTGTGCAAGTTGGATCTCATTATCATTTTTATGAAGCAAACAAGGCTTTAATTTTTGATCGAGAAATAACACATGGTATGCGTCTCGACATTCCTGCAGGAACAGCTATTAGATTTGAACCGGGTGATACAACAGATGTCAAATTAGTGCCATTTTCAGGTTTAAGAAATGCATATGGTTTTAATTCAATAGTTAATGGTTCTTTAGATAGTTAAAATTATGTCTTATAAAATTGATAGAAAAACTTATGCTCAAACTTACGGACCCACTACCGGAGATAGAGTAAGGCTCGCTGATACCGAACTTTTTATAGAAGTAGAAAAGGATTTAACTACATACGGAGATGAAGTTAAATTTGGTGGAGGTAAAGTTATTCGAGATGGGATGGGACAGTCTCAAGTAAGAAGAGCTGATGGAGCTGTAGATACTGTAATAACTAATGCTTTGATCGTAGATTGGTGGGGAATAATTAAGGCTGATGTGGGTATAAAAGATGGAATGATTTTTGAAATTGGTAAGGCTGGCAATCCTGATATCCAGGATAATGTTGATATTGTTATTGGTGCATCAACAGAAGTAATAGCTGGAGAGGGGCATATTCTTACTGCAGGTTCAATAGATACTCATATACACTTTATCTGTCCTCAACAAATTGAGACAGCACTAGCCTCTGGAATTACAACCATGTTGGGAGGAGGAACTGGACCTGCAACTGGCACAAATGCTACTACTTGTACTCCGGGTTCTTTTCATATTTCAAGAATGCTTCAATCTGCGGAAGCATTTCCCATGAATTTAGGTTTTTTTGGAAAAGGAAACTCAACAAACGAGAGCAATCTTATTGATCAGGTTGAGGCTGGTGCATGCGGATTGAAGCTTCATGAGGATTGGGGAACCACTCCTTCTACAATAAATTCTTGTCTAAATGTTGCAGATAAGTTTGACGTACAAGTATGTATTCATACTGATACTTTGAATGAGGCAGGCTTTGTTGAAGATACCATCAACGCTATTGCAGGAAGAACTATTCATACTTTTCATACCGAAGGAGCAGGTGGAGGTCATGCTCCAGACATCATAAAAATCTGTGGAGAAAAAAATGTTCTTCCTAGTAGTACAAATCCAACAAGACCTTATACAAGAAACACATTAGAAGAACATCTTGACATGTTAATGGTTTGTCATCATTTAGATTCTAAAATCCCAGAAGACATTGCATTTGCTGAATCAAGGATCAGAAGAGAGACTATTGCAGCTGAGGATATCTTGCATGATGTAGGTGCCTTTTCAATTATTGCTAGTGATTCTCAAGCTATGGGAAGAGTTGGTGAAGTAATTACAAGAACTTTCCAAACCGCACATAAAATGAAAGTCCAAAGGGGTCCGCTACCGCTTGATTCTGACAGAAACGATAATTATAGAGTAAAGAGATATATTTCTAAAGTCACAATTAATCCTGCAATAGCTCATGGTATTGATAAACATGTTGGGTCTATAGAAAAGGGTAAAATTGCGGATTTGGCATTGTGGAAACCTTCCTTTTTTGCGGTAAAGCCTGAATTAGTTGTTAAAGGAGGATCTATAGTTTGGTCCCAAATGGGTGATGCAAATGCTTCAATTCCTACTCCAGGTCCTGTACATGGCCGACCTATGTTTGCAAGTTTCGGTCAATCTCTAATTAAGAGTTCTTTTACATTTCTAAGTAAAAATTCAATTGATCAAAATATTCCACATAAATTAGGTTTACAAAAGAAATGTATCGCCGTAGAAAATACCAGAAATATTAATAAATCACACTTAAAACTTAATAGTAAACTACCTAATATTTCAGTTGATCCTCAAACTTATGAAGTTTTTTCTGATGGTGAACTTCTTACTTGTGAACCTCTTGATGAAGTCCCAATGGCTCAAAGGTACTTTTTACTTTAGAAATTTTTAATTAATTCTTTTTCACTTATTTTTATGTCTTTTGACCCCGCAATAGCTAAATCTTCTTGAAGTTTGTTCTCACAAGATAGAACTCTTGACCAACTTGGTAATTGAAGTGTCGTAGGACAAGCCAGATAATCTTCTGTGGCAGGTCTTAATAGTTTCGCAAACTTTTGTACTGATAGTTCTTCTTCGTGCCTATCGTATGGAAGTTGATTAACTGCTGAATCTAATCCAAATTGTTTTACCCGATCTTCTCCAACTCTTTTATAAAGAACTTCTAAAGTTGCTAGTTGAGTGCTCGTTAAGGTCTCGGCTTGATGTTCCATGAGACCTCTTAAAACACTTGAAAGTATTTCTGTACACATTTTTTGCAATCCTTCTTTAGAAGAATCTCCAATATTCTTATGTTTATGATCAAATAAACCTAGGTCAACCTGGGCTATTTTGGAGGTCCTTACGTTTCTATAAACCTCTGATAATAAACCTATCTCTAAACCCCAGTCACAAGGTATTCTTAAATTCATAGCAAGGTCTTTAGTAAAGGCAAACTCACCTGCTAATGGATATCTAAATGATTGTAGATATTGTAGAAAAGGACCCTTACCAACTAACTGCTCAAGACTTGCTAATAAAGGACCCACGAATAATCTTGTTGCTCTACCTTGTAATTGATTTGTTTCTAGAGATAATCTACTGTAAAAAGCCTTTACATATGATATTCCATATGATTCATCCAGAAGTGGAAGTATCATTCTTGAGGGATATAAAGGACTAAAAGGTCTTATATCAGCATCAAAAAGAGCAACAACTTCTGATTTTCTAGTCGCAACTCCTATGCCTTGCCATACAGCCCATCCTTTACCTGGTGTTCCTAAAAGTTCTAATCCATTTTTTTCTTGGCTTTTTAATAGCTCAATTACAGATGGAGAATTAGTCCATTGAACGTGAACTGGGAATGGCATTGAGTCAAAAAATGATTTTGCCGCCTTAACTTGCTCAACAGTTTTTGCTGAGAGAGCAATTACTAATTCATTTAAGCCTGTAAGGTTTTTTAAAACTTCTCTTATATCTTTTAATGCTGGACGCTCAAACTCTTCATATAAGCAAGGTATTAAAATGCTAGTTGATCTTCTTTTAAGACTTTTGTTTAATTCTTTAAGTAAATTTCCTGTAACTCCATATTCATGTATTGTTGTGATTAAACCTTGTTGAAAGTCCATTTTCTAATTGATGTGCAGAATGGTATTAATACTTCGATGATTTTTTCAAAGTGAAGCAAATTGATTCAAAGAAAAAATTAGATAGATTAAAACTCGATAAATTGTTAAAAACAATTTATTCAAATCATACTACAGAAGAAATTAATTTTATTTCAAACCAATTATTACAGATTTTAGATGATTTCTCAGAGAAATCTGCTTATGAAGAAATAAGAGATAAGGAAAGGTGGAATGAATCTCATTCAGTTTTGATAACTTATGCAGATAGTATTTATAAAAATGGCGAGGCAACATTAACAACTCTTAGGAAGTTGTTAAGTAAACATTTTGGCAGTCTTTCTAAAGTTGTACATATTCTTCCTTTTCTGAAATCCACAAGCGATGGAGGTTTCGCAGTATCAAGTTATGATTCCTTAGAAGAAAAATTTGGTGGTTGGGATGATCTCAAAAGAATTTCTAATAATCATGATTTGATGGCTGATTTAGTACTAAACCATGTCTCATCATCTCACCCATGGGTTCAACAATTTATTAAATTCCAAGAACCGGGTATATCAAATGTTTTTTCACCGAACCAAGATCTTGACTGGTCAAATGTAGTTAGGCCTAGAAGTTCCTCTTTGTTTTCTCAAATAAATACTGATGATGGTCCTAAACAAGTTTGGACAACTTTTGGGCCAGATCAAATTGATTTGAATTGGCATAATCCTAAAATGACTCTTGAGTTCTTAAATTTAATTACTACTTATTTATCTAATGGAATTAAATGGTTAAGGCTTGATGCTGTAGGTTTTATTTGGAAGGAATCAGGGACTACATGCTTACATTTACCTAAAGCACATTCAATTGTGAAACTCTTAAGAGTTCTTTTAAATAATCTTCTCGATGATGGCGTTTTAATAACAGAAACCAATGTTCCTCAGAAGGAGAATCTATCTTATCTCATTCCTGATGATGAAGCCCATATGGCATATAATTTCCCATTGCCTCCTCTTCTCTTAGAGGCAATTATTACTTCAAGAGCTGATATTCTAAACTCATGGATTTTTGATTGGCCCATATTACCTGAAGATACTACTTTATTTAATTTCACTGCATCGCACGATGGTGTTGGGCTAAGAGCTCTTGAGGGTTTAATGAATGAGCAGAGAATTAAGGATTTACTAATTAATTGTGAGAAAAGAGGAGGATTAGTAAGTCATAGACGTTTATCAAATGGTGATGATAAACCTTATGAATTGAATATTAGTTGGTGGAGTGCAATGGAAGACTCCAGTAGAGATGCTAAAAGATTTCAATATGAGAGATTTATTTTGAGTCAATTATTAGTAATGGCTTTGAAAGGGGTCCCTGCATTTTATTTGCCAGCATTACTAGCTTCAGAAAATGATATCAAAAGCTTTTCTATGACAGGTCAAAGAAGAGATCTAAACAGAGAAAAGTTTAAATCAGAAAATCTTTCAGCTGTTTTAAATAATCCTGAATCTAATGCTAATAAAAACTTAAAATATCTTCGTAATGCTATGGATGTCCGATCAGAATTAAAGCAATTTCACCCTTGCTCACAAATGAAATGTTTGTCTAAAGGTAGAAGTGATATTGTTGTAATCAAAAGAAGTAAAGGTCCTGAGTCTGTTTTTGCAATCCATAATATGACTGAAAATAAAATTAATTATCAATTGAATGATAATGATCTACCAAAAATAATTGATAATGATTTTAATACCCATGATTTTTTAACATCCACTAAATACAACTGCAAAAATATTAGTCTTGATCCTTTTCAAGTAATTTGGCTTAGTGCTTTATAAAAATGATAGAAAATTCTTCTATTTGGGTAGTAAGTGATGTAGATGGTACTTTAATGGATCACTCATATGATTTATCACCTGCTAAAGAAACTATAAAAAAACTACAAAAATTATCTATACCCGTAATTCTTTGTACAAGCAAAACCGCTTCTGAAGTAAAAGTTATTAGAAAGGAACTTAACTTGACGGATCCTTATATTGTTGAGAATGGTGCGGCAATATATGGTGAATCTCTTAAAAGAGTAAATGGAGAAATTATTCTTGGAATAAAATACGAATCTCTTGAAGAAATCTTAAATTTTATTTCTAAAGAAATTGATTATAAACTTACACCTCTTAATAATCTCACTGATCAAGAAGCCACTCAGCTTACAGGTTTAGTAGGCAACTCATTGAACTTAATGCGTGATAGACACTGGAGCATGCCTTTTTTAAATCCGCCAAGTTATTTAGAAGAGAAAATTAATATCTGTTGTAAAAAATTCAATGTTGATATTTTTAAGGGCAATAGAATGAGTCACTTATTATCTACAAAATCGAATAAAGGGAAAGCAATAAATGCTCTTAAAGAATATTCAAATGTTCATAATATTGAAATTATAGGTCTAGGCGATTCTCCAAATGATTTGCCTCTACTTTTAAACTCAGATATTAAAATAGTAATTCCTGGAATAGAGGGACCTAACTTAAATTTACTAGATCAATTAAAAGATTTGGAATTTACTTTGGCTTCTGCACCAAATGGATATGGGTGGAAAAATGAAATCAATAAATTAATAAATAAGCGAGAAATAAGTTAGAAAGATGAAAGATTTAGATATTAATTTTCCTCTTGATAAATTTGAAAAATTAATTATTGATATTGGTTGGGAATCCTTGGATGATTGGTTCAATTTTTGGAATAATAAAAGAAACATTCTTTCAATTGATCAATATTGGAACAATAAAGTAAATGATGATTGGATTTGGGGTTTGGCTCTACCTCTTTTATCTCAGGCTTATAAATTTCAAAATAATTTTACTGATAGAAAAATTATTGGAATCTCAGCTCTGCCTGGTACAGGTAAAACAACACTAGGTAAATGGCTCGAAGCTATATCGTTAAAATTAAACTTCAAAATTGCAGTCATTTCAATTGACGACTTTTATCTCCCGTCAAATGAAATGAAATTAGCAATTAAGAATAACCCTTGGAATGTTTCAAGAGGGTTTCCTGGAAGTCACTCAGTAAAATTAATGTATGAAAAATTATTAAATTGGAAGATAAATGGAGAATTAAATGTACCAGTTTTCGATAAATCTTTAAGAAATGGTTTAGGAGATAGATCTCATTGGAGATTAGATAATCCTGATTTATTAATTCTTGAGGGATGGTTTTTGGGAATTAAACCTTATTCTATTGACATAATTGATCAACCCATAAATACAACAAATTTGAGTCTTGATGAATCATCTTATGTATTAAAAATTCAAAATAACCTAAACGAATATTTAGATGTTTGGACTTTAATAGACAATATTTGGCACTTAAAGCCATTAGAAATTGAATACATGAATATATGGAAAACAAACCAGGAAAAAGAAATGTTTTTACAGAAAGGTAACGCCCTTATAGATGAAAAATTATCTAATTTCTTGAGAATGCTTAATGTCTCAATTCCTCATAAAAGCTTTGATGTTATAAAATCCTACGCGCTTTTATTAATTGATCAAGAAAGAAATTTGGTTCAGGCTGGATTGAATGAGTAGCATTTTTTAAATTTCTTTTTTTTCAGTAATTTTTTATACATTTTTTTCAGCTCTTAATAGTGTTTAATTATTAATATTTTGTTTCTTAGGGATGGTTGAGTTTTCTTACAAAAATGAAGGCTGTAGGATGGTTGTTTTGAGATGTATTGGTCCATCAAATTTTTTCTTAGAAAGAGTTTTATTCCCAACTGACATTCTTACTTTTAAGGCCCCAAATGATTCAAGAGTTGAAATTTGGGGAAATGAATTATATGGCCCTAAGTTGGAAGAGAGAATAAGAATTTCTGCTGATAACGAAGATTCGACTTTAGTGGCGTAGAACAGATATTATCTAATTGTCTTCGAGTCAAAATTTTTTACAAATACTAAGTTTTTATTGATATTATCAAACTAGTTTTAGTTTTATAAATGTATTATTTTTCTTCCTTTGCCATAGGAGGTTTCGTTCCTTCTGCAGCTATTGCTGGAGTTTTACTTTTAGTTGGTTTAGGTGCTTTCTTCTATCTTGGTATTAAAGGACCCACAGATTATTAAACATGAGTTAATAAAAAATTGCAATTTTTCATAACCTTATTGAATAAGTTAACACTATGGATTTAACAACTATTTTATTTATATTAAGCCTACCTTTCGTTTTATTAACAGTTTATTTTGGGACAAAAAACGATTTTTACGAGAGTGAAAACTATAAAGGAGATGGTTGTGCCCACGATGTTAAAAGGTAACTTTAATACTAATCACCTCTAAATACACAAGTCCATCTACTATCAAATTGCCAAACTGGTTTATATATTTCATTACTAATTTTTTCTCCTGCCTTATTACATGTATCTAAATCTTTCATTGGAATCGAATGTAAGGAAGGACTTGTTATTCCACTAACCTCTGGCCTTCCTCCAGGCCCCTGTCTATAAGTTCCAATTATTAACCAATAGTTAGCTTTCGCAGAACCAGAAAAGATTAAGGAAAAAAGAAAAAATAATATTAAAATAGATTTTTTTTTCATTTTTCTATACTAGCTTTTAATTTTTAAATGTAAATTGCTATTAATTAATTAGGTAATTTAATAATTTTTGGAATATTTAAAATTTGTTTTTTATGGATTAATTCAAGGGTTGACGGAATTTATCCCTGTAAGTAGTACAGCTCATTTAAAAGTTATATCTCTTTTTTTTGGGATTGATGATCCTGGAGCATCTTTGTCCGCTACTATTCAACTTGGAAGTGTTCTAGCAATAGCTTGGTATTTTAGGAATGATGTTTTTAATTTCAGAAGTCAATCTTCGAAAAAATTTCTTGAATATCTCTTACATGAAAGATTACTAAGGTCTATTTTAATTGGTACTATACCTATTGTTTTGCTTGGTGGGAGTATAAAAATATTTATCCCTTCTTTTTTTGAAAACGTTCTTCGTTCAAATTTATCAATAGCATTGGTCTCATTTCTAATGGCTTTTTTTATGTACTTGGCAGATAGTTCGAGAAGAGGTTCTATTAATATTAAAAACCATAATTATTCAAATAGCTTTTTTATAGGTTTCTTTCAAGCATTTGCAATTTTTCCTGGTGTTTCAAGATCGGGGGTCACTATTTCTAGTGCTTTAATATCAGGATGGGAAAGAGGCGATGCTGCGAAATTTTCTTTTCTTTTAGGGATGCCAGCTATTTCTCTTGCTGCGATTGTTGAGTTTATTTCTTCTTTTAATGATTTTTTTGCATTAGGTTTTTTCCCTCTTTTTGTTGGTCTTATTACGACATTTTTGTCCTCTTTATTAGCAATAGATTTCTTATTAAAGTATTTTTCATCAAATGGGTTGAAAATATTTATCATCTATCGAGTAATTTTTGGTATGGTAATTCTTTTGAATTTATAATTTAATTTAAAAAAATTTTTTGCAATTGTGTTAAGGTTTTAAAAAAAAATTCTTTTTAATGAACATTTTTATATCTTTTCAATTAGGTGAAGTGGAAGTTTCAAATCTAACTATATTGGTTTTAGCTTTTTTTTCTACTTTTACATTTATAGCAGTAGGCATAAGTTCATATAAACTATACAAATCGCTTATAAATGAAGACGATAAATAATCGGAACGGCGGGATTTGAACCCACGACCCCCACTACCCCAAAGTGGTGCGCTACCAAACTGCGCTACGCCCCGTGCCTTTACTATAAAGATTTGATGGATTTAAATGTTATTCTTTATAGGATTGTTATCAGATCTCAATACACACTTTTCAACTTCCCAATTAAAGTTTTCCCATATATGGTCTTCTAATTTATAGTTGCTTCCAGTAAAAACTCCTAACTTAACTTTTGTAGGTGCAGCCGAACAATACTGCCTGCTTCCAGCTGAAGCAAGATATTGTTGATGGTATTGTTCAGCATAAAAATATGAATCAATCATTTTTATTTCCGTTTCAATGAAACCAAGATTTTTTTTGCTTAGTTCCGTTTGATATTGTTCCTTACTGGCTAATATAGTTTTAATATTATTTTCATTTTTGTAATATATTGCTGATCTATATTGTGTTCCCATATCATTACCTTGTCTGTTTTTTTGAGTAGGGTCATGACATTCCCAAAACATTTTTAATAAATCACTTACATCAATTTCCCTTTTATCCCATATAACTCTTACAACTTCTGCATGACCAGTTAAGCCTGAACATACTTCATAATAAGTTGGATTGTTTTTTTCTCCTCCAGCATAACCTACAGATGTTGTGATAACTCCAGGAAGTTTCCAAAAACATTTTTCAGCACCCCAGAAACAACCACATCCAAAAATTATTTCATCTTCTTCTACATTAGGATCTTTTTCGATATCTGTTTTTAATATTCTATGTAATGAATAAGCATCATTAGTTAAATTTACCTCCTCATTATTCATAATGTTTTTCAGGAATTTAAACATAATCTAATCCTACTTATAGTTTGTAAAATTATAAGTAAAAAATTTTACTTTTAGCTCTTAACTATCCTGGTAGCTAGTTCTCTTTCCCAAAGTTGTTTATACAACCCATTATCTTTTACTAAGTCTTTATGTTTGCCTTCTTGTACTATTTCCCCTTTATCCATTACTAAAACTCTATCACAAGTAGCGGCAACAGAAAGTTGGTGACTAATCATTATGATTGTTTTATTACTTCTATCACTCATTTCATCTATTATTTTTGCTGCTGTTTTATTATCTACGCTAGCTAAAGCATCATCAAGAACAACAATAGGAGAATCAACAAGTAGTGCTCTTCCTAGTGCAGTTCTTTGCCTTTGTCCACCACTTAATGTAATACCTCTTTCACCAACAATAGTCTTAAACTTTTGAGGAAAACTATTGATATCATCAATTAATCCAGCTTTTGTAGCGCTTTCTTTAACAAGAAATTTAGAGGCTTTTGGTTCTCCAAAACTTAGGTTTTCTGAGATTGTAGAAGTAAATAAGAATGCTTCTTGAGGAACGATTGAAATATTTTTTCTAAGATCACTTAATTTTAAAGTTTTTATATCAATTTCATCTAAAAATAATTGATTGTCTGGTATTTCAATTGTTCTTCCTAGAGACTTTGCTAGTGTTGTCTTGCCGCAACCTACAGGGCCAACTATTGCAATAAGTTCTCCAGGATAAATTATAAAATTGAGACCATTTAATGAATTAAATTTTGATCCCGGATATCTTATCGTTAAATTTTTTGCTTCTAATAATCCTTTAACCTTTCTATTTAAAAATTTAGTGTCCGCTCTATCTACAATATTTGGATTGTTCTGAAAGATTTCTTCAACACGATCTAAACTTACTTGACCAAGTTGAAAAGTATTTAAGGTAAAACCTAATAGAGCTGTTGGGAAGACAAGTCTTTCTACATAAAGAATCAAAGCAACTAAACCACCTATAGAAATAAATCCACTTTCTAATTGAAAAGTTCCTAATGACAATAAAATCAATAATGAAATTGAGGAAATCCCTTGTAACAAAGGGAACAGTGTACTCGCTGTTCTTGCAAGTTTTATCGCTGAATTTCGATAGGCATCATTATATATGTTAAATTCTTTTTTCTCAGAATTCTCTTGGGCATAAATTTTAATGGCGCTTATACCAGATAGATCTTCTTGTATTAGATCACTAAGTTTTGATAATGATTCTTGTTGAGCTTTTCTTTGATTAACCATTCTGCCGCCAAATAGACTCACAATTCCAAGGATTAATGGAAAAATCATTAAAGCTGATATTGTTAATGTTTTATTAATCGAAAACATTGAAGGAATAGTAAATGAATAAGCTAAGACAATGTTGCACAAGCTTAAAACTGTAAAACCTAAAAGTCTTCTTATGTTTTCAACATCGCTTGTAGCTCTACTAATAATGTCTCCACTACCTTTTTTTTGGATCCATTCTGGATCTTGAATAAGTAAATGGTCAAAAAGTTTTTGACGAAGATTTACTTCTACTTTTCTACCTATTCCGAAGACAATCTGTCTAGAAAATAATCTTATTAAACCCATACAAGTTGCCAAAAATATTAACCATAAAGATTTAGAAATAACAAAATCCGAAGAGAACCCATTTTGTAATTGGTCAATTATATTTTTTACTTCTAAGGGTATAACAACACTTAGTATATTTACTATTAAGAGAGCTAAAGCTCCATATAAGAATTCTTTTTTGTAAGGTCTTAGGTATTTAGATATAACTTTTATTTTTAAATTTTTCATTTTATTTTGCCGATATGATTAAGATAATGTTTCATTTTTGAATATGTGAGCTAATTTTATAAATGATTCAGTATTTATTTATGGGTAACGAGCAAACTCATCCATTACATGAAACCGACAAAAACATTATAGATTCCCTTATCACTAAAAAAACACCAGAAGATCTTGACTATATAAACTTAGCTAGATTAATAAATCGTTATACCAATTTCCCAGGAGAAATTGAAATTAAAAACGATATTAAAAAAATTTTAAATTTTTGGAAGATCACTAAAAATGAACTTTTTTCAAAAACAAAAATTATTTGGTCAAAAAACTTCAGGCCTTCTAATACAAATAAAGATTTAGTTGGCTCAGGTTTTGATACCTCAAATTGAATTTTATCTGCATAATTTTTCTTCCATAAATAAAATGTCTTCTAATCTATCAAACTCTGAAATCCTAAATAATTTGTTGGAGGGAAGTGACCTTGATGAATTAACTTCTAGATCTTTAATGCAAAGATGGCTTAATGATGAAATTTCAGATGTTGAAACAGGAGCTTTTTTGAGTGCTTTGAGAGCAAAGAGTTCTACAGGTGTCGAATTAAGTTCTATGGCTGAGGAACTCTTAAATGTTTGCGAATTGCCAGTAGCAAGACCAAATTTATATTTGGTAGATACTTGTGGAACTGGTGGTGATGGAGCTAATACATTCAATATTTCAACCGCAGTTGCATTTGTAGCTGCATCTTGTGGGGTAAGAATTGCAAAACACGGAAATAAAAGTGCGAGTGGAAAAGTTGGCTCTGCTGATGTTTTGTTGAATCTTGGTTTGAATTTAAATTGTTCATTAGAAAAAGTAATCAAAGCCGTAAGTGAAATTGGAATAACTTTTTTGTTCGCACCTGTTTGGCATAAATCTTTAATAAAACTTGCTCCATTAAGAAAGACCCTTGGGATCAGAACAGTATTTAATCAACTCGGACCATTGGTAAATCCTCTAAGACCCAATGCACAGGTTTTGGGTGTTGCTTCTGAGGATCTTTTAAAACCTATGGGAAGTGCGCTTTTAAAAATGGGTATGAACAGAGCGATAGTCGTTCATGGGTCTGGCGGCCTTGATGAAGCTTCGCTTCAAGGAGAAAATAAATTAGTCTTTGTTAATAATGGTGAATTACGTTTTTCAGAAATAAATATTTCTGACTTTAACCATGAAAATATATCTAACGAAAAGCTTGTGGTTCCTGATTCTGAGTCTAACGAGGAAATATTAAAGTCTGTATTAAATGGTTCTGGACAAAAATCTCATATTTACGTGGTTGCCTTGAACTCTGCTTTAGTGCTTTGGGCGGCAGGTATTGAGGATGATTTAAATGAAGGATTTAATAAAGCTTTATTTTCGATAAATCAAGGAGATCCTTGGAAAAAGTTTTTACTTTTAAAAAATTATTTACATACAAATTAATTAATTTCAAATTGATGACTAATCCATATAAGAAAAATGCGAAATTAGTTTTAAGTAATGGAATTGTTTTCCCAGGATTCTTTTTTGGTGCTTCTGGTACAGCCATTGGTGAAATAGTTTTTAATACCGGAATGACCGGATATCAAGAAGTTATTACTGATCCAAGTTATTATGGACAAATATTAACATTCACTTATCCAGAGATTGGAAATACTGGTATTAATTTTGAAGATTCAGAATCTAATATTAATGTGAAAGGAATAATTGTAAGAAATTTTTCATCTAATAACAGCAATTGGAGATCTAAAAAGAATTTTGATCAATGGTTAGTTGAGAAAAATATAGTAGGCCTTTATGGAATTGATACGAGGGCTCTAGTTAAAATTCTAAGATCTACTGGGGCCATGAATGGAGTTATTACCTCTCTAGATAAAACTGATGGAAGTTGTTTAAAAATAATTAATGATACGCCAAAGATGGAGGGGTTAAATTTATCAAAATTAGTTTCAACAAAGAAACAATATTTATGGAAAAGTCACACAAAAACAATTTTTGATTTAAGAAAAAGATACGCTGAATCGTCTAAAAAATTAAAAATAGTAGCAATTGATTTTGGAATTAAAAATTCAATTCTCAATAGACTTGTATCCCATGGTTGTGAAGTTTTGGTTTTGCCTTCTCGATCTTCTCTAAAAGATGTTTTATCTAGTAAGCCAGATGGGATATTTTTCTCAAATGGTCCGGGTGATCCTTCTTCTGTTTCTGAAGGTATAGACTTAGCAAAATCACTTATTGAATATGGTGAAATACCTATGTTTGGTATTTGCCTTGGACACCAAATATTTGGATTGGCATTAGGAGGTTCAACTTATAAATTACCTTTTGGACATCGTGGTCTAAATCACCCTTGCGGTGAAAATAATAAAATTGAAATAACCAGTCAGAATCATGGTTTTGCTATTGAACCTAATTCTCTCTCAAAGGATATTGTTAGAATAACCCACTACAACCTTAACGATAATACAGTGGCTGGCCTAGAGGTTAATAATAAGCCAATTTTTAGTGTACAATATCATCCTGAAGCAGGACCTGGTCCACATGATTCAGATTATTTATTTAATAAATTTGTTTCTCAAATGTTAGAAAGATGTTGACATATTGTTTTCTTTTGATTTGATAATTACATTTAATACATTAATTTACTGGAGGTATTAGATCATAGAAGATTTTCAGAAGTTGACGGTTTCTTTAAGAGGAAACCTTGAGTTTAAAACAAACATTATTGTGTTTACTTTTAAAGGCCAACTTGATGCCTTCTCAGAAAAACAATTTAAGACTTTCGTTACTAATAATTTAAAAAATGAGCTTCCATTCGTTATTGATCTTACAAAAATAGATTTTTTAGATTCCTCTGGTCTTGGAGCTCTTGTTCAAACTGCTAAAGAATGCAAAAAGTTAAAACTTGGTTTCTCTGTCGTTGGTAATTCTAGGGTGGCTCAAACAATTAAACTTGTGCGTTTAGGGGATTTTCTTAACTTGAAGTCAAGCCTTGAAGATGCATTAAATCATTTAAAGAATTGAATTATTGGATTCAAAACTTGGTTCCTTATGGATCTCCCGATGATATAGGTGTAATTCAACTTGCTTGGCTTGGAGATTCAGTATGGGAGCTTCATCAAAGATTAAGACATGTGCATTTCCCTTTAAAATCTAAAGATCTCCATTTATCTGTAGTAAACGAAGTAAAAGCAAAATCTCAGTCAAAATCATTAAGTCAAATTGAGCATTTGTTAAATTCAAGTGAAATTGATCTTATAAGGCGTGCTAGAAATAAAACAAAGAGATATCCAAAGTCTTCAGACCCTAATGTATATTCCAGAGCAACAGGTTTTGAAGCTCTTATTGGCTGGCTATTTCTAAAAGATCCTCAAAGATTATCAACACTTTTTGAATATTTAGAATTAAATATGGCTTAAACCTATGAAAAACTCCTCAAAAAAAAATTTTCCCGATAAAAATAATAAAGAGTACAAAGAAAATTCTGAATTTGGTTATTATTCAAAAAATTCGAAACGTTCAGAAAAAAATGAAAGATTTTCAAACAATTATGCTAAAAATAAGAATGCTGAAAATTTAAATAAAAATGATAAAAATAAAACATTTTCATCTTTAAAAAGTAGAAAACCAATATTTAAATCTAATAAAGAATTTCCTAATAAAAATGCTGAAATTCATCAAGAGTTTACTAACAAGAGAAATTTTGATGATTGGATATGGGGTAAACATTCGGTTTATGAGGCTCTCAGTAGTGAAAGAGCGATCAATAGGATTTGGTGTACATCGGAAATCTTTTCTTCAGACAAATTCTATCTTTTGCTTAAGGACCTTAAATCAAAAGGAGTTCTAATTGAAGAAGTCTCTTGGAACAGGCTTTCGCAATTAACTTATGGTGCTTCTCATCAAGGCGTCGCATTGCAGTTAGCATGTTCTAAAACAATATCCCTAGAAAAATTAATTAATTTTTCTAAACACAACTGTTCAAAACCTATAATACTTGCATTAGACGGAATAACTGATCCACATAATGTTGGAGCGATTATAAGATCAGCTGAAGCATTTGATTGCAAGGGCATCATTATTCCTCAGAGAAGATCTGCTGGATTGACGGGTACAGTGGCCAAAGTAGCTGCAGGAGCCTTAGAACACTTGCAAGTAAGTAGAGTTGTCAACTTAAATAGAGCTCTTGAGGAGCTCAAGAAAAATGGTTTTCTTGTTGTTGGCCTATCTGGAGATGGTCAATTATCTATTTCAAATTTTCTAGAAAAAGCCCCCTTGGTTGTTATAGTCGGCTCTGAAGATAAAGGTATTTCTTTGCTTACTCAAAAAAAATGTGATTATCTTTTAAGCATTCCTCTTAAAGGTAAAACTTCAAGTTTAAATGCCTCTGTGGCCGCCGCCATATCACTATTTCATTTGACGAGTAAATAATTTATTTGTTAAAAATCACTGTTATTAAAAATATCTAAAATGTTGTTGTTTCAATATATTTATATAATTAATAAAAATTTATTGAATTTTCACTGCAAAATTGTATAGAATTTAACAAGAATTGAAGGCTTAACAGGCCAATAAAATTGATTAGAAACTTTGGGAACAAACTCGGGTTAGCCTGGTGGGCTAAAATTGAGACAGAACAACCTACTGGTACCTACTGGTTCGGTCCATTTATTACTAAACACAGTTTAAAAGAAAATATATCTTCTTTTATTAAAGATCTTTCTGATGAGGGGTCTAAAAATATTAAATATAGTTTGGTTCGCTGCAAAAAAGAAGAACCACTAACTGTTTGATAACTTTTAAATTTAAGAAATTAATCAAGAAATGAATTTTAATTCTTTAAGAAAGGAAATTATTAGCAATAATGCATCTGTTAAGGAATTAATTAATGATTTTTTTGCCAAAATTGACCAAAAAGACTCTGAAATTAACTCATATATTTGCACTACAAAAGATATTGCTATTGTGCAAGCAGAAAATATTGATAAATTAATTCAAAATAATGAAAAACTGCCTCCTCTAGCGGGGATGCCAATAGCAATAAAAGATAATATTTGTACCAAAGGAGTTACAACAACTTGTGCAAGTAAAATGCTCAAAAGCTTTGTTGCCCCTTATGAATCCACAGCTTCGAGTAAAATATGGTCTTCAGGGGGAATTTGTTTAGGAAAAACAAATTTAGACGAATTTGCAATGGGAAGTTCAACGGAAACTTCTGTATTTGGTGTCACTTCAAATCCTTGGGATATAAATAGAGTGCCAGGAGGCAGTTCAGGCGGAAGTGCTGCCTCAGTTGCCGCTGGATTTTGTGCAGCGGCTATAGGTTCTGATACAGGAGGATCAATAAGGCAACCAGCTTCTTTTTGTGGCGTCGTAGGTCTTAAACCTACTTACGGTAGAGTTAGCAGATGGGGACTTGTAGCATTTGCTAGCTCTCTTGATCAAATTGGCCCAATTACAAATACTGTTTCAGACGCTGCTGAAATTCTTTATTCAATATCTGGTAAAGACCCTTTTGACTCAACATGTCTTGATAAGCCAGTACCAAATTATTTGACTGACTTAAATAAATCTATAAAGGGTTTAAGAATTGGAATCATCAAAGAATGTTTTGAACACCCAGGGCTTAATCCAGAAGTTAAGGAATCTGTTCTTTCTGGAGTTGATAGATTCCAAGCTTTAGGGGCGGAAATTATCGATGTTGAATGTCCTAGATTTAACGATGGAATTGCGACATATTATGTTATTGCACCATCTGAAGCCTCCGCAAATTTAGCTAGATATGATGGAGTTAAATATGGCTACAGATCGAATGAAGGTTTAAATCTCATAGATATGACTTCAAAAAGTAGGGCTGAAGGTTTTGGAGATGAAGTGCAAAGAAGAATTTTGATAGGAACTTATGCTTTGTCAGCTGGATACAGTGATGCTTACTACAAAAAGGCACAAAAAGTTAGGACACTTATAAGACAAGATTTTGATAATGCTTTTAAGAAAGTAGATGTTTTATTAACTCCAACTTGCCCAACCACAGCTTTTTTGAAGGGTGATTATGTCAATGATCCACTTTCAATGTATTTGTCTGATCTATTAACTGTACCTGTTAATTTAGCAGGCCTCCCAGCAATCAGCATTCCTTGCGGTTTTGATACTAAAAGATTACCTATTGGTTTGCAATTAATAGGAAATGTATTAGAAGAGGATAAAATTTTGAATGCCGCAAATATTTTCGAAATTGATGCTCATGTGATTAAGAATAGACCTTTATTTTGAATTTGTATTAATAGTTAATTTGTAATCACAAAGTATAGATCTTTTAGAAATTTTCTCTATCTTATATATATAAATTATTTGAATATGGGTTTCGTTCCGCTACATAATCATAGTGACTACAGCTTACTTGATGGAGCTAGTCAAATTTCAAAAATTGTAGATAGAGCTTCTGATCTTGGAATGGAATCTATAGCTCTTACTGATCATGGAGTTATGTATGGTGTTCTTGATTTGGTCAAGAAGTGTAATGAGAAAGGGATAAAACCAATTATCGGTAATGAAATGTACGTGATAAATGGTTCTATTTATGATCCTCAACCTAAAAAAGAGAAAAGATATCATTTGGTGGTGTTAGCAAAAAATCATACTGGTTATAAGAATCTTGTTAAGTTAACAACAATTAGTCACCTAAATGGGATGAGAGGTCGAGGAATCTTTTCTAGACCATGCATTGATAAATCACTTTTAACTAAATATAGTGATGGTCTTATAGTTTCTACAGCTTGTCTTGGTGGAGAGATACCTCAAGCCATCTTAAAAGGTAAATTAGACGTAGCAGAGGATATTGCTCTTTGGTATAAAAAATTATTTGCAGATGATTTTTATCTGGAAATACAAGATCACGGCTCTATGGAAGATAGAATTGTCAACGTTGAATTAATAAAAATTGGGAAGAAGCACCAAATAAAAGTCATCGCCACCAACGACGCTCACTACTTATCTAATATGGATGTTGAAGCACATGATGCTTTGCTTTGTGTATTAACAGGAAAACTTATAAGTGATGAAAAAAGATTGCGATATACCGGCACAGAATATATTAAAAGTGAAAATGAAATGCTTGAACTTTTTAAAGATCATATTGATGATGATTCAATTAATGAGGCAGTAAATAATACAGTAGAAATTTCTCAAAAAGTTGAAGTATTTGATTTGTTTGGTAATTATAGAATGCCAAAATTCCCTCTCAGCGAAGACATTGATTCATTTTCTTACCTAACACAATTATCCAATAAAGGCCTTTTAAAAAGACTTAAAAAAAATGATTTTACAGAAATTGATGAGAAATATAAAAAAAGACTATCTTCCGAATTAAAGATCATTAAAGATATGGGTTTTCCAGATTATTTTTTGGTTGTTTGGGACTATATCAAATTTGCTAGAGATAACTCTATTCCAGTAGGACCAGGTAGAGGTTCTGCAGCAGGATCACTCGTAGCTTATGCCCTTCAAATCACAAATATAGATCCTGTTGAGCATGGATTGTTGTTTGAGAGATTTCTAAATCCAGCAAGAAAGTCTATGCCAGATATTGACACCGACTTTTGTATTGATAGAAGAAATGAAGTTATTGATTATGTTTCTAATCGTTATGGAGAGGATAAAGTTGCTCAAATAATTACTTTCAATAAAATGACCTCTAAGGCGGTTTTAAAAGATGTTGCAAGGGTTCTAGATATACCATATGGAGAGGCAGATAAAATGGCTAAGTTAATACCAGTTGTAAGAGGTAAACCTTTTAAATTAAAGGAAATGATTGATGAGAATTCTCCAAGCCAAGAGTTTAAAGACAAATATGTTAATGATAATAGGGTAAAAAAATGGGTCGATTTGGCTTTGAGAATTGAAGGTACTAATAAAACATATGGAGTTCATGCTGCTGGAGTTGTTATCGCATCAGATCCTCTTGACGAACTTGTACCTCTTCAAAGGAATAATGAAGGTCAAATAATAACCCAATATTCTATGGATGATATTGAATCACTTGGATTGTTGAAAATGGATTTCTTGGGTCTGAAGAATCTTACTATGATTGAAAAGACCGTTTCTCTAATTAATCAATCTACTGGAAAGAAAATAAATATTGATGAGTTACCTCAGAATGATGGTAAAACCTTTGAGCTTATTGGGAGAGGAGATCTTGAAGGTATTTTTCAACTTGAATCTTCTGGTATGAAACAGGTCGTTAAGGATTTCAAACCTAACTCTCTAGAGGATATTTCGTCCATACTGGCTCTCTATAGACCTGGTCCTCTTGATGCAGGCCTTATACCTAAATTTATAAATCGAAAAAATGGGAATGAAAAGGTTGATTTCCCTCATCCTTTTATTAAGTCAATTCTCACTGAAACCTATGGAATTATGGTTTACCAAGAACAAATCATGAAAATTGCTCAAGACCTAGCCGGCTACTCTTTAGGTGATGCTGACTTACTTCGAAGAGCTATGGGAAAAAAGAAAGTATCTGAGATGGTAAAACATAGGAATATTTTTGTAGACGGTTCTATGAAGAAAGGTGTAAATGAAAAATTAGCCAATGATCTTTTTGATCAAATGGTTTTATTCGCAGAATATTGTTTTAACAAAAGTCACTCAACTGCTTATGGTGCTGTAACTTATCAAACTGCATTTTTAAAAGCCCATTTTCCTGTCGCATATATGGCAGCCCTCTTAAGTGTAAATTCTGGCTCTAGTGACAAGATGCAAAGATATATTTCTAATTGTTATTCCATGGGAATAGAAGTTATTTCCCCAAGCATTAATTTTTCAGGGGTTGATTTCACTATTAAGAATAATCAGATTTTATTTGGGCTATCTGCAATTAAGAATTTAGGAGATTCTGCAATAAGAAATATAATTGATAACCGAAATAGTTTTGGAATATTTAAGTCATTATCAGATTTATGCGATCGTTTACCTTCTAATGTTCTTAATAAAAGAAGTATTGAATCTCTAATTCATTGTGGAGCACTGGATGAGTTTTCAAATGATAATAATAGAGCTCAATTATTGTCAGATCTTGAACATGTCATCGAGTGGGCTTCTTCAAGAAATCGTGATAAATTATCTGGGCAAGGAAATTTATTTGATTCTAAAGAAGAATTTTCTCATGTTGCTTTTTCAGATTCACAATTAGCTAAGGTGGATGATTATTCACTTATTGAAAAGTTAAAGTTAGAAAAGCAACTGTTAGGTTTTTATTTATCTGATCATCCTCTAAAGCATTTAACTAAGCCAGCAAAACTTATATCTCCTGTAAGTATTTCGCAGTTAGAAGAAACAAAAGATAGAACCAAAGTCTCTTTAGTTGGAATGATTCCTGATATGAAGCAAATCACAACGAGAAAGGGAGATAGGATGGCTATAGTCCAGCTAGAAGATCTCACAGGAAGTTGTGAAGCAATTGTTTTTCCAAAAACCTATGTTAGATTATCTGAATTTCTTCTGACTGATACTAGATTATTGGTATGGGGAACAATTGATATAAAAAGTGATAAGACTCAATTAATAATTGATGATTGTAGAGAGATAGATAACCTTAAATTACTAATTATCAATCTTGAAAGTTCTCAAGCATCAGATGTAAGAGTACAAAATACTTTAAGAGACTGTTTAATTAAATTTAAACCAGATAAAGGTAAATGTGGAATCAAAATTCCAGTTTTAGCTGCAGTTAAAAATAAAGATAGTGTTACCTACGTTAAATTTGGTGATCAATTCTGCATTGGAGATATTCAAGGCGCATGCAAATTGTTGGAAGATAAATCATTTCAAGTTAATTTGAAATCTTTAGTTTCATAGATTAAATTTTATCCTCAAAATTTTGAGTAGCAGGTTTGAAGGCTGCTTTTGCACGTTGTATGTTCATTGGAATATTTTCAATACCAAAAAAAGATCCAGGTTCTTTATCCCAACTAGCTGATAATATTCCAAAACTCAATCCTGCTAGTCCTAATAAGAAAAACAATGCTGAAATAGCAATTGTTGAGGAAGGAGGTATCTCGGCGATATTTCTTGTAACTATAATGTAACTAACAACAAAAACGGACATTCCTAATATTGTCGGTATCCCAGCTGTAAAAAATATTCTTCTAGCCATTCTATCGGCAACATATTTAGGAATGCCACTTGAGGATCGTTTTGGGGTAGTTTCAGGATTAGATGTTTTTTCTAGATTAGCAAAAGCTATAGTCTCAGAATAATTTTTTTTCTTTTTATTTTGTATCTTTTTTTTAGATTGCTTTTTTTTCATTAATTGAGATCATCCTCTGATTCCAATTTTTTTTACAAGTGCTTGGTATTTCTGAACGTTTTTGTCTTTTATGTAGGATAGTAATCTTTTCCTTTTACCAATCATTTTTAATAATCCTTGCCTTGAAGCGAAATCATGAATGTTTCCCTGGAGGTGGTCACTTAATTTTGATATTCTTTTAGAAAGCATTGCTACCTGAACTTCAACTGAACCGGTATCAGTTGGATGTACTTGATGATTTTCAATCAGCTTCTGTTTTTCAGCTGTATCTAATGACATAAAATTTATTATCCTTTAACCTATGATACTACGTCATCAAGCTAAATTACTACTATCATTATCTAGATAATTAATAGCTAATTTCAATAAATTTTCAAAGGATAAATTATTTTCTTTTTTATCAAGGAGATCTACTTCTTTAAGAATAATTGGCATGATAATTTTTATTTCTTTATTTTTATAATTTAATGATTGAAGGGTTAAATGAAGGTCCTCCATCATTCTATTAATTTCAGGATCCGCAATTTCAAATTCATCCTTGTTTTTTTCTTCTTTAAATAAAATTTTACTTTTATATTTACTTTTTAATTCTAAAATTAATCGATCACTCATTTTTTGTCCTATGCCAGGTACAGAACATATTAATTTCTTGTTTTCTGTTTTTATTGCATTGATTACTTCATCAAAAGAAAACTTATTTAATATCCCCATACTAATTTGAGATCCAACACCTCTAATACTTAAAATTTCAATAAAGAAATTCTTTTGTTCCTTTGATGTAAAGCCAAATAATAAATCTGTATCTTCTTTCTTAATATGTTTAATCCAAAGAGTAATGTTTTTATTTGATATCTGATTTGTTTTTAATTTGAGAAAGAAGGATTCTAGTATTTGTATTTCATAACCTATTCCTTGACAATTTATTAAAATAAAAAATTTTTGATCAGTTTGCCATAATTCAACTAAATCTCCATTTATCCAACTAATCAATTAACCACCATCCACTTGACATCCAATAAGCGCTCCAGCTGTTCCGCCAGCAGGTACAGCCCAAAATCGGTCTTTCCCTCTAGAGGAGGATAGTGCTAATCCAGCACCTAGGATACCTCCAATAACAGATCCTTCACTACAGTCATTATCGTCTATTTTTTCAGCTTTGCTTTGACCTCCACAAGGTATTTCAACGTCTACTACTTCACTTTTTACGTAACCTGGGTTTGATTTGGTTCCAGGAATGTACTCCTCTCTATATTCAGTTCTTGTACAAGTTACTGACTTTGGGGTCGTTGCATTAACTTGAATAATAGGAGAAAAACAAAATAATAAAGATAAATAAAATAATTTCACCATTTTTTTCAACTCTATTTATATTCTATGTCCTTTTGATTATTTTGGTAGCAGAAATAATAGTTCCTAATAAAACTAGTGAGGCGCCGAATAAAAAATTTATGTTTATTATTTCACTAAAAAACACAATCCCCCATATTGACCCGAATAAAACTTGTAAATAGTTAATTGTTGAAGCTTCAGAAGCGGGTAAATTTTTTAATCCTATAGTTAAGAATGTTTGCCCTAATTGAGTAAATAGGCCGATGCCAATTATCCAAACTAATTCAGCAAAATTTGGGGTAACCCAGTTTATTAATACAATTGGCAGTAAAGTTATGAATGAAACAAGTGGAAAATATTCAATAATTACATAAACATCCTCAGTAAATGAAAGTTTCTTAACTGTAATGTAAGCCAATGCAGTGAATATTGCTCCAAGAAATGCTATCGAAATTGAAATATTTTCAATTTCAACATTTATATTTGATAATTGGCTTGGATCTAATATTACTAATATTCCAATCCAGCCAATAATTAAAGCAAATATTACATTACGTGTTAATTTTTCATTTATGAATATTCCAGCAAATATAGATATAAAAATAGGATATGTGTATTGAATGACGGTAGATATACTGAGAGGCATATTTCTTATCGCATAAAAAATACAAACTAATGCTAATGTTCCTAAAACGCCTCTCAAGACTAGTAAGGGTCTATTTTTACCCCAAGGATTTATATTTTTTAGATTAATTATGAATAACGTAATAATTAAACTTAATAATGATCTGAATAAAACTAATTCATAAATAGGTATCCTTTCATCAATATTTTTTACGCACAAAGTCATCAAACTGAAGAAGAATGAGGCAAATACCAAATTAAACCTATTCAATGAATTAAATTTTTTTTCTAATTCTTCGATATTTATCATTTAAAAAATAGTTTTATTGTGAAATTAAGTAGATTCTTATTTGATTTTGACCTATAACAAATAAATCATTATTTGTTGACAAAAATCTCAATGGTTCATTCTATTCACCCAAGAACTATTCAAGAGGTTAAGGAAAAGGCAGATATTGTTGACGTTATATCTGAACATATTGTTCTTAAGAAGAAAGGTAAAGAATTTGTTGGGATTTGTCCTTTTCATGATGATACTAAGCCATCTATGACAGTATCACCAAGTAAACAATTTTATTATTGTTTTTCTTGTGGTGCTGGTGGTAACTCTATAAAATTTTTAATGGAGTTTACTCGTGCTAATTTTTCAGATGTTGTACTTTCTCTTGCTAAAAAGAATAATATTAATGTTGAAAATCTTGAGGGACCCCAAGTAGAAGCTTATAAAAAACAATTATCTAGAAAGGAAGAGCTTTATAAAATATTAAGAGTTACTAAAAATTGGTTTAAGTCTCAATTAAATAATTCTCTAGGTCTTGAAGCTATGAAATATTTAACAAACAAGAGAAACCTGAGTAATAAAAATATTGATGACTTTGAGTTAGGTTTTGCCCCAAATTCATGGAATGATTTATTTAACTATCTATCTAAGGTTGAAAAATTCCCTACTAATCTAATATTGGCTTCAGGTCTTGTAATTTCTAAGGATAATTCTGACAAGATTTATGATCGTTTTAGAAATAGATTAATCGTTCCCATTCATGATATGCAGGGACGTGTAGTTGCCTTTGGTGGTAGATCACTTGATGGACAGGAACCCAAATATCTTAATTCTCCTGAATCAGAGATATTTGAAAAAGGGAGAATGTTGTTTGCATTTGAAAAAGCATCTAGCAATATAAGAAAAAGAGATAAAGCTATTATTGTTGAAGGATACTTTGATGTAATTTCTCTTCATGCAAAAGGTATTACTAATTCTGTAGCTTCCCTCGGCACCGCATTAAATAAATATCAAATTTCTCAATTATGTAGATGTACTGATAATAAAAATATAATATTGAATTTTGATTCTGATAATGCAGGAATATTAGCAACAAAAAGAGTAATTAAAGAAGTCGAAAGCTTATCTCTCCATGATCAAATTAATCTTAAGATACTTCAACTTAATGATTTTAAAGATCCTGACGAATTTTTGAATAATCATACTCCAGAAGATTATTTTAACCTAATTGATAATTCATCATTTTGGATTGATTGGGAGATTGATCAGATCTTTAAAGATAAAGATTTAACTAAGTCTGAAAATTTCCAGAGTGTAATTTCTTCATTGGTAAAATTGTTGAGCAAATTACCTCAATCATCAACAAGAACTCATTACTTACAAAAAATTTCCGAACGATTGAGTAAGGGACAAGCAAGGTTAGCAATACAGTTCGAACAAGATTTAAGAAATCAAGTTAAGGGATTTCGTTGGCATGGTAGATCCAAAAAATTTGAACAACCAAATGAAATTTCTCGGCGTGAGAAAAATGAATCGGAAATAATATTTTATTATTTGCATTGTCCTGATCTTCGGTTATTTATTCGCGATGAATTTCTCAAAAGAGAAATTAATGTTTTTAATACTAATCATATTCAAAATTTATGGGAAGCTATTTCAAAAATTGAACAAAATAATTTAGGTTTAAATTATTTAAATGAAATAAAGGATTCTAATAGTCAAAATCTTCAAAAAGAGTTTTCTTCTATTGACTTAATTTCACTTCTTACTGATCACTTAACTCTTTATAATCCTGAATTATCAAATAAAATTAATAATTTTGTTAATCCAAATGAGTTGTTATTAACATTGCTTAGTAATCCTAAAGATAATTTACTTGGAACTTTATCACTTCTTGAAAAATATAATTCTTTAAAAAGATGTAGACACTTGATCGAATCTTGGGGATCACAAAGGTTAAAAACTTTAGAAAATTGTATTTCTATTTTAATTGATAATCCTTCTTCAGTTTCCGCAGAGACTAATAAAGAGATAGATGATCTCTTTAAGGATTTAAACTCAGATGCGATTAAATTTCAGGAATTATATTACTTAGAAAGACAACATATAAGTTTTTTGGATAAACAACGCTGTGGTAATTTTATTGCTAGCTAATATATTTTATTTGAATTTATAGGCAGTATTTTTTAATCATATTTTTTACCTTTTTGGGCTTGTCTTCAAGAATATAAGCTTCTACTTCTTTTGCATAAGTTCCAGAAAAATTGGAAGTAGAGAACTCTAATGATCGCCTCTTGCTTTGATGTAATTTATCTTCTAAATTTTTTATATCCCCTACTATTTTATTGTTGTTACATTTTTGTATAGCATGAGTAGCTTCATGTCTTAATGCTTTTCTTATTGCCAATTTTGTTTTGAAGTTGTCTGTATTTGGTCGCAACTTTTCATTTCTATAATTTGTTTTCCTTTTTGCATTTTCAGTACATATTATTATTTTATTTTCTACAAAATTATGTAGTCCTTTTATTTCTTTATTTAAGAGACATTCAATTTTATTTTCTTCAACTTCATAGTTTGCTTTTATTAATAAGTCAAGAATCTCTTTATCTAATTTGCTTAAAAATATAATAAATTCCATGTTATTTTTTTATTTTACTATAATTGGAATCTGGTCTATATCAGTTGTAGATGAGCGACTTAAGAAATTCTTATTCATTGCCCAACTTTTTGGCGTTTTTGTAATAGCCCATGTAATTGCATTGTTATTAAATCTTTTATTTAATAAATCAATAGTTCTCATGAGAATTGCTGATTTTTTTAGGTCTTTCTGAGATTTGTAATTGATAACTGATTGCTGTAAATATTCGCTATTAGTTAAATCCTGCATTAAAACACCAGCTTTTGAAAATTTATATTCTGGATTATAAATTTCTTTAGATAATTCAACTACTATTTTTAAAATACTGTTTGTGTCATCTGTTGCATTTGTAAGTTTTCTATGAGCACTTCTTTGATAATTTTGACTTGAATATTTACTGGTTCTTGCAAATACTCTAATATTAGATGATTGCAAATTCTGACTTCTCATTTTTTCAGATGCTTTTATTGCGTGAGTCGCTAGTGCTTGAGTTAAGTCTTCTAATTTTGTGACAGGAGTACCGAAACTTCTGCTTACCTGAATTTCTTTTTTTGATTTCTTGTTTTTTTCTATAGGCAGACATTTATAACCTTTCAGTTCTAATTGCAATCTTTTTCCTACTATGCCTAGTTTCTTGATGATTTCATTTTCTTCCATATCTCTTAATTCTTTCGCATTCTTAATACCTTTACTTTGCAACCAATTAGAGGTTTGTTTCCCGACTCCCCATATCTTATCTACACTAATTCTTTTTAAATAATTATTCTCATTTTTGGTTCTAGCTAAATCAAATATTCCAGCTGAATAATCAATATTTTTAGCTAATCTATTAGCAATTTTTGCTCTTACTTTATTTTCTCCTATGCCTACTGTTATGGTAATCCCCAGATTCTGATATATTAATGATCTTATGTTTCGTGCCCAAGGATATAGATTTTTATTATTAGGTCTAGAAATTGAGACAAATGCTTCGTCAATAGAATAAATTTCTATTTCTTCACAGTAGTTTTTTAGTAAATTCATTAGTCTTCTGCTCATATCGCCGTAAAGAGAGTAGTTTGAGCTTAAGACTGCTACATCTAATTTATTTAATTTTTCTTTGATCTTAAAATAAGGAGTTCCCATTTTAATTTTTAAAGCTCGCGCTTCAGGACTTCTAGCAATGATACATCCATCATTATTAGATAAAATTACTACTGGTTTATTTCTCAAATTAGGATTAATATTTTGTTCACATGACGCATAAAAATTATTGGCATCTATAAGAGCTATAGCATCATTACTTGAAATTCTCATAAATAGCTATGTATTGAATAAATAACCACTCCCCATATCTGTACATCAATATGGTTTTTAAAGCTAAAATCAGGATAATTATGATTTTCTGCTTTTAAATATAATTCATCATTTTTTATAGATAATCTTTTTATTGTAAATTCCCCGTCTATCATTGCAATGACAATATTTCCTGGCTTGGCTACTAAACTTTTGTCTACTATTATTAAATCTTTATCTTTAATTCCTGCATTTATCATTGATTCACCTTTAACTCTAAGAAAAAAAGTGCTAAACGGATTAGATATTAAATGTTCATTTAAATCAATATTTTCTTCCGTATAGTCATCTGCGGGAGAAGGAAATCCTGCAGATACCGAATCATTTAATAAGGGTATTCTAAAACTTTTAGTAGTTAAATCAAAGGAATCCAAGACTTAAATTAATAGTATATATGTACTATATAGTAAAAATTCAAAAAATAGTTAGTTATTAAAGTTTTATAGATTAATTTTAGATTAAATCTAATCTTTTTAGGAGCGATGGTAAGGGGAGTTAGTAGATATAGAAACAGCTCTATAGATTTGCTCGATTAGGATTAATCTAGCTAGTTCATGAGGAAAAGTTAAAGAAGATAGACTAAGTATAAGATCTGCATTTTTTTTTATATCTGAACTTATTCCATCAGTATCACCGATTAAGAAATTAATTTTTTTGTTTTTAAAATTTAAAAGTAAAGAAGATAGTTCAACTGAATTAAACTGCTTACCTTCTTCACTTAGGCAGATAATAATATTATTATTGGATCTAAGATTATTTAAATTAAAAGTCTTTAATTCATTAATGATAAGTTCAGGCATTCTTTTTTTGTATTGTTTAATTCCATCTCTAATCCAAAGTTTCTTTATTTTGCCGATAGCATAAATAGTTAATCTATTAATCTGAAGCATAAGTAAATATTAAAACTAACTATTCATCAAGAAGATAATTAAATTCATCATATAGTTCCTCTTCTGTTGTTAATTTCTTAGAAATATTAGCATTTTTAGAATTCATATTAATTTGATTAAACTCACTTTTCCTTAGTAAATTATTAACGTTAGAAGTCTCTTCTAAAGATTCTGAATTGTCAATTAACCGATAAAAAATTTTATTGGGATCTTTTGAATTAAGTGGATTGGCGATTAAATTATCATTGTTAGGTATATTTGTGTAATTACTTATATTTTTGCCTTCGTTATTTAAATTTTTATTTTTTTTAAATTTATTGAGTTTATCTAAATTTTTTTTTGATAAGCTCATGATATAAAGTATTAGATAAATTCATATTTAATTTAAACATATTATTTATCTTTATAGATGAATTCTAAGAACTATCATCAAAAAAAAAGATTTGGACAACACTGGTTGGTAAATAAAAGAATATTAGAAATAATTAAAGAAAATGCTGTTCTTAATGAAAATGACTTTATTTTAGAAATTGGTCCAGGTAAAGGGGCTTTAACATCTAAGTTATTAGATTCAGAAATTAAAAAATTATATGCGATTGAATTAGATAAAGATTTAATAAAGTTATTAAATGATAAATTCAATAATAATGATAAGTTTTCACTTCAGCAGGGAGATATTCTTTCTGTAAATTTAGATTCGATTAATAAGAAGATTACAAAAGTAATTGCGAATATTCCTTACAATATAACTGGACCAATATTGGATATTTTCATAGGGCGATTGGGAATTATAAGAGACTGTAATTACGAAAAAATAATTTTTTTAATGCAGAAAGACGTTGTAGATAGGATCTTGTCAAAAGAAGGAAGTCCCAATGCTGGTGCGCTTAGTATAAGAATGCAACTCTTATCAAAAATAAAAAAAATTTGTGATGTACCGCCTTCATCATTTAGTCCGCCTCCAAAAGTTTTTTCTTCTTTAGTAGTTTTTGAACCAATTAGAAATGATTTAAGACTAGATATCAATCTAGAAAAATATATAGATAAACTTCTTCGAATTTCATTTAATTCAAGAAGAAAAATGCTTAGAAATACCCTTAATTCAATACTTTCAAATGAAGAGATAAATGAATTATCTGAATCTTCAAAAGTTTGTTTTGATTTAAGACCGCAAGATATTTCAATTGAACAATGGATTAAGCTTGCAGAAAATTGTATTAAAATTAAAAAATAAAAATTTTAGTATATGCAAGAGTTAAATAAAAAGAAAATTATTATAAAATCTCCCGCCAAAATAAATTTGCATCTTGAAGTTATTGGTAAAAGAGAGGATGGATTCCATGAGTTGGCAATGATTATGCAAAATATTGATCTTTCTGATTATTTAGAATTTCAAATTAATAATGAAGCTTTAATTAAATTAGAATCTGATTGTAATGATTTAAGTTTATCTAAAGATAATCTAATAGTTAAATCGGCAAATCTATTAAGGAAAAAATCGAATATAAATTTCGGTGCGAATATATTTTTAAGAAAAAATATTCCAATTGGTGCAGGATTAGCTGGTGGATCCAGTAATGCAGCAGCAACATTAATTGGTCTTAATAACTTATGGGATTTGAACTTAGATCAAGAAACATTATGTTCATTAGCATCAACTTTAGGATCTGATATTCCCTTTTTTATAGAAGGTGGTATTCAATTATGTTTTGGAAGAGGTGAAATTTTGGAGAAATTAGATTCAAACTTTGAATATGGAGTAATTCTTTTAAAAAATCCAAATGTATCAGTATCTACTGCTGAAACTTATAAAAAATACAGTAATAGATTTTGTGATCAATATCTTACTGATAGAGAAATGATTGAGAACATAAGAATAAATTTAAGAGATAATGGTCTAGATAACTTAAGTTTTAATAAACAACATTTATCTATTAAAAATGATTTGCAATTAGTTGTTGAAAATGAAAATGATTCTGTAAAGCAGGCATTATATTTACTTTCTAAATTAGAAAATTGTCTCACATTTTCCATGAGTGGATCAGGCCCTACATGCTTTGCACTCTTTAAAGATATAGAGACTGCTAAAAAAGAATTAACTGCAAATTATAAATTGTTTAGAGATAAAGGTTACGATTCATGGGTTTGCACTTTCCTTGAAAAGGGAATAACATTCGTTTAAATTTTTTTTATACAAAATTTTTATTGTGGCTGATAATAGTAATGAGAATATTGAAAAAAACATTCCCGAAAAAGGACCATTAAATTTTATTGTAGGATCATTAACAAGTTTTTTATTATTTATTTTATTTTATTTTTTAAGTAATAAAATTGCAATTTATTTTTCAGTACATAAACCATCTAATTCTTCCGAAATAGTACAAAATATTTCTTCTAGTATTAATACCTTAATAATTGGATTATCTTTTTTGTTAACTTTCTCTTTTGCTTTTATAGGGATAGGACTTTTTATTGTATTTATTCGCAGTTTTTTTCTGAAGAAAAGTTGAATTGCCAATATTATTAAGAAAACACTTTCTTTGAATGTCTTTACATGACTTAGGCCTTTTAGTCCTTCTGCTTTCACCTGGAATGATTTTATCAATATTACTACTCATAACCTTTGCTGAAGGAGGTTGAATTATTCAAAGTGGTAGGATTATATATGTGATTAATTAGGTAATTAATTGTGGCTGGAACATTATTATTTAATGCTTTGAAAGAGGCAATTGATGAGGAAATGGCAAATGATGTTAATGTTTGTGTAATGGGGGAAGATGTTGGTCAATATGGAGGATCTTATAAGGTAACTAAGGATTTATATGAAAAATATGGAGAGTTAAGAGTCTTAGATACTCCAATCGCAGAGAATAGTTTTACGGGTATGGCTGTGGGTGCAGCAATGACTGGCTTAAGACCAATAGTAGAAGGAATGAATATGGGTTTTTTGCTTTTAGCTTTTAATCAGATATCAAATAATATGGGTATGCTTAGATATACAAGTGGCGGAAATTATAAAATACCAGCAGTAGTTCGAGGACCTGGAGGAGTTGGTCGTCAACTTGGTGCTGAGCACAGTCAAAGACTTGAAGCATATTTTCATGCAGTTCCTGGAATAAAGATTGTTGCATGTAGTACACCCACAAATGCTAAAGGTTTAATGAAAGCAGCTATAAGAGATGATAATCCGGTTCTATTTTTCGAACATGTTCTTTTATACAATTTGTCTGAAGAATTACCTGAGGGTGATTATACTTGCGCTTTAGATCAGGCTGACGTTGTAAAAGAAGGAAAAGATATTACTTTATTGACTTATTCAAGAATGAGGCATCACTGCCTTAAAGCTGTTGAAGAATTAGAAAAAAAAGGAATAGATGTTGAATTAATAGATTTAATAAGTTTAAAACCATTTGATATGGAAACCATATCAAAATCAATTAGAAAAACAAATAAAGTAATTATTGTTGAAGAATGTATGAAGACTGGAGGTATTGGTGCAGAATTAATTGCCTTGATAACAGAAGAGTGTTTTGATGATCTTGATGCCCGACCAATTAGATTATCTAGTCAGGATATTCCAACTCCTTATAATGGAAATCTTGAGAATTTGACAATAATCCAACCACATCAAATAGTTGAAAAAGTTGAACACTTAATTACTGGGAGTAAATAGACAATGAAAAGAAGGCAAGGTTGGCTTTTTTTTATTATATTTCTACTTACCTTATCTATATATCTATTAATAAATTATCCCTTGCAGTTGGGGTTGGATTTACAAGGGGGTTCTCAACTTACACTACAAATTATTAAAGAGGAAGGTAAGGTATCAAGGGATGAACTTGAAGCAGTTAATTCGGTTATAGATAAGCGCGTTAACAATTTAGGAGTTTCTGAGTCTAATTTGCAAACCCTCGGTGGAGATCAATTGATTTTAGAATTACCAGGTGAACAAAATCCATTAGTTGCTTCAAGGGTATTAGGTAAGACTGCTTTATTAGAATTTAGAACTCAAAAAGAAGGAACATCTACAGATTTAAAAACCCTTCAACTACAGAGATTAAGTATTAAAGAATTAATTGAACAATATTCCTTTGCAGAAAAAAGTCAAAATGAAGATAATTTCTTAGGAGTTATTCAAGATGATCTTCAAGATATAGAGCAAGAATTGAATTACTCATCTACTAGTAATGATTTATATGGGAAGTTAATTGAAATAAAAAAATATGTTGATAAAGAAATTGCAAATTTATTTATTAAAACAGATTTATCTGGTAAGGATCTTATTAACGCAGGAAGGAGACAAGAACAAACAAATAGTAATTGGGAAGTTTTATTAACTTTTAGTAATTCGGGAGGTGAAAAGTTTGCAGAAATTACAAAGTCAATTGCTGGCACTAATCAACTATTGGCTATCATTCTTGATGGTGAATCAATAAGTGAAGCAAGTGTTGGTAATCAGTTTGTTAATACTGGGATTACAGGTGGATCAGCATTAATAAGCGGTAAATTTAGTGCTGAAAATGCTAGAGAATTAGAAGTTCAGCTTAAAGGAGGATCATTGCCATTGCCAATTGAAATTGTAGAAACTAACACGATAGGGGCTCTGTTGGGATCCAAAAATATTTTAAAAAGTCTTTATGCAGCTATTAGTGGGTTAATTTTTGTTGGTATTTTTATGATTTTTAATTATAGAATTCTAGGTTTTGTTTCAGTTCTCTCTCTAGTACTTTATGGTTTCTTTAACTTAGCCATATATTCTTTAATTCCTGTAACTTTGACTTTACCTGGAATATCTGGGCTTATACTTAGCATTGGTATGGCTGTTGATGCAAATATTCTAATATTTGAGAGAATTAGAGAAGAATTATATGATGGTAATACTCTTACAAGATCTATTGATAGCGGTTTTCAAAGAGCTAATTCATCCATAGTTGATGGCCATATTACAACTCTTCTTAGTTGTTTTGTATTGTTTTTATTAGGAACAAATTTTGTTAAGGGTTTTGCGGCGACATTAGGTATTGGAGTCTTAATAAGCTTGTTCACCTCATTAAATTGTTCTAAAACTATTTTGCGATTTTTTACAACATATCAATCATTGAGACAGAAAAATCTATATCTGCCAAGGAATAGTTTTTCAAATTAAACTTTTTATTTCTAATTTCCAATGAAATACAATCTTGAACTAATAAAAAATAAAAAAAAGATAATTGGTTTTTCAACTGTTCTTATTTTGTTTAGTCTTCTAGGAATTTTATATTCTACTTTTAATACTTCTTATAAGAAACCTATAAATTTAGGGATGGATTTTGTAGGAGGAAATGAACTAAGAATAGAAAGAGTTTGCGAAGCGGAATGTTCTAATTTTTCCCCAGATTCAGTTTTGGAAAATTTAAGAGAGATTTCTAATAATAATAAAGTTTTAAATAATATCAAATTACAATTCCAAAATAATAATAAATTAATTTCAATAAGAACACCTTATTTAAGTATCGAAGAATCAAATAATCTTGTTTCTAATCTTGATAATATTGTTGGACCTCTGAATTATGAGAGTAAGGATTCAAGATTAATAGGCCCAAAGCTTGGTAAAAGATTACTTACTAATTGTGTTACTTCATTATTGGTTTCTTTATTTGCAATATCTTTATATATAACCATTAGATTTGATAAGAAATACGCATTATTTGCATTATTAGCTTTATTCCATGATTTATTAATTGTTTTCGGTATATTCTCTTGGTTGGGAATTATATTAACTGTCGAGGTAAATAGTTTATTTGCTGTTTCCTTGCTAACTATTGCTGGTTATTCTGTAAATGATACTGTTGTTATTTTTGATAGAATTCGTGAAAATTTAAATTCAAAGAAAGAAGGCTATAACGAAACTATTCAAATATCAGTAAACGAATCATTTAGGAGAACAACGTTTACCAGTATTACAACCCTTATACCTTTATTAAGCATAATTTTGTTTGGTTCTTACTCGTTATTTTGGTTTTCCCTAGCCTTATCATTAGGAATTATAGTTGGAAGTTATTCAAGTATTTTATTGGCTCCATCCTTATTGCTTAAAGACTGAGCTTAGGCTTCTAATTTTATGAAATTGAATTACTATTTGATAATTTTATTTTCTTTAGTTTTAATAGATCTAACTACTGAGCTAAGAATATTATTTGATCATTTTACTTTTAATTCACTATATTTTGCTATTGGTAAACATCCCTTAGCTTTCTTTATACTTTTTTCTTACCCATATTTATATAAAAAAATAAAGTAGTTTTTAAATATCTTTAAATGATTCTTTTATTAAAACCTGAATTACAACAGCTAATGGAAGTGAAAGTATTAAGCCTAATGGACCAAAAATGAAGGTAAATCCAAATTGTGATATTAATGTTAAACCAGGAAGTAAGTTTGCTTTTTTCTTCATAATAGATGGCATTATTATGTAACTTTCAATATTTTGAATAATTACATATGCTCCTAAAACGGCCAGTGGTTTCCAAAAATTATCTAGTAGTGCAATTGAGATGGGAAATATACCACTAATAACTGGACCTATATTTGGAATAATATTAAGAACCATTGCTATTAAAGCATTTGAGACAACATATTTAACATCTAATATAGACAGAACTATTAATGATAATAGACCTACTGATAAAGAGCTTATGACCATAGAAAAGGTCCAATTTGCTAATGCGGTATTGCATTTTTCAAGAATATTTCTAAATTTGTTGCGATAATTTTTTGGAATTAATAGAAGTATATTTTCTTTATATTGTCTTGGTTCAATAGAAATCATTAAACTCACTGCTAATACGAATATTAATTTCAAAAGACCTGAACCTAGATTCCCCGCTATATTTATTAAATTTTTAAAACTTTCTTGAATAGCTTTTGCAATAGTTGAAGCATCTGGAATGGTTACTACATTATTTATAAGGCCGAAAATGTCTATAACATTTTCTGATTGTTCACCATATAGTAGGACATTAAATTTATTCAGATTTGTATTAATCAAAATATTTATTTTTGATAAACCATTTGGAATGTCAACTAGTATTTCATTGAATTCTTTTATAAAAGGAGGCAATACAAGAATAAAAATAGTAAATACTATTACTGAAATAACAGTTAATACTAGAATCAATGACAGCGGTCGGGGTATTTTCAAACCCTTTTGTATTTGATTACATAAATTACATACAATATTTGAAATTACTAAGGAACAAATAATTAATAGGAGAAAATCTCTTAGAGTCCAAACTATTAACGAAGTGATTAAAATTACTAATAACTTGAAATATGAAGAACTACTCAATTTTTGAAAATATTTTACTTCCTCTCAGAATATCCTAATCCATTTGATTTGGCATAACTATTTGCAAATCTCATAAATCTATCAAAATCAGATGTATTCTTCCAAATGTATACTGCTTCTAAAAATATTGGTTCTCCATCAACAAACTTTACTTTAACTTCCCTAGTTAGTATTTCACCTTCAGAGTCAATCATACGCATACCTGTGATTTCACCATCTGTAATTGAAGATAATGCCTGAGGTTTTTCAAACAAAAATAATGCCTGGCCGGTGGTACCATCCTTACTCCTAGTGAGTCTTATTTCAGGTACTACAGGTTCATCAGTTCCTTCATAAAATTGTATTTTTGCAGTTTTATTTGCTGTCATAATGTTAGTTTCATAATTTATTATCTTAGGAAAAATTTTTCAGATTCGTTTGTGTTTATTTTATAAAACATTATTTACTAACTCTAGGATACTTTCATCATATTTTTTGTCGGTTAAATCTAATATCTTTATATTTTTTTTGCCAACCTTTTCATATTCATAACATTTATCGTAATAATCTAGAACTGATTTGCAAACTAAGTCCCATCTCTCATTTTTAATTGATTCGAGAGCTATTTTTGTTCTTTGTGGTCCTAATCTTTTTTTAATCCTTAATACAGATTCTTGGAGTTCCTCTTTCTTAAAAACACTATATGTATTTATCAACTCATCTAACCTGTTAGATTCGCTCCTTAGAATTTCTATTCTCCTTGAATTTTTCAACTGATTGAAGAATTCATGAGGTATTTTGCATTTGCCTATATTTGCACTTTCAGCTTCTACAAAAATATTATTAGAAATATTAAAGGAATTTAATTTTTCTGCAATTTTATTTTCAAATTGTTCATTTGAAGGTTGTTCTTTCATTCCTAAACCTCCAAATGTACTTCCTCTATGACAAGCAAATCCTTCAAGATCAATAATTTGATATTTATATTTCTCTAGTAATGATAATAATCTTGTCTTCCCTGTTCCTGTTTTTCCTCCAATAACTACTATATTCAACTTTTTTGAGAAACTATCTAATACCCATCTTCTATATATTTTGTATCCTCCCTTAAGTGTTATTGAATTTAATTTATATTTTTCTAGTAGCCAAGCAATACTTTGTGATCGCATTCCTCCTCTAGAGCAATATATTCTGATAAATAAATCATTATTTTTATTAGCAATAATTTTATGAGACTCAATACTCATAAATAAATTATCAAGAAATAATTCCATTTTTTTTTCAAAAAAATTTAATCCCTCTATGACAGCTTTTTTCCTTCCTTCTTTTTTATAAATCGTTCCAATTATAGATCTCTCATGATTATCAAATAGTGGAATGTTAATGGAATTAGGCAAGTGTCCTTTATAATATTCACTCGGGCTTCTAACATCTATAAGTGGTCCTTGAAAACTTCTAAATTTCTCTAGTTCTTTTCTTTTGAAATACATGGATAGTTTTTATTTTTTTAGATTGATTTTTTAAAATGAATAACAAAGAACAAGATAACTATAATAATGTTACATTAGATATGATAAAAAAATTTGTAGATTCCAATCAAAGAAAAAGAATAAATTCATTGAATCAAATAGAATCTGAAGTAGAAAATATTTTTAATCTTGGACCTTCACTGTTTGATATTTTTGATAGTGATGGAGACGACTGGGCTGCTGGCTGGATATTGCAAGTTTTAAAAAAATTTAAGCCTGAATTCTTTGAAAACTCCAAATTCAATAATTGGTTTAATACATATTCAGATATTGATATTAATTATGAAGATTTGCAATTGATGTTTGTTGAGCAAAAATTTGAAGATGCAGATAGATTAACAAGTTCCTATTTGCGAAAATTAGCTGGGAAATTAGCTGAAAAACGTGGATATGTTTTCTATAGTGAAGTTAAGAATATGTCAGGTAAAGATCTAGAAACAATAGATAGATTATGGACTATTTATTCTACTGGTAGATTTGGATTCTCAATTCAAGCAAAGATATTAAAATCAGTAGGAAAAAAATATGAATTAATGTGGCCTAAAATAGGATGGAAAAAAGAAGGCTTATGGACTAGATATCCTGGATCTTTTTGTTGGTCATTGGATGCTCCTGATGGACATATGCCTTTAATAAATCAACTAAGAGGAGTAAGACTTATGGACTCCATCCTACGACATCCTGCTATTGCAGAGAGACATAATCATATTCTTTAAATGAGGTATTAAATAAGTTAAAATTAAGAGAGTATCAAAATATTATTATGTCCTTATTTCGGGGCAAAAATATTTTTAAAAAATTTTTTAAAAGACCAAAGATTAATTGGTCAAACTACGAATTCGAATCATCCTTACAGTTAAATGAATTTGTCGATCAATTATTAGAACCTATTAAAAATTCTCAATCAAGCTATCTTATAAAACTTGGTTTACATGAAGCTCTGGTTAACGCAGTAAAACATGGTAATAAATTAGATCCTAAAAAAAATATTAGAGTAAGAAGAATAATCACTCCTAATTGGTGTGTTTGGCAAATTCAAGATCAGGGTAATGGTTTAGAAATAAAAAAAAGAGACTACAGATTACCAAAAAAAATAAGTAGTGTAAATGGCCGAGGACTATACATTATTAATGAATGTTTTGATGATATTAGATGGAGTAATAAAGGTAATAGGCTTCAGTTGGCTTTAAAAAGGTGATTTTTACTAGGGCAAGGTTGATCTACGTTAATTTCTTTTAACCATTTAATACTTTCTTCTATATACTCAATAGTTTCCTTCTCATTACAAGAAATAATTAAATGGCATAATCCCGCTGAAATCAGTTCTGCAGATCGTTTATATTTATTTCCTTTATCTTTATGCCATTTAGAATGATCAATCTTTAATTTGTCATTAAGACTTTGAACAAGCTGTTTAGTATCTTTATCCCAATAGGTCATAGAATTTTTTATTTACTTTACAGCAGACCATACTTTGGTCATAAAAAAGGAATTTGATTTTACATCTTTAAACCCTACTTCCTCTATTTTTAAATTTATATCCTCTTTTATGTAATCACAATAAAAAGGCTCATGAAAAGATTTATAGAAGTTTTCCATTACGGGTGTAAAGTCAGGCGAATCACTTATTTGAATTGAATCAGCTAATACTAATATCCCCCCAGGTTCAAGAACTCTAAAAAATTCATTTAATACTTTAGCTCTAATTGTTCTAGGTAATTCATGAAATAAGTAAACACAAGAAATGCATTGAAAACTATCATTGTCAAAAGGTAATTCTTCTGCATTACCTTTTATTAACTGAATTAAATCTCCATCTAAATCTGAAATATATCTACTTGCCTCTTTTAAGTATGAATCAGATAAATCAATTCCTGTAATTTTTTCTTTAGGAAATGCAGCTCTTAATTGTTTTAATGTTCTTCCTGAACCAGTAGCTACATCAAGTATTTTAATAGAACTTTTTTTTCTATCGCTAAAAATTTCAAGTCCTTCTTTTATTGGCTTGATAATTCTTCTCCTCATTGAGTCAGCACTTCCGTTGAAAAGTATTTCTACTTGTAGGTCATAAATGCTAGCTGAAAAATCTGATAAATAACCATCTGTTTGATGATGAAAATTTCTCAAGTAATATTGAGGATAATTATTTTTATCAATTGATTTTGGTAGATCATCAAAGTTTTGTTTTCTGCGTCTATCCCATGTATTAGGCATATCGAGCCAAATTTTTGGATATTGAGTTAGATATCTAAGCCATGGCTCGTCAAACAATAATTTTTTTGGATATATATTTTTTTCTGCATCATTCCAATCTTCTTCTCTTAAGATATCCATTGAATTTTGGATTTGGATTAGAAGATCCTTATTTATATCAATATTTTCAAGCTTCGAATCGGGAAGAATAAAATTCATTAATCTTGAACTTATCTGCTTGTGAGCGAAACCTGCAATGCTTTTACTTTGTTGTAGCGTTTTATATGCAATTTTTGAAATAGATTCCCTAGCCATTTTTCAATTTATATATATACATTCCAACAAAAAAAAAATCAATTTGAGAATATTTTGTGATATTTCTCAAATTGATTAATTTAAACTAATGTGTTCTTTTAATTATGCATCGTAATACATGAAGAATTCATGTGGATGAGGCCTTTGTCTTAGTTGTTGCACCTCTTCGTATTTTATATCGATAAAGTTATCAATAAAATCTTCTGTAAATACTCCACCAGCTAATAGATAATCCTTATCTGCTTTTAGCGCATTAAGTGAGTCATTTAGAGATGAAGGTACTGTATCAATTTTTGCTAGTTCATCAGCTGGAAGTTCAAATAAATCTACATCAACTCCATCACCAGGATCAATTTGATTTTTAATTCCATCAATACCAGCAAGCATCATTACAGAAAATGCTAAGTAAGGATTCGCAAGAGCGTCACCTGATCTGAATTCTAATCTTTTGGCTTTAGGACTTGGACCTGTTAAAGGTATTCTTACTGCAGCTGATCTATTACCCTCAGAATAAACGAGATTTACAGGTGCTTCGAATCCTGGAACCAATCTTTTATAACTATTTGTAGTTGGGTTAGTAAATGCTAAAAATGATGGAGCATGTTTAAGTATGCCTCCGATGTACCATCTTGCTGTTTGAGATAAATTTGCATATGCACCTTCACCAAAAAATAGTGGCTGTCCACTCTTCCATAAACTTTGGTGAACATGCATTCCGGTTCCGTTATCATTAAAAACAGGCTTAGGCATAAATGTTGCAGTTTTTCCATATTTTTTTGCAACATTTCTGACAACGTATTTATAAGTCATAACGTTATCAGCAGCATTTATTAGCGAATCAAATTTCATTCCTAGCTCGTGTTGGCCGGCACCAGCAACTTCATGGTGATGTTTCTCTGTGGGAATACCTAATTCACCCATAAGAAGAAGCATCTCAGATCTGATATCTTGCGCAGTATCATTAGGAGCTACTGGAAAATATCCTTCTTTATATTGTATTTTGTACCCTAAGTTTCCCCCCTCTTCAATTCTTCCTGTATTCCAAGGTGCTTCAATAGTATCTACACTATAAAAACAACCTCCTTCTTTAGAGTCATATCTAACATCATCAAATAAAAAGAATTCTGGTTCTGGTCCAAAAAATGCAGTGTCTGCTATACCAGTTGAATCTAAATATTTTAATGCCTTTTGGGCTAAAGCTCTTGGACACCTATCATAAGGCTCTCCGCTTCTAGGCTCTTGAATAGAGCAAATCATACTTAGGGTTTTATGTTTATAAAAAGGATCTATCCAAGCTGTACTTGCATCGGGCACCATTGACATATCCGAGGCATTAATTGCTTTCCAACCTCTTATTGATGAACCGTCAAATGCTAGACCCTCTGTAAATGAATCCTCTTCTATCATGTCTGATGTAAGAGTTAAATGTTGCCATTTACCATGGATATCTGTGAATTTTAAATCGATGAGTTCAATTCCTTCATCTTTAATTTGACTTAAAACATCTTGTGGAGACTTAGACATAACTATTAAGATACCTTATATGAAATTAATAACTTGATGATTCTTATTATGTATCAACCATCACTTTTTTCAACACTAGGCGTCTTCTTTCAGTGTTTCAAGTCATAACTTTAATAATTATTTACTTAATTATTTAAATTGAATTAATTTCTATAAAAAAATATCGCTTTAGAGACAATATTAGTTTAATTTAAAAGTAATTGAATGTAATTCTTTGACAGAAGCAAAACTTATTCCGGCTTTAAATAAAGAGAATTTGTCTCATTTTTCAAAGACTTATGTTCCCTCTAGACTTTTATTAGGACCTGGACCTTCAAATGCACATCCAGAAGTTCTAAATGCTCTTTCCTTAAATCCAATTGGTCACTTAGATGAAGCATATATCTCATTGATGTCTGAGGTACAGCAACTTTTAAGGTACACCTGGCAGTGCAATAACCGTCTTACACTCCCAATGAGTGGCACTGGTAGTGCAGCTATGGAAGCTTCAATTGCTAATTTTATAGAGGAAGGAGAAAAAATTCTTATCGCTAAAAAAGGATATTTTGGAGATAGATTAGTTGACATGGCAACTAGATATAAAGCAGATGTATCTGTTATGGAAAAACCTTGGGGTGAATCCTTTTCTTATGAAGAAATTAAGTATGAAATAGAGACTAAAAAACCAGCTATATTTGCAATTGTTCACGCTGAAACATCTAGTGGGGTTTTACAACCTCTTAATGGAATTGGTGATTTATGTAGAAAAAATAACTGCTTGTTTTTAGTTGACGCAGTTACTTCCCTTGGGGCTCTAGAACTATTGATAGATGAATGGAAAATAGATTTAGCGTATAGTTGTAGCCAAAAAGGATTAAGCTGCCCGCCTGGACTAAGTCCTTTTACAATGAATAAGAGAGCTGAAGATAAACTAAGTTCAAGAAAAACAAAAGTTCCTAACTGGTACTTAGATTTATCTCTTTTAAATAAATATTGGGGTTCTGATCGCGTTTATCATCATACTGCCCCTGTAAATATGAATTTTGCAATTCGAGAAGGTTTACGATTAATTGCAAATGAAGGTTTAGAGAATGTTTGGTATAGGCATAATACTAACGCAAAGAAACTTTGGAAAGGTTTAGAAAGTCTAGGAATGGAATTGCATGTATCAGAGGATTATCGATTACCAACTCTTACAACAGTTAAGATCCCACCTGCAGTTGATGGAGATGGTTTTAGAAATCATCTTTTAAGAAACTTTGGAATAGAAATTGGAAATGGGCTTGGAGAATTGTCTGGTAAGGTATGGCGCATAGGATTAATGGGATTTAACTCAAATGAGGAGAATGTAGACAGATTATTAAACCTATTTGATACTGAGTTAAAAAAATATGCTATTTTTGAGTCCTCAACTTTTTAAACCATAATTGTAAAATTTTACTGCATTCGTCTTCTAAAATACCTCCAACGATTTCCATTTTGTGATGAGAACTTTTATGCTTTGATAGGTCAATTGAGCCGCCTAATCCACCTCTTTTCTTATCGTAGGCACCAAAAACAACTTTACCCATCCTTGCTTGAATAAGTGCCGATGCACACATGGTACATGGTTCTAAATTTGTGATGATAATACATTCATTAAACCTCCAATCATTTTTTATTAGAGATGCCTGCCTTAGTGCCATAATTTCAGCATGACCTAATGGATCATTATTTATATTTCTCCTGTTAACCCCTCGTCCAATACATCTTCCTCTCTCATCTAAAATTATTGAACAGATTGGTAACTCAACTTTTCCAATTTCTTCTGATCTTCTTAAAATAGAGTTCATCCATTTTGAGTATTTTAAAATATTTATTCCTTTCTGTTCATCATAATTACTATTTACATTTTCAAAAATATACCTCATTTACCAATATTAAGAATAAACTTATTAATAGATATCTTATCTGATGACTGAAGATTTAATTAATAAAAAAGATATATACTTCCCTTCTTATCTAGGGACTAACGATAACTTAATTACTCTCCTAAATAAAACAACTCAAATTCTTTGTGACTGGTTCTCTAAAGCCGATAAATATGGTCCATTACCATTTGATGAGAATTTCAAGTGCTTAATGCCTGATGAGGATGGTAATTCTACAGAAGATTTGTTTTCTGATATTCAATCCCTTCTAGATAATTCTTTTAATCCAGTTCATCCAGGCTCATTAGCTCATCTGGATCCTCCACCTTTGATTTTTTCTATTTTAGGTGATTTAATTGCTGCTGGTTTAAATAATAATCTTCTTGCTTACGAGTTGTCTCCAAGTATTACTTTGCTTGAGGAATCATTATGCAAATGGTTTGCAAAGAAAATAGGGTTTAATGATTCTTCAGGAGGCATAGCAGCTAGCGGAGGTACTTTAAGTAATTTGAATGCACTTATAGCAGCTAGACATAATTCTGGGTTAGGTTCAGATCCCAATTCTGTATTACTTGTTAGTGAAGATGCTCATTCCTCATTTATTAAATGTGTAAGAATAATGGGTCTTGATGAAGCAAATCTTATCAGGATTAAAACTGATAATAATGGCAGTATTGACATACAAAATCTTAAAAAAACTATAGATAAATGTTTTATTGATAATAAAAAAATATTCGCTATTGTTGCCACTCTAGGCACAACTGTAAGAGGAGCAATTGATCCTATCAAAGAAATAAGTGAAATATGCAAAGAAAGAAATATTTGGCTTCATATCGATGGCTCCATTGGAGGCATTTTTGCCATAACTTCTATTCCAATAGAAGGTTTAAATAATATTAATCAGGCTAATTCAATAACAATAAATCCTCAAAAAATTATTGGCATTACTAAGACATCATCTTTGTTATTAGTTTCAGAAATGAGTAGTTTAGAAAATACATTTTCTACTGGACTTCCTTACCTATCATCTAAAGACGATATCATAAATAGAGGAGAAATAGGCATACAAGGTTCTAGACCCGCAGAGGTTATCAAACTATGGCTAGGGTTACGTTTTTTAGGTCTGAATGGAATAGAAAATGTCTTAAAATCATCAATTAAAAGAAAAGATTTTTTTATAAAAAATATTAGTAAAAATAAATTTGATATATATTCAGGCCCTCTTCATATTGTATCATTCTTACCAAAGAAACTTGAGCCAAAAGACTCTGATGCATGGACTCAAACTAAAGTTAATGAACTAATTAACAATAATTTTATGCTTTCTAGACCAAAATTTAAAGGTAAATATTTTTTACGGGTTGTCATGGGAAATTACAATACAAAAGAATCTCACATTGAAGAACTTTTGAGACTTTTAGATGCTTAACTAATGAAAATGGGTAGACCAAAAATTATTGCAATAGTAACAGGGTTTATATCTATAGCTATTTGTATTGCTTACTTACTCTTAATAACTATCTTTGATTTCAGAACTTATTTAAATGATCAATTATCCAATTTTACATAGTAAAGGGAGGCAAACTTTTATTTGATTTAAAATACTTTTTCATTTCTATTTTTGAAATAGCTTCTCTTACGAAGTTGTTTAAAATGTCTTCTCTCTTACTTATTCTATAAATCTTATCTACTACTTCTTGAATCCCTTCATCTCCCCAATCTTGCCCATTTTTAAAATATTCAATCAAACTTAGTCCTACTATTCTTATTAACCAGCCTGCGGTAACTGATTGTATAGATTTAGACAATATAATTTTAGTAAAGCTTGTAGCTAAAGCTGGATAAATAATGGCGAGACCACCTTTTAATATTCCTTGTTTAGCCAACGCGCTTAACAGTGATTTCGCTAAATCTTTTGCATCTTTTTTTGTTAGCTTTATTTCATATATTTTTGATAATTCCATTATCATTTGTAGGTTTACGGAGGCAGTAGTTAGGAAATCAACAGCTGGTAGTGGATTAACTAGTATTACTCCTCCTGTTATCCACATATATTTATTAATCACTTTATTTGACATCAAATATCTTTGTTCTTGCACGAAATTTTTACTTTTAATACCTAACTTATTTGAGCGAAAAAGAATATTATCCGCCAATAATTCTTCACCATTATTATCTAGCGTTTCAATTATTTCTCTAAATAAACTTCCTACCTCTGGGACTAAATTTAAAGTATCTGATTTTATATAGGTAGATTGTTTAGGTACCGCAATTGTTTGAACAACTGAAATTCTATTTTTCCTAGCGGATGTTATGGAAATTATATTTTCTTTGATGAGGTTATTTTCATCTCTTGACCTCAAATCACATTTATTTAGAACTACTATTATTTTTTTTCCTATTTTCAATAATTCTTTAATTAAATAGTTTTCGTATTTATTTATGTCCTGATCTAAGACAAAAAGAACTAAATCAGAATTTGATGCTTGTATGATTGTTGCTTTTTCTCTTTGTTCTCCTAATTTAGATGGTTCGAATAAACCTGGAGTATCAACAATATTAATGTTTCTTTTTAAAACTGGGATGCGAATTTTATAGCTATTAATTTGCTTTGTTGTACCTATTTTTGCTGATGTTTTTCCGACAATATTTTTCAATAAAGATCTTGCTATAGATGTTTTTCCTGAAGAACCTGCTCCAAAAAGAGTAACGTTATAATCTCCTGTTTTTAATTGGGCCTCTAGTTTATTTTTTTGGTAATTTAACAATTCAACTTTTACTTTATCATTAATTTTTTTATTAATTTTCTCTACCCCTTCCAAACTTATCTTGGCAGCACCATATGTATTTTTGAATGAAAGCGTATTTTTTTTATTTTTGTAAATAACTTTATAAACTATTTTTTTAAAA
>QCBH01000012.1 GCA_003281685.1 Prochlorococcus sp. AG-347-E23 | reverse complement strand
TATCTATTGGTGGATTTGAGGTTGAATCACTAGAAGATTGTTCAGAAAATGTAAATGGTGTTGTTTTAGGTAAGGTATTATCTGTTTTAAAACACGAAGGATCTGACAAACTTTCAATTTGCCAAGTCGATATTGGTAATTCAAAAAATTTACAAATTATCTGTGGTGCGCGCAATATTAAACCAAATATTTATGTTTATGTTGCTACTGTCGGCGCGAAATTAAACGCAGTTAATTTAACTATTAAAAGAAGTGAAATTAGAGGTGTCATGAGTGAAGGAATGATATGTTCACTTCAGGAACTGGGTTTAGAGGACACTAGTGAAGGGATAGAGATCATTGATGAAGATTTAGCCTTAAAACATGAATTGGGCACTCCAGGGTCTGACTTGCTTCAATTAAATGATTTTATATATGATTTAGCCATTACAGCTAATAGACCTGACGGAATGTCTGTTATAGGTATAGCCCGTGAAATTTCTGCCCTTTTAGAATCCAACTTAAATTATCCAGAATTAAACCATAATTATAATATTCATTTACTTAAGGGAATTAACCTTTGTCCAGAGGCTATAGAATCTAATTGCATTTATACAATAAGCCGCATAGATGGGGTAAATGGAGAGAAATTATCGCCAAATTGGCTTAAAGACCGTATAGAAAAATCAGGTATAAAATCTATTAATCTTCTAGTTGATTTGACAAACTATATTCTTTTAGAACAAGGTCAACCTTTGCATGCGTTTGATAAAGATAAAATATCAAACTTAATTGGTAAGGAAGTTTCTCCAGAAGATTTCTCTGTAAGAAAAGGTAAGGATAACGAAAGCCTTATTTGCTTAGATGGTAAAGAATATGATTTAAATGAAAATATCACAGTTATTACTTGTTGTGATAAACCGGTAGCTATTGCTGGGGTGATAGGCGGTTTAGAGACTTCTGTAACTAATACTACCTCATCTATTTACCTTGAAGGCGCTGTTTTTAATCCAGTTACTATAAGAAAATCTTCAAAGGTGGTTGGCATAAGAACGGAATCTAGCAGCAGGTATGAAAAAGGTATTTCATCCAAAAATACAATAAGTGCAGTAACAAGGGCAATTAATCTTTTAGAAGAATATTTTTCTATTAATTCACCAATCATCAATACTTCTCGTTTAATAAGTAATGAGGATATATTTATTAAACTACGGAGAAATCGAATACATAGAATTCTTGGTCCATTAATAATTAACGATCAATTTGAAAAAAGAAATATATCTGATAATGAAATAATTGATAAATTAACACTCATAGGTTGTACTTTAAAGAATAAAGAATATGGCTGGGATGTAGCAGTAATTCCTAATAGATCACATGATTTAATAAGAGAAATAGATTTAATTGAAGAAATTGCGAGATTAATAGGCTATGACAGATTCGACTTAAATCTTCCTAATCCAATTAAGCCTGGAAAATTGTCATCAGAACAGTTGGCATTGAGAAAAATAAAAAATGGTTTTATAGAAAATGGTTTTAACGAGGTGCTAAGCTACTCTCTTGTACCTGAGGATAATGAAAAACTTATAAAAATTTCTAATCCTTTGTTATTAGAAACAAGCTGTCTTAGAGATAATATCTGGAAAGAACATTTGGAGATATTGAACCGTAATATAAAAGCTGGACAAGCAAGTTGTTATATATTTGAAATTGGAAATGTTTTTCAAAAGAAAACTGAGTTCATTCAAGAAGAAGTTCTAAATGGTGCGATTTATGGAAATAGAAAATTTGGAAAATGGATAAATTCGGGTAAGGATAACGATCTTAATTATTACCAGGCCAGAGGAAAGTTAAAGGAGGCTTTATCATCATTGAACATAAAAATTGAGGATAAGCCAACTGATTCAATTGATTTTCTTCATCCAGGAAGAACAGCGAAATTAGTTATTGAAGGGAAAGATGCAGGTTATTTTGGTGAAATACATCCCAAACTAATATTAGAAAAGAAGTCATTAAAAAAAGTTTATTTATTTAATATAAATTTTTCTAGCCTCTTGGGAGCTAGTACAAGAAAAAATAAATGGATTCCAATATATAAGCAATACCCAATTGTTCCCAAAATGGAAAGGGATATAAATTTTGTTTTCAGTAAGAAATTTTTAATGAGCGAAATAATATCTAAGATAAGAAAAACAGGAAAAAATCTCTTGGAGGATGTAAATTTAATTGATGTTTTTGAAGATACTAAATTTGGAGAACATCATATAAGTTATACATTTAGATTATCTTACAGAGATAAAGATAAAACATTATTGGACTCGGACATTACATCAACACATTCAAATATCATTACTAATGTTGAAAAATGCTTTAATACTAAATTGAGGAATTAAGTGTATTATTAATCTCATATGAGACTTTATACTAGTCTACATATAATTCTCATATAAGATAGATAATAAACCTATAATACTAATTAATGTTATATAATTTATATCATGATTAATTTTCTTTCTCTACTTCTATCTTCAGTGCTGTGGGTACAAGTCCCTCAGTGGTCAGATGATTGGTCAAAGTGTGCCGTTGACATACCAGATGCTTCATGTCATTGGTATATAACTGCACCAGATAATACTTTTGGTGAAGGATTTGATTGGGCTAGCGCCCCTTGGTTTGATGCTAACGGTTTAAGTGATATCCCTAGTATTGATAGACAAACTGCCATTGAAAAGCTTCAATCCAAGTAGTACTGTCTTTAAGGCAGTTCGGTAAGACATTAAAGCTTCTGATAGCTGTACTTTTTAGAAGTTATTAATTTCTTGGACATTGAAAGGACATGATTTGTTTATTTTTATTCAATTTTTAATTTTTTCCATGCAATAAACAGTTTGGGCATGAATCATCCAAATTGAAAATTAATTTATCTTATATATCTATTTTGAGACTATTTAATAGACTTATAGTAAGTCTTATATAAGAAGTGCAATACAAAAGATTTTTATTCTTTAAAGTTATATATTATTTTAATTTCATTTATACATAGTTATTGTTTCCATAAATTTGAATAAAAATAATTGATAAAATTGGAAATTTTAGGCTTAGCAGTTATCTTATATAAGACTACTATTTAGACTTATTATTTGTCTTATATGAGAATTAGTATACTAATTCCTATATAGATTTTTTAGCAATTGATACGCTTCATTTAATTTTCTCATTTGATCTGTTGATCCTCCAGCATCTGGATGCGTCTCTAAAGCTATTGATTTATAGGCCTCCTTAATTTTACGGAACGTATGGGAGGATCCTGCGGATGTTGATAAATTCAATAATTTAAGTGCTCCATGTACTGTCATTGTTGAGTCCAAAGTTTCAAATGAATTTGATCTATTATTTCGCTTAAATCTACTTACAAACCTTCTCATAAGTGTTGGAATTCTATTTATCAGTTCTGATGTAGCAAAAGGGTCTTCTAAAACGCCAATCATTAATAAAACAATTTCAAGAGATGGATTTTTCTTTATCCAAAATGGACATAATTCTGACATTAATTTATTGGCTGCAGTCCACGTAAAGGGTAGATTTTCAGTTCCATCAAGATTTGGCCATATATCCCTTTCAAACCAATCCATCGAAGCTTCTACTACATGATCATTAGGAACTGATCCATATAAGGTTTTCCAATGACTAATTAACTCAATTCGACATTTTATTAATTCAGTTTCTTTAATTGTATTTATTTGAATATCATTAATATTCTCCTTTAATTTTTCACTATTAATACTTCTTCTTAGATTCTTTACGTTTTTTTCAACAAAATTGGGAAGACTTATGTTTGAGTTGGCTTTTTCTTTATATTGATTGTTATTTGTAAATCTTTTATTCAAAGATATCTCATTAACTTCTTTTTTTACGTCTGATTTAATTAATACCAATGCAGTATCTTCATCAATATTTAAATTTTCTTTATTATTATTCTCGTTAAAGTCTATTTCTTGCTGTTGGTTCTTAGGTAGTAAATCATCTTCTCTAAGAAGTTCTTTAAGTATCTTTTCAATTACAGGTCCTCTTGCTCTAAATCCCCACTCTTTTCGTAATTGATCAAACCTGGAAATTAGATCCTCAGGTAAATCAATTGAAATTCTTTTTGTATTTGAATTTTCAGGAATATTCAATAATATTTTCTTGAATAGTATGGAATTTATTTAATTTTATTCAAAAAAAATTGAAAGTCCATACGGAATATTGTTTTTAAATTAAAACCAATTTATTTTTATGTCACAAGTCAATATATTGTCTTTTTATAATAAAAACAAAAATGTTTAATTGTTATTTCAAGTCCTCTAAAGAAAAAAAGAGTTTTTATCAAAACAAGAAATTAGAAATGCTCAATTATATTAAGGATTCACTTGAACGTAAAATTGCCTCAGTAACAGCATCTATAGATGTTCTAGAAAGCCAAATAAGCAGGGATAAGGAAGTTGAAGTAACTAACTAGTATTCAAACAAAACTTTCTAGAAGTTTTTCAGGGCCAAATTTCTTTAAATAATTAATATTTGAATTTTCAGTTACTAATAGATATCCTGCAAATCCTAAACCGTTGATACTGAAACCATGAATATGATCATTTTTTCTTTTTATAATAGCGATCCATTTATTAGTTATTAAAATATTGTAAGGATATATCGGTTTCTTATCACTAATAGGGTCACCAATTCCTAATTTCTTGCATAATTCTAAGTAAAATTCAAAAAGACATGATGGATTTTCTAAAAAATTAAATTTAGATACAATAATATTTTTTTTAAGCTTACTATCTAGATCTTGATATGAGTTCATCTCTAAAAACCACTTTTCTCTAGGGCATGATATCTCACCTTTAGATCTACGCAGAAGTTGAAAATGCCTGTGAGGTTGACTTGCTCCCGCAATTGGAGAACTATTGAAAAACCATAATCCACTAGTATCTTTATTAACTTGTTGGATCGCTCTCCAATCATTTATATCTAACCATCCATTTTGTGGTTTCCATTCATTTGTAATAAGTAAAATATGACCTTTTTGTACAGGGTACTTATTTAATATTAGTTGATGATTATCACCAATTTTATCAATTTCTAGTATCTTTTCCCATGGACAAAATGGATTTTGCTTAGGACCATAAATTTTTTTTTTATTAAATTTTGAAGTATCGAGTTTCCTAATTATGAAGTCGTCTTTTTCATATAAATCTCTTGTAATAATATCAGTTTTGAGAGGATATAATGATTCATCATCAATTGATAATCGAGTTTGTTCTAGTGCTTTTTTCCAATATATTTCTAAACTCATTTAAAAAAATTTATCATTATCATTTTAAAAAAAAAAATAAACTTGTAATTACTTTTTATTAAATTGATATTCTTTCAATTTTTCCAGAGGTACTGATTCTAAGACTACAATATTCGTTGATTCTAATATAACTTTTGGTGCAAGACCGTCTAATAATGCTTGCTTCCACCTATCAAGACAAATACACCAATGATCACCATCCTTTAGTCCTGGGAAGGAATAAATAGGCATGGGAGTTATTAAATCATTACCTTGTGATTTACTATATTTCAGGAAATTATCATCCATTACACAACATATGGAATGATTCCCTCCATCATTTTTGTCATAGTTGCAAAATCCATCCCTGAACCACCCTGTCATAGGTGCGCAACTACAAATCTCAATTTCATCTCCAAGGACATTTAACTGTTTTTGATTATTTATGGTCATAGATTTTTTTAATAATAATAAAACACCAACATTTCTTTAAAAAAGGTTGACGAGTATGGGGGGTAAGGAGGTAATAATTCTAATAAGGTTTTTTTCATTATGGATTGGGACTTTACTGAAAACATTGCATTTAAAGCTCTTTATGAAGCTTTTAAAGATAGTGATGAAACTTCCGCATTAGAATTCTTATCCAGTGATGGTGCTTCATATTATCTTGAGTTAACACAGGATGCCGCGGGTGAGGGCCTTGATCTGGGTGATAATGAAACGATGGAAGAACTACAGGTAGAAATTATTGAATATTTAGAAAACAACTAAAAATTTAGCTTAAGCGCTGAAATATTTAGCTTTTGAGTGTAGTGAAATGATAGCTGTAGTACTTTGTTCTGGATGAAGTTGTTCAGATTCATCCATGGTCAAGTTTATTCTTTTTGCATCCAACAATGATAATTGTATGTTTGAATCAGATACTTTTGGACATGCAGGATAACCAAAAGAATATCTAGCTCCTCTATATTTTTGAGCTAGTATTTCTCTATTTTTGTCAGGTTCTTCAGACCTAAAACCAGATTCAATACGAATTAATGCATGGACATACTCAGCTAGAGCTTCTGCTAATTGCACTGTAAGTCCATGGAATAACAAATAATCGCTATATTTATCTTCTTTAAATAATTTTTGAGAATATTCACTAGCAATATCGCCCATGGTTACTGCCTGCATAGGAAATATATCTATCGGTTTATCATTTTTCAAATCACAATAAAAATCAGCTATGCATAAATTATTCCCAGATTTTTGTCGTGGAAAATTAAATTGGGAAATTTTATTTAATGATCTCTCATCAAATAAGAAAATACTATTATCTTTTCTCCCGCATCGGAAATATCCATAAACTGCTTTGGGTGATATAAGTTTTTTCTCTATAATTATTTCTAACCATTTATCTAACAATGGTTTAGCATATGAATCCAAATAGTTATTGTATTCATCTACGCTTTGGTTTTTTCCTTTTTTTATTTGCCATTGCCCGCTAAATAGAGCTTTTGTATCTAAATAAAATATTAACTTATTTAAATCTATATCAATATCGTTCAAGACTTTCGTTCCCAAGAAAGGGGCTTGAATTGGATCTTCTTCCTTTATAAATTTAGATCTTATAAAATTTTCTTTTAAATTTAATTTGGAAGTCTCGGTATTTATGGATATTGATTTTTTAACAGCTTGAGAGTTGGATTTTGATGAGGCTAAATTAATGTTTATACCCTCATTGTTAATGAAACCCTCTGTATTTGACCAATTACCCTTTTTCTTATTATCCATATATTCATTCATAAATTTAAGATCAGTGAACGCATCTTTTCCGTACAATATTTTCCCTTTATATATTTTGCTGCAGTCCTCATTTACAAATTTTGGGGTTAAGGCTGCGCCTCCTAATATTACTGGTACACTAATATTCTCATTGTTAAAAGCTTCTAAATTATTTTTCATAAAAGCAGTTGATTTAACAAGTAATCCGCTCATAGCGATGCAATCTGCATTGTGCTTTTTTTGTGCATCTATAATTGCTGAAACATCTTGCTTTATTCCTAGATTTATTACGTCATAACCATTATTTGTAAGTATTATATCTACCAAATTTTTTCCAATATCATGTACATCGCCTTTGACAGTTGCAATTAAGAGTTTTCCATTTGATATGTTTTCATCTACAGTTTCCATGTATGGTTCTAAAATTGAAACAGCAAATTTCATTGTTTCAGCGGATTGGAGTACAAATGGCAATTGCATTTGACCTGAGCCAAATAAATCTCCTACAACTTTCATCCCATCTAGTAAAAAGGTATTAATTATTTCAAGAGGTTTATATTTTTTTAACGCTTCATTTAATTGATCCTCTAATCCTATTTTTTCTCCATCAATAATATGATTTTTCAGATTTTCTTCAAGAGTTAGGTTTTTATTTTCTGAAGATGCTTTTTTGAAATCTTGAATAGATAAATCTTGAAAAGCCTTTGTTAATTCTACTAATGGATCATAAATACAAATATCATCTTCAAATTTTCTTTTATCATAAATCAAATCTAAGCAAAGCTTTTTAGTTTCTTCAGAAATTTTTGATAATGGCAAAATTTTATTTGGTGCGATGATAGCAGAATCTAATCCTGCTTTAATGCATTCATCTAAAAATATTGAATTTAGATTAATTCTTGATAATGGTGAAAGACCAAAACTAATGTTTGATATCCCAAGTATGATATGAATATCTGGGAAATTTTCACGGATTTTTAATATAGCACTAATAGTTTCTTTAGCGTTTAATCTATCTTCTTCTATCCCTGTAGATATTGGCAGAGCTAATGGATCAAAAAATAGCTCATAATCTGACAAACCACATTCTCTTGTTCTATTAATCGCTCGTTTAACAATCTTATATTTTTTTTCTGAATTCCTTGCCATTCCATCTTCATCAATTGTTCCGACAACAAGTCCTGAACCATACCCTAAGGCTAAATTTAGAACTTGATCAAACCTTTCATTGCCATCTTCGTAATTGGTTGAATTTATAATACATTTACCACCAGCTGACTTTAATCCACTTTCCATTTTGTCAGCATCTGTAGAGTCAATCATTAATGGTAAATTTATATTGGTAACTAGTCTTGAAGTTATTTCTTTCATATCTTTCACTCCGTCTCTGCCTACATAATCGACATTTACATCAAGAACGTGAGCATTTTCTTTTTGTTGTTGCTTGGCAATTGCAACTAAGCCATCCCAATCGTCGTTATTTAATAACTCCCTTACCTTTTTCGATCCACTTGCATTTAATCTTTCTCCTACTATCAAAATTGAATTGTCTTGTTTATATGGTACAGAGTTATATATTGATGAGGCAGATGGAATAAAACCGCTTAAATTTTTCTTAGCATTATTATTAGTCCTTTCATTATCAAAAATTTCATCGATTATTGAAGACAGGTATTTTATATGTTCAGGTGTTGTCCCACAACATCCACCTATTAATTGAACATTAAAGTCATATATAAAATTCATTAACTGCATCTTTAATTCTATTGGCTTTAATCTATAGTGAGCTACACCACCAATATTTTCAGGAAGACCTGCATTGGGAATACAGCTTATAGCGAAGGGAGAATTTTCAGACAAATATTTAATATGTTCCTTCATTTGCTCAGGACCAGTTGCACAATTAAGTCCAAGGATATCTATATTAAATGGTTCTAATATTGTTAATGCAGAAGCAATATCAGATCCAACAAGCATAGTACCTGTTGTTTCCATTGTTATAGATACCATTAAAGGTATATCAATATTTTTACTTTCAAGAATTTCTTTTGATGCTAATAAGGCAGATTTAATTTGTAAAACATCCTGACAAGTTTCAATCAAAAGAAGATCAACTCCTCCATCTATAAGACCATAAATTTGTTCTTTATATGATTGCTTTAATTGATCAAAATCTATATGTCCTAAGGTGGGTAATTTAGTTGTTGGCCCAATTGAACCTGCTACAAACCTTGGTTTATTAACTGATGAGTGTTTGGCAGCAGCTTTTTTTGCTATAAATGCAGCATTTTTATTTATCTCATAAGCCTTATCCCCAATATCATATTCATCAAGAACTATTGATGAGGCTCCAAATGTATTAGTTTCTATAACATGACAACCTGCTTCTAAAAATGAATTATGAACATTCTCAACTACCTCTGGCGATGATAAAACAAGGTTTTCATTACATCCCTCTAATTCTTTTCCTCCAAAGTCATCTGCAGTAAGATTTAAGTTCTGAAATGATGTTCCAGTACCTCCGTCAAAAATAATTAATGGTTTTTCATCTCTATTTAAATATCTTCTGAAAGATTCCATTTTTAGGTAAAAATTAATTTATTTTAGTGAAATTCTTGTTACCCAATTATCATAGTCTTGAGAACGACCTTCTGTTATTTCTATAAGCTTACTTTTTAATTTATTCATTATTGGTCTTTCAACATTTAATTCAGTTGATTCAATTTTTTTAACTGGTGTAATTTTTGCTGCTGTACCAGTTAGAAAAACTTCATCTGCTATTAATAATTCTGTTTTGTCAACAGGCCTCTCAATTACATTTATTCCAAATGATTTTGCTAATTCAATTACACTAGCTCTAGTAATCCCCTCAAGGATATCTTGATCAACACCAGGAGTGATTAAGTCTCCATTCCTTACAATGAATAAATTCATACCACTAGCTTCGCTTACCTTACCACTTGAATTTAATAGCAGGGCTTCATCAAAACCCGATAAACTAGCTTCTGTTTTGGCTAATGAACTAGTAATATATGCTCCACTTATTTTTCCTCTTAAGGGGAGAGATCTATCTTCTTGTCTTGTCCAACTACTCATTCTACAAGAAACACCATCTGGGGATAGATAATCTCCTAGTTCAATACAATAAATAAAGAAATCTGTTTCAATATTGTGTAACCTTGGCGCTATACCTAAATCGCTTGTATATACAAATGGTCTTATATAAATAGGTTTTTCTGGCTTGTTTCTTTTTATAATTTCTTCTAAGGCTTTAAAAATATATTCTTCAGAAATTTCAGTTAAGAGTAATTTTGCACTTTGAGATAATCTTTTTATATGTTTATCAGTTCTAAACAAAAGGAATTCTTCTTTGTTTGTTGGGTTAGGTATCGCACGCATACCTCCAAATGCAGCAGTACCGTAATGTAGTGCATGAGTAGCTATTGATATTTTTGCTTCTTTAAATGGAATACATTTACCTTCGAACCAGGCGTATGGAAGAAATTCATGCATATTTAATTTATTTAATTAAGGTAAACTTGTTTTATCCTACTCACGTATTCTAAACCTTATTTATATATAAAAATGCACAGGATATTAAATATAGCAGGAAATGAAAAGAATAAGGATGATTTAATTGAGCAACCAGCTGCAGATTTTATTTTTATAACAAGTGTCAAAGCTGATTTAAATCTTATATCAAACTTATTGTTAGAAAAAGAATTTGCTTCATTAAAAAATAATATAAGAGCTTTAGAAATTTCTAATTTAAATTCCTCAGCTCAAATAGATAATTATTTATTAAAAACAATAAATTATGCAAAAGTTGTCGTAGTTAGAATATTTGGAGATAAAGGTACATGGAACTATGGAATTGAACAACTTTTAAATTGGCAAGCAGTTAATAAAAAAAGGAAGTTAGTAATCCTATCAGGTACCATTGATCAGGAAATTTCCTTATGCGAAATAAGTAGTATAGATAAAAATTTTGCATTAAATATTTCTAGATTACTAAGATCTGGAGGACTGGATAATTATAGAAAGTTTCTTAATTGTTTAAATTATTTAGTCGTAGATGAAAAATTAATTCCTGATGATTTTTTGAATATTACTTTTTATGCAGATCCCTATTTATATGATTGGAAAAATGAAAAAGGCGAAAAGATAGGAATAATATCTTATAAATCACTTTTTTTGGCTAATGAAATTGAAGTAAACGAAAAACTTAACTTGCAATTAAGAAAATGCGGATTATCTCCTAAAACATTTTTTATTTCAACACTAAAAGATCATATTATTCAGAAGAAATTAATAGACATTTTTAAAAAAGAAGATATTAAACTAATAATTACCACAACTTCATTTTCTTCATCTCAAATCAAAAACAACAATTTAATTGAAAATTCAACAAATATTTTTACTTCTCTTAAAATTCCAATTTTACAACTTCTTTCTTCTAATAGATCAAGAAAAAAGTGGTTAAATTCATCTATTGGAATGAATTCATCTGATTTATTAATGCAAATAATTATTCCCGAATTTGATGGAAGAATTACTACCTGTCCTTCAGCATTTAAAGAAATAATTTCTAAGAAAAATACATTATATAGTGAAATAACTAGTTACAAAGCTGATCAAGTAGGTATTCAATGGATTTCAAAATTTGCAACAAATTATGTGAAACTTCAGAAACTTAATAATTTTGATAAAAGAATTTGTTTAGTAATAAGTAATTATCCAGTAAAGAACGGAAGAATCGGTAATGGCGTTGGTCTAAATACACCATCTTCAATAATAAATATTCTTAATTGGTTAAAAGAAGAAGGTTATGACCTTGGATCTTGTAATTATCCTCAAGATTCTTCGGAATTAATGTCAATTCTTATAAAAACTAGAACTAATGATATTGAATCTCAAAATAATAAACCATTAGATTACTTACCACTTAGTGAATATTTAAAATATTGGAATTATTTAGAACTTGATCCCAAAAATATTATTGTTAGTCGTTGGGGTAAACCATCTGATGCTATCGATCTAGATAATAAAGGCTTCTCAATAAATGGTATAAGATTTGGAAAAATAACATTATTGATTCAACCTCAACGAGGTTATGACGCTTTCACTGATAGAGATATTCATTCTCCCGATCTTCCACCTCCCCATAGATATTTAGCACAATATTTTTGGATTGAAAAAGTTTTTAATGCAAATGCTATTTGCCATATTGGTAAACATGGGACTGTTGAATGGTTACCTGGTAAATCTATAGGACTCAGCAATAAATGTTTTCCAAATATTATTTGTCCAGCAATACCAAACATATATCCATTTATCGTAAATGATCCTGGAGAAGGATCCCAAGCTAAAAGAAGAACTGCTGCAACAATTATTGATCATTTAACCCCTCCTTTGGATAGGTCAGAATTATATGGAAAATATTCAATATTAGAAAATTATTTAGACGAATATTTTGAAGCAAAATTATTAAATTCTAATCGGATTGAAATAATAGAAAAATCCATTTTTGAATTAATTAAAAAAGATTTTAGCGAAATTACTTTAAAGAATAAAAATAATCAAATAGAAGAAATTGATTCCTTTCTTTGCAAAGTTAAAGAATCTCAAATTAGGACAGGTTTGCATATTTTTGGCAATAGGCAGAATGACACTAATGAAATAAATTTATTCTTGTGTATTGCAAGAGTACCAAATGCCAACCGAATTGGTGTTATTCAATATATAGCAAAACATTTAAAACTAGATTTGAATCCTTGGACAAATCAATATGATCAAATGTTAAGTGAAAAGGATAAAAAAATATTATTGACTTTTTCCAACAAAAACATTTTAAACTTTAGAATGGCTATTGATTTTTTGGAACAACAAGCAAAGTATTTAATATATTTGTTTTTTTACAAAAAGAATACTAATATAAAAAATCTAGAAAAATATAAAAATCAGAAAATAATAGACTTTTTCTTTAATGAAAAAAAACATAATAAATATTTTTTATTATTAAAAAAGGAGATTCTATATCCAATCATAAATTCTTCATATAATGAGAAATTATCATTTATTAATTCATTAAATGGACAATATGTAAAAAGTGGTCCATCTGGAGCCCCTACGAGAGGTAAAACTGAAGCTTTACCCACAGGTAAAAATTTCTTTTCAATTGATTCGAGAGGACTGCCAACTGAATCAGCATGGAGTGTTGGTTGTCAGTCCGCTTCACAAATTCTTGATTTATACAAACAAGATAATGGAGAAGATTTAAAAAATATAGCAATATCTGTATGGGCAACATCCACAATGAGAAATGGTGGTGAAGACATTTGTCAAATACTATATTTATTAGGAGTTCAGCCTATTTGGGATGGGCCTTCAAGAAGAGTAGTTGATCTAGAAATCATTCCTTTATCTGTTCTCGAAAGACCAAGGGTTGATGTTACTTTAAGGATTTCGGGAATGTTTAGAGATGCATTTCCACAGTTAGTTAAATTAACTTCTAAAGCAATAAATCTTGTTTCTAATCTTAATGAGGATGATAAATTTAACCCTCTTGCTGGGGCATCAAGGAATGGTGATTCAATTTATCGTATATTTGGGTCAGCCCCAGGTTCATATGGAGCTGGTCTGCAAGAACTAATTTCAAATTCTAATTGGGAAAATATTGATGATTTTGGAGAATCTTTTCTTAATTGGAGTAAGTGGATTTACAGTGATAATCTTGAACCTATAGAGGATAAAAAATCATTAGAAAATGCTCTTAAAAATGTGCAGTTAGTTGTTCATAACCAAGATAATAAGGAACATGATATTTTAGATTCTGATGATTATTATCAGTTTCAGGGAGGATTATCTTCAGCAGTAAAAAAATTGAGCGGTAAATTACCTGAAATGTATCATGGTGATTTATCAAAATTTGGATTATCAAAAATTTCAAAATTACAAGATGAAATTACTAAAGTTGTTATATCAAGAATACTTAACCCTAAATGGATAAATGGAATGAAGGATAATGGTTATAAAGGAGCGTTTGAATTTTCAGCTACACTAGATTACTTATATGCTTTTGATGCTTCTACTGAAGTTGTCTCCGATTGGTGTTATGAGGAAGTTTATAAATCATGGTTATGTGATTTGAATCTTAAGAATTTCATTCTAGAGAATAATCCATGGGCTTTAAGAGATATTGCACAAAGATTTCTTGAAATTATCAATAGAAAAATGTGGAATAATTGTTCATCAGATGTCATTAAAAATTTAAAGAACATAATTATAAATACTGATTCAATAATTGAAAAAAACGAATTCTGAATTATCTACCTAATAGCGAAAATCCATGACTATCTGTTCCGCATGTTTTTAGCATTGAATATTTATCTGCTAATTTATCTATTTCTGAACATACAAATAAACTAGGATTCCATACTTCATTAAGTTCATAATCGTACCAAACCTCTATTCCATCAATACCTTGTATTTTGGCCTCTGGAATTAATTTATAAAAGGGAATCCTGTATCTCGCTGGATGAGCAAGAAATGATAAACCACCAGCTAAATTTATTGCTTTAATAACTGATTTAATATTTAAATCATTACCTATTGGAGACTCTCCAAGGATGTAGGGATTTAGGTATTTACTTTTTATATCTATTCCCAATCCTATTACATGTACTAAACATCCTAGAATCAAACAATTAATTTCTATTCCCGAAATTAATGTAAAAGAATCTTTAGGATAATTTTTGAGTATATTATTTTTTTTTATATATTCATGAGCTTTAATTGTATGATGATCGGTTATTGATAAAAATTTCAAGTTATTTTTATAAGCTTGTTCTAAAAGTTCATATGGTTCTAGACTTCCATCACTAAATTTTGTATGACAGTGAAAATTAATATTTTTAGGACAACTATTTTTATTAATATTAGAAGTTAATTTTACTAAGTCTTCCCTATTCATTACTTAATGAATTCTCATTTTTCTTTCTAATCTTTGCATATAATTGTATTGAAGCCAACATGAAAATAATTAGTCCAACTACGCTCCATGTAGCAACACTAGTTGGAAAATTATTTTTAAAAATAACTAAAAGTACAATTATAAATAATAATAAAGTAGGCAATTCATTTAATAATCTAAGGTTTTTTGCTGAAATGGTTGAAGTACCATTTTGTAATGAATACATTATTTTATAACAATAAGAATGATAAATTACTAATGCTAAAACAAAAGAGATTTTAATTTGCAACCACTTCTCACTTAACCAACTTGGTTGCATAATAACCATGCATATAGCCATACTTAAAGCTAATATCATCCCAGGTGTTGTGATTATATTCGCTAGCCTTTTTTCCATCAATGTGTATTGTTTATTAAAGGCAATTTTTAATTCATTATCCATATTTTTAGATTCTTCATGATATATAAAAAGTCTTACTAAATAAAAAAGTCCCGCAAACCAAACGATTACTCCCATAATGTGAAGTGATTTAAACCAGAGATATGCTTCAGCTGCCAAATTACTAGATTTATTAAAAAATATATATTTTTAATATAGTTATATTTAACAATATCAAGAAATCTATTTTTCAAAAATTAATTAATATTTATAACTCGTGAAAATATTCATATATATCATTTACTGAATTTTTTCCAAGTCCTTTAACTTTTGATAAATCCTCTTTACTAGCTATTCTTATCGCGTCTATTGATTTAAAATGCTCAAGCAATTCTCTTATTCTTGATGGTCCTAATCCACTGATTTGGGACAATTGTGATCTATTCATTCGCTTAGATCTTTTGTCTCTATGAAAAGATAATGCAAATCTATGTGCTTCATCTCTAACCCTTCTTAATAAAAGAACTCCTTTTTGATTTTCATCAGTATCAAGAGACTTATTAAATCCAGGAATAAATATTTCTTCATTTTTTTTTGCCAATGAACATATAGTAACTTCCTCCTCAAGATTTAATTCTTTTAATGCTTTAATAGCAGCATTTAACTGCCCTTTACCTCCGTCAATCATTATTAAATCAGGCCAATCTGATAGAAGTTCATTGTCTAATTTACTATTCGTTTTATCATTTAATATTGAAAAATCTCCTCCGCTTTTTTTAAATCTTGACCATTTTCTAAACCTTCTATGTATTACTTCATATATCGAAGCAAAATCATCACTATGTCCTACAAAAACATTTGGATCTTTAATTTTATATTTCCTATAATTCTGTTTAGAAGGAATCCCATCAATAAAAACGACTTGTGATGCAACAGGGTCACTTCCTTGAATATGGCTTATATCATAACCTTCAATTCTTTTAGGTTGTTCGCTTAATTCAAGTATTTGGGCAAGATCCTCAATTGATGATTCATTATCTTGTATACCATTTAATATTCTATCTAATTCCAATTTCGAATTTTTTAAAACCATTTCTACAGTTTCATGTTTTCTATTTCTTTTTGGGATTAATATTTTTACTTTCTTTTTTCTTAGCTCCGTTAACCAATCCTCTATGGTTTCTTGTTTTGGAAGGTTATATTGAATAAGAATTTCTGATGGTATTTCTACGCCTTCTACATTCATATAATGCTCTTCTAATACCTTTTGTAGAATAAGATTTTCATCTTCATTATTTAATTTTTGACTATATCCAATTCTCCCAATGAGCTTTCCAGATCTCATTTGAAAAATTTGTATACTTGCGACATTTTTTTCTGAAACTATTCCAAAGATATCTCTATTAATTGAAGAATCTGGGATTGATATCTTTTGTGATTCAGTTAATAATTTTAATCCTGTAATTTGGTCCCTTATTTTTGCTGCATTCTCATAATCTAAATCATTTGAAAATTGCAACATTTTTTTTTGTAAAAATATTTCTAAGTCATCATTTCTTCCCTGAAATATCATAGATACTTGTTTCATTATTTTTTTATAATCGTCAGATGATATAACTTCTTGGCAAACACCTGGACATCTTCCTATTGAATAATTCAAACAAGTTCTATCTTTATAGACTGGCCTTGGTCTTTGTCTAAGTGGAAATATTTTTTTTATCGTAAATAATGTTCTCCTTAATAATCCGACATCTACATAAGGTCCATAATATCTATCTAAATTGTTTCTATTTCTTCTTCTTCTTGTAATAAATATTCGGGGATATTTTTCACTCCAAGTTATGCAAAGATATGGATATTTCTTATCATCCTTTAAAAGAATATTAAAGTATGGTTTGTTTGTTTTAATTAAATTTGACTCTAAGTTTAATGCTTCATATTCGCTATCTGTGACTATAATTTCTATTTCAGTTATTTGACGAACCATCAAACTTAATCGGGGAGTTAAATCTGAATAATTATTGAAATAACTACTTACTCTGCTGCGTAGTTTTTTAGATTTACCTATATAAAGTAAGTTATTATCAATATCTTTAAAAAGATAACAACCAGATGACTTTGGAATTTCGGATAATCTTGATTTTAATAACTCCTTATTATTAATTAATTTATATTCAATTTTAAAATTATATTTGTTATTTATTTTTTCGATAGAGGAATTACTCATTTATAGTGATTACCCTCCATAATTCCAGCCAGTTGAAGATAAATTTAGTGAATCAACATCATTATTCAGATAAGCAGATTGAACCTCTCCTACAAAAACGGTATGGTCTCCATGGATAACACTTCCAATAACATTACATTCAACTCCACCAACACTATCAACTAAAATAGGCAATCCAAGCTCACCTAAATTAAATTCAACAGATTCAAATCTACCTCCTAATGCTTTTTGAGGTTTAAAGAAAACAGCTGCTAGATCCTTTTGATCACTTTTAAGCACATTTAATGAGAACTTATTAGTGGACTTTATTATTTCATGACTAGAACCCTCTGCTCTAACAGCCATTACAACTAATGGTGGTGTGAATGAACCTTGAGTCACCCAACTTGCAGTAAATCCATTCACTTCATTTTTATCCTCGTCTCTAACGCCACAAATAAATAATCCGTGAGGTATTTTTCTTAATAAGATTTTTTTTGCTTCTAGATTTAATGTCATAATTGATTTATCTAATAATCTTATTTTAACTAAATTTCTTATTCGATCATAATAAATTCATGAAAATTCTTTATCCAGGTACATTTGATCCTTTAACAAACGGGCATCTTGATGTAATAGAAAGGGCTGAAAAAATATTTGGCAATCTAGTAGTTGCTGTTTTAGAAAATACTTCTAAAACACCAACATTTAATCTTGAAAGAAGAATAATACAAATAAAAAATTCTCTTTCTCATTTACCTAATATTGATGTTATTTCTTATTCTGGTCTAACTGTTGATTGTGCAAATGATCTAAAAGCTAATCTTATTCTTAGAGGCTTAAGAGCAATGAGTGATTTTGAGTATGAACTTCAGATCTCTCATACAAATAAATCTCTTAATAATGATATTGAAACTATATTTTTATCGACAAATACAAATTATAGTTTTCTTAGTAGTTCTTTAGTAAAAGAAGTTGCAAAATTTGGTGGTGAAATTAATCACATGGTACCCCCCTCTGTTGAGAGGGATTTAAAAGAATATTTTAAATAATATTTTTATTAACAAGATTTTAAGTAATAAAGATCACGTAATAATTTAAAAGCTTTTTCTTTATCAATTTTATTAGAATTTTGGATAATGCTTATAATTATTGGCTTTTCATTTTTATATAAAAAGCCAGATAATGCAAAAACATTTGAAAGTGTCCCAGTTTTGCCAAAAAACTTTCCAGATAATTCACTATTTACAAATCTTTTAGCTAATGTTCCTCTTACTCCCGCAATTGAAAGTGTAGATTGATAAGCTTTAAAATCATTAAAATATCTCATTTTATCTAAAAACAATACAACTAACTTTGTTGTAATTTTATTTTTTCGAGACAATCCACTAGCATCTGCAAAGTATGCATTAGTTGCTGGGAGGCCTTTTTTTTCTAGCCATCTTTTCAATTTTATATAGTCATTATCGTTCCATGTATTTGAGGCATTTTTAAAGAGAGATTCAGCTGTAAAATTATGGCTTTCAGAATTTGTTAGAGTTAATAATGAAAGAATCGGGGTTGAATATATTTTATTTATCTCTTTAATATTTTTTAAATAAAAAGTTTTTTCTGAATCCAAAAAATCTATATATATTTTTGAATTTGGAAATTTATTTTTTAAATATTTTTTAATAAAATTTTTTAATGCATAAATATCATCATATTTATTGTGATTACTTTCTATTGCAAGAGATGTAATTGGAGATCCATATTCGTAAAGTTTATCAGTATTTGTCCAACCATTAGGCCAATATAATTTTGAATCAATTTCTACGATATTAAAGTTAATAATTTTATTTTCTTTAACATTAGAAATTAGTTCGATTATATGTTCATAATTAAGATCTGGATCACCTTGACCGTGTAAATAATAATCGTTTTTATTTTTAAATAAGGAAGTTTTTAAATTATTATTTAATTTATATTTACTTAAAACATAAGCTGATGAGAATAATTTTTGATTAGATGCTGGCAACCTTGGAACATCCTCATTGTAGGAACTTATAATTTCCCCTTTATTATTAATAATTGATACACTAAAAGAATCATCAAGCGTTTGATTCAATAAAGCATCATAAGTAGGACATATTTTGTTTTTAGTAATTATTCCCGGGAAATTAAAATAAATACTATTTAAAATAGTTATTTTCTGATTTGTTAGTAAATATCTTATTAAGAAAGGAGATGTTACTAATACAAGAACAATTAAGAAAAATGAATAAATTTTTTTTATCACATTCAATCTATAAATTTACAAAAATAGATTCATTGTCGGGTTTAATTTCAAATTCTTTTTTAAAAAAATATCTTTTATTTTCTTCTTTGAAAAGCAACCAGTTATTTGGATAAATATGCATAAGAGCAGCTTTATTTAAAGGCTGAAGAAAATAAATATTGTTCCATGTTTTGACAAAGTTTTTACGTCGCTCTCTAATAACACTTCCTATACCAATATTTGCATCTTCAAATTTTGGATTTAATGAATAATGCGTACCTTGATAATTATCAGACATTGGTTCAAATGAATCGAAATCATATGGCTGAGGTAGTATCGATATCATTGAACTATCAATATTATTTATATTATTTGATTCATTAAATGATTTAAAAGTAAAGATTTTATCTTTAATATCTGGATAGTCTCTTTGAGCCAAAGCCACAGCACCTTGATCAGCAAATGTTATGAATACATTATTATTTCTAGACAATATCTTGTAGATAGTTATTCCAATTCTGTTAAACTTCAATCCTTCAAAATTAAATTCTATAGTAAATCTTTTATTTGAATCTAATAAACTTGGAATAATTGCATCCTCCATATTCTTAAGAGATTCATTTAAATCTTTAGGTAGTCTGTAATTGGTTTCCATTAAAATTTGTCAATACATATTTGAATAAGTTCTAAAAATTTATCTATTTCTGATTTATTATTTATTGAACCTAAAGTAACACGAATATTTGAATATAGTTCATCATCTTTTAAACCAATATTTTTAAGTGTTGAGCTAGGTTTCCCAGATGAGCTTGAACAAGCACTTCCACTACTTATGGCTATTTTATTTTCAGACATGAAATTAACAATCTTATAGGCCCTTATAGGTTCAAATAGTTTATTTAATAGTAGAAACGAAATATGATTGGGAAGTCTATGGTTAATACTACCCGTAATCTTTATATGATTATTATCCTTAATTTTTTGAAAAAAATAATTTTTAAGTTTATTAATATTATTCGAAGGAAATTCAGTTATGTAATCATGTAATTTTATTTTTCCTTTAATATTTTTTAATGATTCATACATTCCAGCGATTAATGGCAAAGCTTGTGTACCTTGTCTAATTGAAAATTCCTGAGTAAGTGATATGTCTTTATTTTTTAAAATTTGTCTAGACTTTTCTTTTGTTAAAAGAATACCGATACCTTTTGGACCTCCAAATTTATGAGCAGATAAACTTAAAAAATCACATTTAAGATCTTTCCAACTGAATATTCCATTACTTAAAATTTGAGTTCCATCTAAATGAAACATTATATTTGATTCTTCACATTTGGAACCAATAAATTGGACAGGTTGTATTGTCCCAATTTCACTTTGTCCCCAAATAATTGATGCAAGCTTAGTATCATTATTTAAAATTTTATCGATATTAGAAATATTTAAAATTCCATCATTATTTACCATCCATTCACAAATATCCCAATTTTGTTTTTTTAGTTTATTAGCACAAATAGTTGTTGCTTGATGTTCAACATTTGAAATAACAACTCTACCATTTTTAAAGTTCTCATAAATATTATTAAATACAATATTTATCGATTCAGAAGAACCAGATGTAAAAATTATATCCTCTGGATCTGCTTCAAATATATAAGCAATATTAGATCTAATTTTTTCAAGATATGTAGAGCATTTTATACCTAGCTCATATGTAGATGATGGGTTATGCCAATAACTCCTGTAAGTTGAATTAATTATATTTAAAACATTCTCAGATAATGGAGTTGTGGATGCATTATCAAAATAGATAAAATTATTTTCCATTAACTTACTAACATTGATCCTGAGAAAACCTTTTTAGCATTACCGGTCATCATGACTTCACAATCGTCTTTTGACCAATCAATTTTAAGATTACCTCCTGGTAAAGTTACTATGGTTTGTGAATTGCAAAGGCCTAATTTATAAGCTGCTACATGGATAGCACAGGCACCTGTTCCACAAGCTAAGGTTGGTCCTGCACCTCTTTCCCATACTTTTACTTTTATATTATCTCTATTTAAAATTTGACAAAAATGCACATTAGTTTTTTCAGGAAATAATTCATTTTTTTCAAATATAGGACCAAGTCTGGAAAGAACAATTGACTCTATGTCTTTTACAAAGAAAATTAAATGAGGATTTCCCATTCCTACGGCATAACCCATATTATTAAAATCTTTCTCAATAAATTCGTGTGAAGGAATTGAATTTATTTTTTTTTCAATTGTTGTTGGTATATTTTGACTTTCCAAAATTGGAACTCCCATTTTTACTGTAATTTCATCATTTATATATTTTGCAATTTTTAAACCTGCTTTTGTTTCAATTTTATATTCTATATTTTTATTTTTCATTGAATCATTTACATGGAGATACTCAACTAAACACCTAATTCCATTACCACACATTTGAGCTTCAGAACCATCAGAATTAAAAATTATCATTTTTACAAAATTATCTTCATTAGGTTCTTCTATGAAAATCACACCATCTGCTCCAATACCAAATTGCCTGTTGCAAATTTTTTTTATATCAAATATTTTATTTGTCCTGTAATTTTTATACAAATCATTTCCTCTAGAATCAATTACTATGAAATCATTTCCATTTCCTTGATATTTTTCAAAAGTTATATTTTTCATTTGTAGATAATATATTTTAAATTTTAATTATAAATTATTCCTTTTAACAATCTATTTCTATTTTATACAATGGATATTAAAATAATAATTTAACAAATAAAAATTAAGTGATTTCTCCCGATAAACAATATGCGCCTGATACCAATTTATATAATCCATCAGAAATAGAAAAAAAATGGCAATCAATATGGACAGAAAACAGTATATACAAAACCGATGAATTAACTGAGAATAGCGATAAATTTTATGCCTTATCAATGTTTCCCTACCCTTCAGGTAATCTTCATATGGGACATGTTAGGAATTATGTTATTACTGACTTAATAGCTCGTTTCCAAAGGTTTAAGGGCAAATCTGTTTTACATCCAATGGGTTGGGACGCTTTTGGTTTGCCTGCTGAGAATGCAGCGATAGAAAGAGGAATTAGTCCTAGTGTCTGGACTAAAAAAAATATTTCTCATATGAAGTCACAATTAAAGCTTTTGGGACTATCAGTTGATTGGGATAGGGAATTTGCAACTTGTGATGAAGATTATTATATTTGGACACAGTATCTATTTTTAGAGTTATACAAGGCCGGTCTTGTATATCAAAAGGAATCAGAAGTAAATTGGGATCCTATAGATAATACAGTCTTAGCGAATGAACAAGTTGACTCAGAGGGTAAATCTTGGAGATCTGGTGCAGTAGTTGAAAAAAAATTATTAAAACAATGGTTTTTAAGGATTACTAATTATGCGGATGAGTTATTGAAGGATTTAGAAAAATTAGATAACTGGCCAGAAAGAGTAAAAATAATGCAAGATAATTGGATTGGAAAATCAATTGGTACAAATATTAATTTCAATATCAATACCAATCCAGAAAAGAAAATAACTGTATTTACAACAAGGCCAGATACTTTATTTGGAGTTACTTATTTAGCAATTTCTGTTAATCATTCATTAATTAAAAATATTTGTGATCAAGAAACCATACAAGATATAGAAAATCTTAAACAATATTTGAAAAATAATAAAAATAATGAACTTGAAAAAATTGGAATAAAAACTAACTTAATAGCAATAAATCCAGTTAATTCTGAACCTATTCCTATTTGGGTGGCAAGTTATGTTCTCGATGAATACGGTACAGGCGCTGTTATGGGCGTTCCTGCTCATGATCAAAGAGATTTTGAATTTGCCACGATAAATAATATTGATACTAAACAGGTAATAATAAAAAATAAGAGTGAACAAACTAAAGAGCTTGATGAAGCTTATGTGGAAAATGGATATCTTATTAATTCAAATCAATACAATGGTATTGCAAATAATATTGCTAAATTAAAAATTTCAGAGGTGGGCGTAAATAAGGGTTGGGCCGAAAATAAGATTCAATATCGTTTAAGAGATTGGTTAATATCCAGACAAAGATATTGGGGATGTCCGATTCCCATCGTTAATTGCAAAAAATGTGGATCTGTTCCTTTAAACCAATCTGAATTACCTGTTTTATTACCAAAAGATATAGATATCTCGGCTAACAAGATTAATGCTTTAGGTGATAATAATAATTGGATAAATACAACATGTCCAAAATGTGGAATAGCGGCAAAAAAAGAAACTGATACTATGGACACTTTTATGTGTTCATCATGGTATTTTTTAAGATATCCATCTTCAAAATGTTCAAATAAGCCATTTGACAAGATTGAAATTAATAAGTGGTTACCTGTAGATCAATATGTTGGAGGAGTAGAGCATGCAATATTACATTTGTTATATGCAAGATTTTTCACTAAAGCTTTGCGGGATAATGAACTATTTGAAATTAATGAACCATTTAATAAACTATTAACGCAAGGAATGGTTCAGGCCGCAGCATATAAAAACAATAAAACGGGTAAATATGTTTCTCCTTCCGATATTACTGACCTATCTAATCCTAGAGATCCAATTGATAATACCAAACTCGAAGTACTTTTCGAGAAGATGTCTAAGTCAAAATATAATGGAATAGACCCTGAATCAGTAATTAAAAAATATGGAGCAGATACAGCAAGAATGTTTATATTATTTAAAGCACCGCCAGAAAAAGATTTGGAATGGGGAGATACAGATGTTGAAGGACAATTTAGATTTTTAAGCAGGATTTGGAAGCTTTATATAAATTGTGCAAAAGATATAAATAGTAAATCTATTTCCTATCCAGATAAAGAAAAAAGTTTAACAAAGTCAATTAATATCGCTATAAAAGAAATTTCAAATGACATATTAAATAACCAATTTAATACTGCGATTTCAGAACTAATGAAGTTTTATAATTCATTGTCAAATTCCATTAATGACGTAAACAATAATTTAAAAATTGATGCTTTAAAAACATTTTGTATTTTGTTGGCTCCATTTGCACCTCATATTGCAGAAGAAATATGGCATCTTATAGGATTTAAAAAATCTGTGCATTTAGAACACTGGCCTTCATTTAATGCCGAGGCACTAAAGGAAGATTCATATGAACTAGTAATACAAGTGAATGGAAAAGTTAGAGACAAAGTAAACATTAATAATGATATGAGTGAAGATCAAATTAAAGAATTGACTCTTAAAAGACCTAACATATTAAAATGGACTCAAGATAAGGAAATAATAAAAATAATTATTGTTAAAGGAAAAATTATGAATATTGTTGTTTAAGAATTTATTTTTTGAATAACTAATGAATTTGGATTTGACCAATCGCCCTTAACTAAATAATTATCATTACCGAAACACATTTCACGGAGTATGAAAAAAATAGGTTCACTCACTGAATTATCAAGTAATGATGTTATGTCATTTATAGAATATTCTCCACCTTCGTCTAATAAATTACTTACTTTTTGTTGATACTCAATAATATTTGCGGCTGCTTTCTTTCCAGCTTCAACTCCTGGTTGATCATATGCATTTATATTTACCAATTCAGCGTAGAAGGATACAGCCCTCTCAAATAAAGCGATTAAGGCACCTAATGAAAAACAATTTAACTTTTCTATCGTGATAGTGATACTTTGTCTGTTTTCACTTGAGAGTGCTGATCTGGTTCCCTGCAAAAAACCAGAAAGATATTCTTTAGGATTCTCTTTTTCATCAAAAATATTAGTAGATGGAGAATCTAATAATTCAATAAAAATACAAAAGAAATTATCAATACCATCTCTCAGTTGCTGAACATAAGCATGTTGATCTGTAGATCCTTTATTACCAAAAACGGAAATACCTTGATTAACTACTTCACCATTCCTATTAAATTTCTTTCCTAATGATTCCATTACTAATTGCTGGAGATATTTACTAAATACCTGTAACCTATCTCTATAAGGTAATACGACCATATCTCTCTTTCCAATACCATCCCCAGTTAAATACCATGCGGATGATAATAGTGCTGCTGGATTATTTTTAAAATCACTTATACGTGTGGCTTCATCCATTAATGATGCACCTCTAATAAATTCAGATATATTTTCATTAATAAGAGCTAATGGAAGTAATCCTACGGGGCTTGTAATACTAGTTCTTCCTCCAACCCAATCTTGCAAATTAAATATTTTTAACCAATTTTCAGAAGTGGCTTTTTTAAATAACTTACTATCGTTCATAGTTATAGCTATAGCATTTGAATTCCATTCAAGAGAATTGTTTTCGCAGTGACTTTTAATAATCTCCATAGCAATTCTAGGTTCAGGCGTACCGCCTGATTTGCTTACTACTACAAATAATGTTGTTGATAATTTTTCAGATAACTCTTCTAATTTTTCGCTAATTAAAAAAGGATCAACATTATCGATATAAGAAAAATTTAAGCCTCTAGAACACTTCTGCAGTGACTCTGTAATAAGTAATGGTCCTAACCCACTTCCACCAATTCCTATCCATAGAACATCAGTATAATGCTGATAATTCTTATTCTTAATATCTCCATTTAAAATTTGTTTTCCAAATTCAGAGATTGCATTAATATCTGCGCTAATTTCCTCTCGAATTTTTGAAGAGGGTGAAATTGATGGATTTCTAAGCCAATAATGTCCAACTTGTCTATTTTCATCAATATTTGAGATTGCACCATTTTCTAATTCTTTTATCGATGAAAAAACATCTATAAATTTATCTTCTAAATTTTTTATCTCTTTACTTGTGAAATTAATTTTGCTTATGTCTAACCAAATATTTAATTTTTTATCAAACCAAAGATAATTACAAAATTTATCCCAAGATTTTAAATCTTCATTCATTTTATATATTTGTTTCTTTTATTAATTATTTAATTATATCTATACGAATAGTACATAGATTTGAATCATTTAAATTTGTTTAAATTATTATCTTCAAATAAATATGTTTTTGAATATAAACAATTAAAATGGAGGGTTTTTTTTATTTCATATGAATTTATCATTAGATAAAATTAAAAACATTGGATAGATCATTTAATTACATAATTTCGCCTGAGATATCTGAATTTAGAAGATTTTCACCAAAATTAAAAATAGGTGTACTTGCTTCTGGGAAAGGAACAAACTTTCAGGAATTAATTAATCTCTCAGAAAAAGGAGAATTAGATATAGATGTAAAAGTTCTAATTACTAACAAAGATGAAGCCGGTTGTATAAAAAGAGCTCAAAGTAAAAAAATACCTCACAAAATTATAAGAGGCAAAGACTTTCTGCAAAAAGAAGCTTTTGAATTAGAAATTGTAAATACTTTAATTCATTACGATGTTGAACTTGTGGTTATGGCAGGCTGGATGAAAATTGTTACTCCATTTTTTATTAATAAATTTAAGAATAAGATAATAAATATTCACCCTTCATTACTTCCCGCATATAAAGGTGGTTCTGCGATAAAAGACTCTATATTAAATGGTTCAAAAATAACTGGCTGTTCAGTACATTTTGTAGAAGAGGAGATAGATAGTGGATCATTAATAATGCAAGCTGCATTGTCAATTAGAGATGATGATGATATTGAATCACTTTCCAAAAGGATACAAATGCTTGAGCATAAAATTTTACCTCACTCAATCTCTCAAGCTGGTTTTTTGATAAGAAGTAATTTTATGGAAAATTATTAGTTAAATCAAGACCTTCATCCATTGAAAATCCACTCATAATATTTAAATTTTGAATTGCTTGCCCAGTCTGACCTTTTAACAAATTATCAATTGCAGATAAAATAATAATCCTTCCATTTCGAATATCAACTTTAACAGAAAGGAAAATTTGGTTTGTATTTTTAACCCATTTAGTTGAAGGGTAGGTATCTACAGGTAATACTTTAATATTTTTGAAATTTCTGTAATAATTATCCAAAAGAATTCTGCAATCATCAGAAGTTAATCCTGGATCTCTTAATCTCCCATATATAGTTGAATGCATACCCCTTGAAATTGGAACCAAATGAGGTGTAAAAAGCAGTTCAATTTTATTTCCAGAAATTATAGATGCTACTTGCTCGATCTCTGAGGTATGTCTATGGTTTATCAATCCATATGCTGATAAGCCTTCACCACATTCTGATAAGAGTAGCTTTTGGCTTGGTTCTCGACCTCCTCCAGAGGTTCCGCTTTTAGAATCAATCACTATTCCTTCATGTTCAATAATTCCTTGCGAAAGATAAGGAACTAATGGAATAAGAGCAGATGTTGGGTAGCAACCTGGACAGGCAATTAATCTTCCTTTTGAAATGGCTTCCTTATTTATTTCAGGAAGACCGTAGACTGCCTCTTTACATAAATCATCATCATTCCTTTTATAAATAGCAGCTTCTTTGGAATATACATTTTTCCATTCATCTAAAGACTTATATCTGTAATCAGCAGATAAATCAATAACTTTAAGTCCTCGATCTAATAATTTCCTTGTCAATGTTGAAGATAGGCCATTTGGTAAGCAAAGCAAAGCAACATCTGCATTTTTTGAAATATTATCTACGGAAATTTCTTCTATATAAGGATCATTATCTAGATAAATAAAAGGAAAATTATCATTCCACTTTGATCCAGATGTTTTATTACCTCCTAAAAATGAAATTTTGTATTTTTTAATTTTATTTAAGAGATTTACCGCTTGAATACCGCCGTAACCAGTAGCACCTACTATTGCAACATTCATTTCTTTGAATTGGCAGACTTTGAGATAGGATTATAGAGTGTTGAATTTAAGGTAACTAAAACACTATTTTTCTATATTGATAGGAATAATGAAAGAAACAAGTCCCAAATCAAATAATGGAACAATTTTGGATATAAATGAATCTTTTAAAATTGAATTTGATCCTATCAGCGATGCGTTGGCAGCTATAAGAAATGGTGAATGCATAATTGTCGTAGATGATGAAAGAAGAGAAAATGAAGGAGATTTAATATGTGCGGCTCAGTTTGCAACTCCACAGCAAATTAATTTTATGGCTACTGAGGGACGTGGTCTTATATGCCTAGCAATGCAAGGTGAAAAACTTGATTCATTAGATTTACCATTAATGGTAGATAGAAATACAGATGAAAATCAAACAGCTTTTACAGTATCAATTGATGCTGGCCCTGAACATAATGTTACTACTGGAATTTCAGCTGAAGACAGGGCAAAGACAATACAAGTTGCTATAAACCCAAATACTAAACCTGATGATTTAAGGAGACCAGGGCATATTTTTCCATTAAGAGCAAAAAAAGGTGGAGTATTAAAAAGGGCAGGGCATACCGAAGCGGCAGTAGATATAGCCGCAATGTCAGGTCTCTATCCCGCTGGAGTGATTTGTGAAATACAAAATCCTGACGGCTCTATGTCAAGACTTCCTCAACTTAAAGAGTATGCAAAACAGTGGGGAATGAAATTAATATCAATAGCTGATTTAATAAGTTATCGGTTTCAAACTGAGAGATTTGTATTTAGAAAATCTGATGCCGTTCTTCCAAGTATTTTTGGTGATTTCAAAGCTTATGGATATGTTAATGAACTTGATGGTTCAGAGCACGTTGCATTAGTTAAACAAAAATCATCAAAACTAAGCGAACCTGTATTAGTAAGAATGCATTCAGAGTGCTTAACTGGCGATGCTTTTGGATCATTACGTTGTGATTGTAGACCCCAGTTAGAGGCTGCTTTATCAAGGATAGAAAAGGAGGAAGAAGGAGTTGTTGTTTATTTAAGACAAGAAGGTAGAGGTATTGGTCTAATAAATAAATTAAAAGCTTATAGTTTGCAGGATGGTGGATTAGATACTGTAGAAGCTAATGAAAAATTAGGTTTTCCAGCCGATCTCCGAAATTATGGTGTTGGAGCACAGATATTAACCGATTTGGGCATAAAAAAACTAAAATTACTTACAAACAATCCTAGAAAGATTGCTGGATTAGGTGGTTATGGAATAGAAGTTATTGAGAGAGTTCCATTAGTAATTTGTCCAAACGATAATAATGCTGAATATTTGAGTGTTAAAAAAACGAAGCTAGGCCATATGATTGATGAAGATAAATCTAATTCCAGAAATATCGATCCATTTATATCAATTTTTCTTGACGGAAAATATAAATCTATTGATCTAGTTCCAATAAAGAATAAAGTTATTAAATTTTGTCATGATAAGAACATTAATATTAAACTAGAAAGCACTCCAAGATTATTAGCTTTTTGGAATCGACCCAAATTAGTTTGGCGAATTTTACATGACCAGAATAGAACCAATTCCAACATTACTGATAAAGAAATAAAGAATATAGAATTATTTATTCAATTTTTATCCAATTATGAAAATAGTACAAAGATTGGAATTATTGTATCTAGAAACATTGAACAAGCATTACACCCAAAAAGTAGCATCAAATTAATCAATACTAAATTTACTTTTAATAATGAAATCTTATATTCATCTACAAGAAAATTTAATCTAGATAAAGAGACATTTAGTATTGTTTTTGAAGGCTAAGTTACTATTTTAAAGTTGCTTTTAAAATTTTTGAACCATTAGTAAGCTTTAGTACTATATCCATATCATCAGTCTTACCAAAAACAGTATGAACTCCATCGAGATGAGGCTGTGGTTCATAAACTATGAAAAACTGACTACCACCTGTATCCTTTCCTGCATGAGCCATAGAAAGTGAGCCTTTTAGATGTTTATTAGAATTAATTTCACATTTAATACTATAACCAGGACCTCCAGTACCAGGCATACCAGATGCTCCTTCACGAGTATTTGGACATCCACCCTGAGCCATAAATCCTGGAATAACTCTGTGAAATGCTAGACCATCATAAAAACCATCACTAATCAGGTTCGAAAAGTTTTTAACTGTATTAGGTGCGTCTTCAGAGAAAAATTCAATATTAATGTTCCCAACTTCTGTTTCAAATAATGCTGTTGTCATGTTTAATTTATTTAATATTTATAGAATATTTTAATAGCTAAAGCAGCTTTTCAAGGTTTTCTTTAATGGTATTTATATCAATGTTATCTTTTTCACTATTTTTGTCTTCCTCCCAATATTCAACTTCTAGGTTTTTCTGGGGTGGTGAGATTAGTAACCTATCTTCTTCGGTTTTAGGAACGAAATTTTTTTCTACTAATTTGCATTCATAATCTAATTTAATGCAGAAATTTTTTATTTCCTCTATGTTGATCATTTCAACTGTTGGCAAAGGAAAATCTTGAGCTTCTAGTAAACCACAATATCTTGTTGCATCATCCTTATCTTCAAACATAAGAACAATGGTTCTTCCTTTAAGTTCGATTGAATGAATTCCTTCCTTATCTGTTCCTGAATTATATAAAAGAACAAATATGTTCATAAGTATAAATTTTTCTATTTATATAATATTTGATTAAGAATCAGAAAGTGATAATTCTTGTAATCTTGTATATAACGCAATTTCTTCATCATTAATATCCGCAGGTATCACTACCAAAATTTCAACATATTGATCACCTACATTATCTTCGAAAGTTAAACCCCTACCTTTCAAACGTAACATTCTTCCTGTAGATGATTTTGGTGGCACTTGAAGTGTGACATTTCCATCAAGGGTGGGAACCTCTACTGCACAACCAAGTAGAGCATCATGAGGAAATAACTCTAGTTTATAAAGAACTCTTAAACCGTCTATTCTTAAACCACTTTCCGTTTGAACTTTTAACTGTAGATAATGATCTTTACCTCCTCTGGCGATATTTTCAAGTCTTAATCGCCAACCATCACCAGCGAAAGTAGGTGTATCAACTTCTACTACAGTTTCATCTTCCAGCTCTATTAAAATTGAAGCTCCATTTAAGGCCTCATCAGGAGTTAATTCAATAACTGTTTCAATATCTTGGTGGAGTTTAACTGGAGGTGGTTCTTCTGGAGAGGTTGTAGGGTATTCATAATTATTAAATTCATCATTATTAAATTCATCATTATTACTATTTATGGATTCATCCGTAAATGATTCATCATTGTATTCGTTGTAATTCTTTGGTGAGTATTCATATCCAAATAATGAATCAAGATAATCTTGAAAATCAGGAAAACCTGTCTTGAAATTGTTATTTTCGTGATCATCTTGGTTAATTTCATCCGAAATATTTTTTCTTATATTAGGATTGCGTAGATATTCGTATGCTTGGTTAATTAATTTAAATCTCTCTTCTGCATTCAGATCGTTTTTATTTAAATCTGGGTGCCATTTTCTTGCTTCTCTTCGAAAAGCCTTTTTAAGTTCTTTATCATCGAAATCAGGGGATAAACCCAAAATCGACAAATAGTCTTTTTTAGAGGAAGTAGTCATTGTCCCATGGATCATCGTCCCTAGAATTACCATACCTCGAATTTCTATAATTTCTATTCATTTGATTATCCCAAGGATCATCATCCCAATAATCATCTGAAAAGAGTTCATCCTTTAATGATCCAAATGTATTTTTAATGCTTTGTAAAGGATTATTATCAGTTTTCTTTTCTGCTGCAAATTTTCTATTTAAACCGAATAATGCTTCTTGTAGAGCACTTACTGAGATTTCTAATTCTTGAGGATCTTCATCATCTAAATACTCTTCAACATCTTGAATGGCTAATTCAACTGCTCGTTGTTGTCTTTCAGCACCATAAGGGCCAAATTCCAATGAAGCATCTCTAAGTCTTCTCTCAGCTTGCGCAATAAGAGTTAAAGCACTATTTTTTCTATCAATAACAGATCTTCTCTTTCTATCTTCATTAGCTTTTGCTTTAGCTTCTTCAATTATCGAATTTATTTCTTGTTCATTTAAATTAGAACCTCCAGAAATTGTAACTGCTTGCTTTCTTCCAGTGGTTCTATCAGTTGCACTTACTTCTAAAAGACCATTAGAATCAATATCAAATGCCACCTGGACTTGAGGTATTCCTCTTGGGGCTGGAGGTATTCCTGATAGTCTAAATTTACCTAGTGATTTATTTTCAGATGCTAAAGGCCTTTCCCCCTGCCGTACTTGAACAACCACTGATGATTGATTAGCTTCGGACGTACTAAAAACATCAGATTGTCTAACTGGTATTGGAGTATTGCGAGGAATCAGTACCTTCATTAGACCACCAATTGTTTCTAAACCTAAAGATAAGGGAGTAACGTCATTTAGGAGTAAATCTTGTAAATCACCACTAATAATTCCAGATTGTATCGCAGCTCCAACTGCTACAACCTCATCAGGATTAACAGATTGACAAGGTTCATTTGGAACAAGAGTCTTTACTAATTGTTGAACCATTGGAATTCTTGTGCTGCCACCGACAAGAACTACCTCATCTATATCTTCTGGGTTCCATCCGGAGTCATCTAATGCTATTTGCACAGGCTCTAATAATCTATCTAGAAGATCTTGAGATAATGATTCAAATATTTTTCTATCTAAGGTTTCCTCAATATGTAATGGACCCTCTTTACTAGTGGTAATAAAAGGTAAAGATATTTTTGTTTTTTGTAATCCAGATAATTCACATTTAGCTTTTTCAGCAGCCTCAGTTAATCTCTGCAAAGCTTGTCTATCCCTTCTTAGATCAATATCATGTTTAGCAAGAAATTTTTCTGCAAGCCAATCAACTATTTTTGAATCAAAATTGTTCCCTCCTAGCTGTGTATCACCACAAGTGGCTTTAACATCAAATACACCATTAGAAATTTTTAATAATGAGACGTCAAATGTTCCTCCCCCTAAATCAAAAACCAAAACATTATTAGAAGAACTTTTTTCAAAACCATAAGCTAAAGCTGCTGCTGTAGGTTCATTTAGGATTCTATCTACTTTTATACCAGCCAATATTGCAGAATCCTTTGTGGCTTGTCTTTGAGATTCATTGAAATAGGCAGGGACTGTAATAACAGCAGAGTCAACAGTATCTCCAAGATATGTTTCAGCATCATTAATTAATTTTCTAATTAATGAGCTAACTAATTCTTCTGGTGCATACTCTCTTTCTGTATTTGGACTAAGAACTCTAATACTTCCAGTATTATTAGCCTTTACATTGTAAGGAACAGAAACACTATTCTCATCTAATTCGTCCCAGTCACTGCCAATAAATCTTTTTAGGTTATAAAAGGTATTTTTAGGATTTAGAACAAGTTGTCTTCTCGCTTGATCTCCTATTACTATTTCTTTGTCTTTTGTAAATCCAATTATTGAAGGTGTAGTTCTAGAACCTTCAGAATTAGCAATAACAATTGGACGGCCAGCCTCTACAACTCCGACAACAGAGTTAGTAGTACCCAAATCAATTCCAACTATTTGCCCCATGATTTTAGATCGCTAAATTAAAGCAAAATTTACTAATAATTTAATTAATTTTTGTCTTAGATATCTACATATAATAGTAAAAATCAAATATTTTCAACTTAATTTAAATAAAAAAGATTATTTATAACTTGTCAAAAAGATTAATATCTATTTTAAAAAATTCTATAGAGACAAAGTTGTTGATGTAGTTAACCAAAATAAACTAATATAAAACGGAGAGAGAGGGATTCGAACCCTCGATAAAGTTGCCCCTATACAGCATTTCCAGTGCTGCGCCTTCAACCACTCGGCCACCTCTCCCAAGATAACCATTTTAACCCCTTATCATCCCATTTTTGAGGAAAGTTATTTGAAAAAGACTTTCACAGTCACGATTAAAAATAAAGAAACCGGAAAGGTCTACCAAGAGCAGGTTAATAGTGACGAGTATATACTTAAGGAATTTGAAAAGAAAGGTTTCAAACTTGCATTTTCATGCAGAAATGGTTGCTGTACAAGTTGTGCAGTTAAAATAATATCCGGTAATTTGCAACAACCTGAAGCCATGGGTGTATCTAAAGCTTTAAAAGACAAAGGTTATGCTCTACTTTGTGTTGCTAAAGCATCTTCAGATCTTGAGGTTGAAACTACATATGAAGACGAAGTATACGATTTACAATTTGGACAATATTTTGGAAGGGGAAATACAAGAGTTGCTCCACCTTGGGAATTTGAGGAAGATTAGTTATTATGTTTGAATTAAGTGAAATAGAGGAACTTGCAAATCAAGTAAACCTTTCCAGTTTGTATGAAAAAGCAAAGAAATCAGCACAAATTGGCAATGAAATTTTAAAAGTTAATTACAATAAAATTCAGAAAATATCATCAAAAGGTAGGAAGGGTGATCTAGTTACCAATGTAGATTTGGAAGTTGAAAATAAAATAAAAGAATATTTATTAGAAGAGACACCAAACATATCTATTAATGCAGAGGAATCTGGTAAATTAACCAAATCATCGGATTTAACGTGGTGTATAGACCCTTTAGATGGTACAACAAATTATTCCCATGGATATCCTTTCTTTGGAACTTCTATTGGTCTTGTATATAAAAATAAACCAATTATAGGAGCTATATCAGTACCTTATTTAAATGAACTATATTCAGCCTGTATAGGTTTAGGCTCATTTTGCAATGATAGTGAACTAAAAGTATCGAATCCCTCTAATCTCACTGATAGTCTACTTGTAACTGGTTTCTCTTATGACAGATTTGAGACAGAGAATAATAATTATGCTGAATTTTGTTACTTAACACATAAAACCAGGGGAGTTAGAAGAGGAGGAGCAGCAGCAGTTGATCTAGCATTTGTTGCGGCAGGTAAGGTAGATGGATACTGGGAAAGAGGATTAGAAGTATGGGACCTAGCGGCCGGTGCTATTATTGTTAAAGAGGCTGGTGGTATTATTTCTGACTATCCATCAGGCGAATTTAATTTAAGTTCAGGAAGAATTTTAGCTTGTTCTCCCAGCCTTGAGAATGAATTAAAAAATGAACTAGATAAAGTCTTTCCATTTAAAAAAAATCTCTATACCTAAAATTAGTTAAATATTAAAATGACAGATATAAAGGAAATTAAATTAGTCGATGTAAAAAATAACTCAAACATCATAAATAATTTAAATAGTATTTATAAACTATGGGGTTATGAAGAGGTTTCACCCTCATTCATAAATACTTTAGAGACCATAAAAGGACGTGGCGTTATTGACGAAAATCAGGTTGTCGGAATAGTAAGTAATAATGCATTATGTCTTAGGCCAGAAATGACAACATCGATTATTAAATTATCATCTACTAGATTAATAAATAAGAACAGACCTATAAGATTATTCACCAATGGAATGGTTTTTGATAAAAAACAAAATAATAAAAATTCATTTAAGTTACAAGAAAAATTGCAGAGTGGAATTGAATTAATTGGATATGATACAAAATACCCAGAAATTGAAGTTATTAATATTTTGTTTGATTCAATCGATAATATTAATTTGAAGGATGGTTGCAATTTATTTCTTTTAGTAAGCACCACAAAAATAATGGACTTGATACTGAATAAATATAAGAATAATAATTATGAAGAAATTAAGAAAAGTCTGGTTAATTTTGATCAAGATAAGTTATCTAAATTAGGAATAGATGAAGATGATAAATATATTCTTAAAGATCTTTTATTCACACGAGGAGAGCCAATTGCAATATTAAAAAAATTAAAAACTATTTATGGTACTAGTAAAACATTAGATGACTTAAATTTTTTATTTGAAACACTATTAAAAATATCAAATAAATATGGTGTTAAATTACAACTTGATCCCACTTTTCAACCTCACTTGAATTTATATGAAGGAATAGTTTTTCAACTAATAGGGGATAATGGTAAAAATAAAAGCGTCATAGCAAAAGGGGGAAGATATGATGAGTTAGTAAGATCTTTTAGTCCTAATGAGAAAATATTTAATGGGATTGGATTTACAATTTCGGTAGACATTTTAAGAAATTTAATTAAGCAAGAAAAGACAGATAAAAAAAAGATTTTATTGATGTTTAAAGATTCTTATTTGTTAGAAGAAGGTATGAATGAACAAAAAGCACAACAGAAAAAAGGAAATATTGCTGTCTTACATTTAAATCCATGTGATGACTTGGCTAAAGCCAATCAAATTATGAAAGAAAATAATTGTAGTGAGATTTTGTGGGTTAAATAAAACCTTTTAAAAATTTATTTAACTTTTAAATTCATATATTGTTCGGACAATACTCCTAATTAAACTTGATTAACTAGTTTTTACGAAATAGTATTTAATATGTTTGATTTTTATTTAAATGGAAAAAGGCGAAATTCGTATTAATACCGAAAATATTTTCCCAATTATCAAGAAGGCAGTATATTCTGACCATGAAATCTTTTTAAGAGAACTTGTTAGTAATGGTGTTGACGCAATTAGTAAAAGAAGAATGGCCTCTATGGCAGGTGATTGCGAGAATAATGAGGAGGCTCAAGTAAAAATAACGATTAACCGTGAAAATAATACGTTAACAATTTCCGATAATGGAATTGGAATGAATGATGAAGAAATTAAGAAGTACATAAATCAAGTTGCATTTTCTAGTGCTGAAGAATTCCTAACAAAATACAAAAAAGATAATGATGAATTCATAGGCCATTTTGGACTAGGTTTTTATTCAAGTTTCATGGTGGCTAATAGAGTTGATATATTAACTAAGTCGGCAATTGGGGAATCAAAAGCTTTCAAATGGTCTTGTGATGGATCGCCAAATTTTACGTTAGAGAAATCAGAAAGAGAGACAATTGGTACAGATGTTATTCTTCACCTACTTGAAGAAGAAAAAGAGTTTATCGAGCCTGAAAGGATTAAATCACTAATAAAAAAATATTGTGATTTTATGCCAATAGATGTCTTATTAGAAGGAGAGATAATTAATAAGAAAAATCCTCCTTGGAGAAAACAACCTAGTGAATTAAAAGACGAAGATTATATTGAGTTATATAAATACCTTTATCCATTCCAGGGAGATCCACTGTTATGGATTCATCTAAATACAGATTATCCATATGACATACAAGGTATTTTGTATTTCCCAAAGTTGTCAGGTAGAGCTGATTGGGAAAAAGGAGAAATAAAACTATTTTGCAATCAAGTATTCGTAAGCGATTCAATTAAAGAGATAGTACCAAAATACCTTTTACCTCTAAGAGGAGTTATTGACTCTACAGATATACCCTTAAATGTTAGTAGAAGTGCATTACAAACGGATAGAAAAGTAAGATCTATATCATCATTTATCTCAAAAAAAATCGCTAATAAGCTGAAGGATTTGATAAAAAATTCTCCACAATTTTATGCAGAAATATGGGATTCAATCTCTGCTTTTATTAAAATTGGTGCTATCGAAGATGAAAAATTTGCTGATTTAGTCGATAACAGTATAATTTTCGAAACAATCTTAAATTCAGAGAAAGACGTAACTAAAGATATTGAAAATAAATCACTTATCAAATCTAATGATAAATATTTCACAACTCTCGCAAATTATAAAGAACGAAATAGGATAACTGATTCAAAAAAAATAATTTATTGTTCAGATTTGATTGCTCAGTCAAGCGCATTAAATATCTGCTTATCTGATAACAAAGAAGTTATCAAATCAGATCCCTTAATTGATGCTCAATTTCTTCCTTGGTTAGAAAGTAAAAATGAAGATTATCAGTTCCAAAGAGTTGATTCAGAAATAAATGAACTTGAAGATAAAGAATCAAAAGAAATTGTAGACAAGGATGGCAAATCAAATACAGAAAATCTTAGAGATACGATTGTAAAAGCACTTAACAATGAGAAGATAACGGTTAAAGTTCAGTCACTCTCAAGTAAGGATGCACCACCTGCGATGATCTTGCTTCCAGAGCAAATGAGAAGAATTAATGATATGGGTGCATACATGGAACAAAAGATGCCTGGCTTACCTGAATATCATGTGCTTTTAATTAACAAGTTACATCCTCTTATTGTTGGTCTTAATAAAATTACAGGCAATAAAATAATTATTGATAAGAAAGACCCTATAGAAAATCCATTAGCATCTAAAATTGCAAATCATATTTACGATATGGCTAAACTATCTGTTGGTGGATTAGATCAAGAACAGATTATTAATTTACAAAATAATAACGCTGAATTAATTTCTGAATTGCTTAATTCAACAAATTGAGTCGTGTGTTAGAATTTTTAAAGATATAATCCAAAAATATGTCAAGAGTTTGCGAACTGACTGGAGCAAAAGCTAATAATGGGATGGCTGTAAGTCACTCACATATTCGTACAAAAAAATTGCAACAAGTTAATCTCCAAAAAAGGAGACTTTGGTGGGAAGAAGGCAAAAAATGGGTAAACATAAAAATTAGTACCAAAGCACTAAAATCTATACAAAAAGTGGGGTTAAATAAATTTGCTAAATCAAATGGAGTTGATTTAAAAAAATTCTAAATTTGATGAGAAATTTAGTTGTAAGTATATTAATACCATTCATTCTTTTATTTAATTGTAATTCAGCATTAGCTTTTGACTTTGCTCCTGAAGTAGGAGATATGGCTCCAAACTTTCAACTAGAAGGTTTTAATAAAAAAATAAAATCAAAAAGAATATGGGAATTAAATGATTTTCAAGGTAAATGGCTTGTTATGTATTTTTATCCAAAGGACTTTACAGCAGGTTGCACTCTTGAAGCTAAAGGTTTTTCTGAATTAAAAAAAGATTTTTCAAAATATAATGCCGAAATTGTCGGGATTAGTGCTGATAATAAAGATTCTCATGAAAGTTTCTGCAGCGAGAAATCCATAAACTACACTTTATTATCTGATCAGGAAGGAATTATTAGCGAAAAATATGGTTCCTGGATTCCTCCATTTTCAGATAGAAATACTTTTTTGATTTCTCCAGAAGGGGAAATTTCTTATAGATGGATAAGTGTTTTGCCTATAAATCATGCCAAGGAAGTACTTAATGTACTAAAGAAAAAAATATAAATTTTGCACGAACTTTCATTTGGAACTTGGCTAATTCATATCTCTTCAGTCATTGAATGGATATTTACCATCTTTGTCATATATAAAATTTCTACATATAAAAAAAATAATTTATTTTTTTGGTTAAGCCTCGCTATGGTGCCAAACTTAATAGGTGCTATGTGTGCGATCACTTGGCATATCTATGATAATCAAGATTCATTGTATGGATTAGTAACGCTTCAAGGGATTTTTACATTTATTGGAAATTCAACATTAGCTCTTGCATCATTCACTATTTTTAAAAAAGAGACTTATGAATGATTTATTTATAAAATTTATAGAAAAAGTTGCTTCGATTGATAACACATTATTATTCGCAGTATCAATAATTCCATATGCAATATTTTTGTTTTACTTATATAAAATCAAATCTGTTAATAATTTTGTAAAAACAGGATTTTCCTTAACTGTTTTATTCGTATTCATAACTATATTGGTATCTATCTTCACACTAAATTACTATGATAAAACCCTTGTTGAGGTTGACTTCCTACATGGTTTTGCAGAATCCTTCTTAACTCTAAGTGATTTTGTTATTTTGTTTGGATTTATAAAGTTGTTAAATAGCTTAGAAGTAAACAACTCTTAAGACCTTTTACAATTTTGTGTTTTTTAGGTAAAAATATTAGAGAATATATGAAAATAACGATTTTTTATGTTTACTACATTATTTGCAGCTGCAGATCCAGCAACTTTTTCTTGGTCTCCAAAGTGTGCCGTCGTAATGATTGTATGTAATGTTTTTGCTTATGCAATTGCTAGAGCAACAATAAGAAAACCTAATGAAGGTTTTGAAATACCTAATTCAAAATTCTTTGGTGGTTTAAGTCACGCATCAGTTGTAGGTGCAAATTGCTTAGGTCATATTTTTGGAATTGGAGCAATCTTAGGATTAGCTTCCCGTGGTGTTTTATAAAAATTTATTTATTAAATTTTTAATTATTTAACTTAAATTTCTTAATAATTCTATCTGCCATCTGATCAGGCATAAGTCCTAATTTTTCTTTGCTCTGATCAGGTGAAGCATGATCAACTAAAACATCAGGTATTCCTATTCTGAATACAGGAATGCTTAGTTCATTATCATTAAATAATTCAACGATTGCCGAACCAAATCCACCTACAAGGGTTCCCTCTTCCATAGTTACCACTTTTTGAATCCTATTGGCTAAAGGCATAATAAGATTTTTATCTAGGGGTTTCACAAATCTTGCATTAACAATACATGCATTAATTTTCATATTTTTTAGGATGCTTGCTGTTTCAATAGCTGATGCAACCATTGATCCATAAGCAATAATTAAAATATCTTCTCCTTCTTCTAGTATTTCAGCTTCTCCTATATTTAAAGGTTCCCAACCTTCATCCATTACAGCTACCCCTAATCCTGAGCCTCTAGGTATTCTTAGAGCTGTAGGACCATTATGGTTAATAGAAGTTATTAGCATTCTCTGTAATTCAGATTCATCTTTTGGAGCCATCAATACAAAATTAGGGATAGATCTCATATAACTGATATCGTACTGACCTTGGTGAGTAGGACCGTCAGCTCCAACTATCCCAGCTCTATCAAGAACGAAAGATACAGGTAAATTTTGTATCCCAACATCATGAATTAATTGATCGAAAGCTCGTTGAAGAAAGGTACTATAAATAGCTACAACAGGTTTAAGACCATCGCAAGACATCCCCGCCGCAAGAGTAACTGCATGTTGTTCTGCTATTCCTACATCGATATATTGTTCTGGGATATTTCGTTGCAATATATCTAAACCAGTACCTGTAGCCATTGCTGCTGTAATACCAACGACTTTGCTATCTTGTTCACATATTTTTAATAAGGTTTGACCAAAAATTTTACTATAACTAACAGGTTTAGGTTTCTTTGATGGAATAGATTTACCAGTGGTCAGATCAAATGCAGATTGAGCATGATATCCTACTTGATCAGCTTCTGCATAAGGGTAACCTTTACCTTTTGTTGTGACAACATGAACAAGTACAGGTTTTTTAAGTTTATGAGCAGCGTTAAAAGTATTAACTAAATTTACAATATCATGACCGTCAATTGGACCCATATATGTAAATCCAAGTTCTTCAAACACAGCACCAACTTTTGGCACAGCTAGTCGCCTAACACTTCCTTTAATATTTTTTAGTTCTTCTGGAATATCCTTACCAATTAAGGGAATATTTTTTACACTTTCTTGAACACTATCTGATAAAAATTGCAATGGTGGACTAACTCTTACCTTATTTAAGTAAGATGAAAGGGCTCCAACTGGAGGTGAAATAGACATATCATTATCGTTTAATACTACAACTAAGGGAGTATTCGGTAAGTGACCTGCATGATTTATAGCTTCTAATGCCATTCCTCCAGTTAATGCTCCATCTCCAATAACAGCGACACATTTATAATTTTCACCTTTTCTATCTCTTGCTATTGCCATTCCTAAAGCAGCAGAAATAGAAGTACTTGCATGTCCGGCTCCGAAATGATCAAATTTACTTTCACTTCTTTTTAGATAGCCAGCAACTCCATTTTGTTGTCTAAGGGAATCGAATTGACTAAAACGTCCTGTTATTAATTTATGAGGATAACCTTGATGTCCTACATCCCAAACAACTTTATCAAAATTAAGATCAAGAGTTTGATATAAAGCTAATGTCAACTCAACCACACCTAATCCTGGACCAAGATGTCCACCACTAGTAGATACTACTTGAAGATGTCTTTCTCTAATTTGACAAGCAATTTCTTCTAATTGTGAAACTGTTAAGCCATGAAGTTGATTTGGATGACTTAACTCACTTAAAAGCATTTAACAAAAATAAGTATCTATATAATCTAAAACGCGAAGGTGCAAAATGAGTATTTTTTTTGAAATAGATCATGTAATGTTTTATTAGATTAATAATTAATGCTAAAAATATATATATGAATGATTATTTTGAAAAAATACTTCAAGCTGAAGTCTATGAAGTAGCAAAAAAAACACCACTTGAGAAAGCTCATAACCTAAGTAATACACTTAATAATGAAGTTTTTCTAAAAAGAGAAGATCTTCAAGATGTATTTTCATTTAAAATAAGAGGGGCATATAACAAGATGAGTAAGCTAAGCAAATCACAGCTTACTCAGGGAGTAATTACTTCAAGTGCGGGTAATCATGCTCAAGGAGTTGCACTTAGTGCTCTCAAGTTAAATTGTCAAGCAACTATATTAATGCCCATTACAACACCTCTAGTAAAAGTTAACGCAGTAAAAAATTTAAAAGCAAAAGTTATTTTATTCGGTGATAATTATGATGAGACTTACAAAGAGGCAATAAGGATAAGCCAAGAAAGGAATTTATGTTTTATTCATCCATTTGATGATCCAGATGTAATAGCAGGACAAGGAACTATAGCTATTGAACTTGAACAGCAACTAAAGGAAAAACCTTATGCAATATATATTGCTGTTGGTGGCGGTGGATTGATATCAGGAATATCTTTATACATAAAAAAAATATGGCCTGAAGTTAAAATAATTGGCGTAGAACCTGAAGATGCAGACGCTATGACAAAATCCTTGGAAGAATCCAAGATTGTGGAATTATCTTCTGTCGGTCAATTTGCAGATGGAGTGGCGGTAAAAAAAATTGGTAAAAATACATTTAATATTGGAAGCAAATATATAGATAAGATGATTAGGGTTAATACCGATGAAATATGTGCTGCTATAAAAGATGTTTTTGAGGATACCAGATCAATACTAGAACCAGCAGGAGCATTATCAATTGCAGGAATGAAAAAAGATATTTTGAATTCGAATCATTCAAATAAAAAAATGGTTGCGATTGCATGTGGTGCAAATATGAATTTTGAGCGCCTTAGATTTGTAGCGGAAAGAGCAGAACTTGGAGAGTGTAAAGAAGTAATGATGGCAGTTGAAATTCCAGAACATGCAGGCAGTTTAATTGATTTTTGCAAGTTACTTGATAATAGAAACTTAACTGAATTTAGCTATAGAATGTCGAATTCTAATAATGCCCAGATCTTTGTAGGAGTTGAAGTCTATGGATTAAATGATAAAAAAAATCTTTTAAATAAATTTAGAAATTCGCAATACACATTTATTGATATAAGTGATGATGAATTATCTAAAAATCATCTAAGACATATGGTAGGAGGAAGATTACCAAAGAATTTTAAAGACATGAATAATAGAAACTTTGTTGAGCTTTTATACAGATTTGAGTTTCCTGAAAGACCTGGAGCATTAATAAATTTTTTAAATAATATGAAATCTGATTGGTCGATAAGCGTATTTCACTATAGGAATTATGGTGCTGATGTTGGGAAAATAGTTATTGGAGTTTTAATCGATAGAAATGAAATTCTAGAGTGGAATAAATTTGTAAGAATTCTAGGCTATAAATTCTGGGATGAGACTCAAAACGATACATATAAATTATTCCTAGGTGCAACAGATTAAATATAGGGTAAATTAGGAAAGATTTCGGTAATTAAAATCAATCAATCTGATCTAAATACCACCCCAATATCAAATATAGATCTAGTTACTAAAGTTGAAGCTGTTCTATATTTGAAAGGCAGACCAATCACAAAAAATGATCTCTCAGAAATTACTAATTCTGATATCAACTCAATAAATGATGCAATTAAAGATCTAAAAAATAAATACTCAAATCCCAACTCAGCTATTGAATTAAATGTAGTTAATAACAGTTTTTCTCTCGAACTGAAATCTAGTCTTAATGAATTCGTCGACGATTTACTTCCTTCTGATTTAAAAACATCCGAACTAAGGACATTGGCTACTATTGCTATCAAAAAAAAGATCCTGCAATCTGATCTTATACTTCTTCGAGGTTCAGGAGCTTATGATCATATTAAAGAATTATTAGAAAAGAAATTTATCGTCAAAAGGAAGCAAAAAGATGGTAGATCATATTGGTTATCATTATCAGAAAAGTTTTTTCAAACTTTTGCTGTAAGTAATGAATATCTCTCAAATATTGGAAGCAGCAATAATAAGCAGCAATAATAAGTAAATGTTAGAATATATTAAATTCCGAAAAGATAATGTTATCTGAGATTTTTGCAGTTCTGGGCCAAACTTTATCAATTTATTCTTTCATATTGATAATAAGAATTTTACTTACATGGTTTCCTGGGATAGATTGGAGTAACGGTGTTTTATCTGCATTAACTTCTATAACAGATCCTTATTTAAATATTTTTAGAGGTATTATTCCTCCAATAGGTGGATTTGATATTTCATCTTTATTAGCTTTTTTACTTTTAAATGTTATTCAAAATTTAATTACAAATCTTCAGTATGCCAGCTTAGGTTATAGCTGAATTTATCTATCATCTCCAGAACCTCTTATCTTACCTTTAGCAGCTCTTAATTTTAATTTTTCAAGGTTTTGTAATGCAACATCCTCTAAATTGAAATTTAATTCTGTACAAAGATTTGATACATACCACAAAACATCTCCTAACTCTTTTTTAATACCTAATTTCGATTCGTTATCAAATATTCCATTATTATCTCTTATAACCTTTTTTACTTTTTCTGCCACCTCACCAGCCTCTCCCACTAAACCAAGAGTTGGATAAATATTATTTGATCCTAAATCTGGATATTGTGCTGTTTCTCTTGCTTTTTTCTGATAAGTTTTAAAATCCATGACTTAAATAACTAACTTTGGGTATGGTAAATTTATTTATATCTAGCAATATTATCTATATATGTCGAATATTGATTTAAAAAGAAGAACAAAAATAGTAGCAACTATTGGCCCTGCAACTCAATCTGAAGAGATAATTACAGATTTAATTAAAGCTGGAGTAACAACATTCAGATTAAATTTTTCACATGGAGATCATAAAGATCATGCTGAGAGGATAAAAACTATAAGGGAAGTATCAAAAAAGTTAGATATAGATATTGGAATATTGCAAGACCTTCAAGGACCTAAAATACGATTAGGGCGCTTTAAAGATGGGCCAGTAAAAGTTAAAAAAGGCGATAAATTCACACTTACATCAAATGAAGTCGAATGTACAAATGCTATTGCAAATGTTACCTACGATAAACTTTCTCAAGAAATTACCGAAGGTAAAAGAATACTTTTAGATGATGGAAAAATAGAAATGATTGTAGAAAAAGTTGATATAAAAGCTAATAATTTGGAGTGCATGGTAACTGTAGGTGGGGTTCTTTCAAATAATAAAGGTGTTAATTTTCCAGATGTTCAATTATCAGTAAAAGCTTTGACAGAAAAAGATAAGGAGGATTTAAAATTCGGTCTATCTGAAGGGGTTGATTGGATTGCCCTAAGTTTCGTAAGAAATCCATCCGATATAAACGAGATAAAGGATTTAATAAATAAAAATGGGCATTCAACTCCCGTAGTCGCAAAAATAGAAAAATTTGAAGCGATTGATCAAGTTGATACAGTATTACCTTTATGTGATGGGGTTATGGTTGCAAGGGGTGATTTAGGAGTAGAAATGCCTGCTGAAGAAGTTCCTCTTTTACAAAAGGAATTAATAAGAAAAGCTAATACTTTAGGTATCCCAATAATTACAGCGACTCAAATGCTTGACTCTATGGCTTCTAATCCAAGACCAACAAGGGCCGAAGTTAGTGATGTTGCAAATGCAATTCTGGATGGGACAGATGCTGTAATGCTTTCAAATGAAACTGCAGTTGGCGATTATCCTGTAGAGGCAGTAGAAACGATGGCAACTATAGCAAGAAGAATTGAAAGGGATTATCCACTAAAAGCTATTGAGAGCCACTTACCTAGTACCATCCCAAATGCTATTAGTGCAGCAGTAAGTAATATAGCTAGACAACTTGATGCAGGGGCTATTATCCCTTTAACAAAATCAGGCTCTACCGCTCGAAATGTAAGCAAATTCAGACCACCAACACCTATCTTGGCAACTACTACAGAGAGGAGTGTAGCGAGAAGATTACAACTTGTTTGGGGAGTTACTCCCATAGTAGTTAAAAATGATGAAAGAACTGCAAAAACTTTTAGTTTAGCTATGCAAATTGCTCAGGAAATGGGGATTTTAAATCAAGGAGATTTAGTAGTTCAAACTGCAGGCACATTAACTGGAATAAGTGGTTCTACAGATTTAATAAAAGTCGGTTTAGTAAGAAAAATTGTATCAAGAGGAATTTCAATAGGGGAAATCGGTGTTACGGGTAAAGCAAGAATAATAAAAAATAATCTAGATATGTCATTAATCTGTCCAGGGGAAATATTATTTGTTCCGGAAGAATTAATGAAAAATATTCCACTTAGTAAAAATATTGCAGGCATTGTTACGAACCAAAATATAAATGATGTTTATGCTTTGTTTAACAAAAATAATAAAAAGATTTCTACAATTTGTAATTTAGAAAATATGGATGATCATCAAATTAGCAATGGCGACCTTATTACGCTGCAGCTAAATGAAGGAGTTATATACATGGGACAAATTGAAGATGATGATGCATTAGATAAATATAAATATGTCTAGGAATATCTCAATAAAAGAAGCCTTAGGCATGGCCACAAAAACCTTAGTTTCGAACAAATTGAGAAGTTCGTTAACAATGCTTGGAATTATTATAGGAAATGCATCAGTTATTACACTTGTTGGACTTGGAAGAGGTGCTCAAACATTAGCAAAAAACCAATTAAGTAATTTAGGTGCAAATGTTTTATTCATTGTTCCTGGAAATAATGACACAAGAAGAAGAGGTATTTCATTTCCTAAAAACCTAGTTTTAGAAGATGCAGTAGCGATAAGCAATCAAGTCCCAACAGTTAAAAAAGTTGCTCCTCAAATCTCTGCTAACGAGATAGTACAATCAAATTCTAAAAGCCTTAATATATCAATTGCTGGAGTTACTCCTGAATTTCTTGAAGTAAGAAGCTTTGAAGTAGATAAGGGAAGATTTTTATCTAAAAGTGATATTAATAGTGCAAGAAGTTTTGTTGTAATAGGTCCTGATCTTAAAGACGAATTTTTCAAAGATAAAACTACTTCACTTGGGGAAAAAATCAGAATTAAAGATCATACTTATGAAATTATCGGAATATTAAAACCAAAAGGTGCTGTATTTGGAAGTAATCAAGACAAAAATGCTTATATTCCATTAACCACCATGGTAAATAGAATTACTGGGAAGGACCCTACTTATGGTGTAAGTTTAAGCTTCATTAGTGTGGAAGCGATAAATAAAAATGCAACTAGTGCCGCAAAATTCCAAATTACAAACTTATTAAGGCAAAGACATAAAATAATAAGAGATGATGACTTTGCAGTTAGGTCACAAGAAGATGCATTGAATATAGTTACCAACATAACAAGTGGGTTAACTTTTTTATTGGCGGGTATTGGGGCTGTATCTTTAGTTGTTGGAGGAATAGGAATCATGAATATTATGCTAGTTTCTGTTAGTGAAAGGACTGAAGAGATTGGTCTTAGAAAAGCAATAGGAGCTAAACAGTCAGATATATTAATTCAATTTTTAATAGAGGCATTGATTTTATCTACAATTGGAGGATTAATAGGAACAACAACAGGATTATCAGGTGTTTTTCTTTTGTCTTTGATAACTCCTCTTCCTGCATCTGTAGGAGTTACAACAACTTTTTCCACCATGATCATTTCAGGATCAATCGGTTTAATATTTGGCGTTTTACCTGCAAAAAGAGCTTCTAAACTAGATCCCATTGTTGCCTTGAGAAGTTTATAAATAAAATTTATAATAATGCTCAATTTTTATAAATTAATTGAGATACTGGTGAGTCTTCAATCACTTGTAATTTCAACAATGCTACCTGTTTATATTCCACTACCATTTGTCGATAAATCTAATAATAGTTTTGATATGCCTATCACATGGCAAATTCCAACTATAATTTTACTAACACTTATATTCCATAAAAAAGTAGTTTTTAAAGCATTTTCTATATATATAATTTTAGGGTTATTTATTGCCCCAGTCTTTCATCAAGGAGGCTCAATAGGATATTTACTCACTCCAAATTTTGGTTATTTATTAGGTTTATATCCATTAATCAAAATAATTGATAATTTAAATACAAGAAATAAAATAAATGTTGGCAACTTTTTAAAAAATGGATTCATAGCAATATGTGCTATGCATTTGACTGGAATATTTTACAACCTTTTACAAGTCATATTTTACAGTCAATTTAATATATTTTTATATAATTTAGGGAAATACTCAGTAGGTAAAATTGGATATCATTTTTTAACACTTTTTCCATTATTACTACTTATTAAACCTATCAAAAGTTTAAAGCATAGGAAATAATGATTACTAAAATACAAACAAAAATATATTTTTTATCCTTAAGTATTTTTATCATTCTAATAGATCAATTTACTAAATATTTAATTTTTTATAATTATAAAAAATTTATAAATAAAGATTTTCTTTTATTTAGATTAGACTTTGTAAAAAATTACGGAGCAGCATTTAACACATTTAGTGGTAATAGAATATTTTTATCTTTAATAAGTATTATTTTTTCAATATTACTTATTTATTTAATATTAAGGAAAAATACTCTAAACCAATTTGACCTATTTGCTTATAGCTTTATTCTAGGCGGAACTATTGGTAATGGAATAGATAGAATTTTAAAAGGTTTTGTGGTTGATTTTATAAATTTAAATATTATAAATTTTCCGGTATTTAATATTGCTGATATATCTATTAATGTTGGGTTTATTT
>QCBH01000011.1 GCA_003281685.1 Prochlorococcus sp. AG-347-E23 | reverse complement strand
AGAAAAAAGGGTTTGCTGATTTATAGTTTCTAGATTTTTACCTTTCAATGATATTATTATAAAAAACGCATTAATTTAAGATGATTAAACTGCGCCTTAAGCGCTTTGGAAAGAAAAAAGAGGCAAGTTTCAGAATTGTTGCATGCAATAGTACTTCCAGAAGAGATGGTAGACCTCTACAAGAACTAGGTTTTTATAACCCAAGAACTAAGGAAACTAGGCTTGACACAGAAGCTTTAAGAACGAGACTTAATCAGGGTGCTCAGCCAACTAATGTTGTGAGATCTTTATTAGAAAAGGGAGGGTTATTAGAAAAAACAGAAAGGCCCTCTATCTCAATTGGTAAAGCAAAGTTAGAGAATGAAAAAAAATTAGCTAAGGCTAAAACTAAAGACGAAGAAAATGATAGTAGTAAAGCTGAAAGCGAGAGTAATGAAACTGAAAGCTAGTGATTTGATAAATTTTTATTCAATAACTAGATGAAGGAAGTTTCCAAAACTGGTCACTTCACAATAGACTTGCCAAGCTCTGATGCTGCTACAGCATTATCAGGCCCAGGTAATTCTTTCTTAAAAAAATTTGAGTCCTTGACAGGAGTTTCTTTAACAATAAGAGGCTTACAACTTGAGATGAACGGTGTTATTTCTAAAATTGAAAGAGCCTCAGCATTAGTAGAACTAACAAGACCAATTTGGGAACAAGGTTTAGAAGTTCCAGAGGTAGATCTTAAAGCGGCTTTGAGTTCTCTAAATATGGGAGAGTCATCTTCACATGCTGAACTTGGGAAAAAAGTTCTTGCGCGTTCCAAAGAAGGAAGATATTTAAGACCAAGAACTATAAGGCAAAAAGAATATGTTGAATCAATTGAAAACTTTGATCTTACATTCGCGATTGGTCCAGCTGGAACTGGTAAGACATTTTTAGCAACTGTTTGCGCGGCACGATTATTGAACGAGAAAAAAATTGAAAAAATTGTTTTAACCAGACCAGCTGTAGAAGCTGGTGAAAGTTTGGGATTTCTACCTGGTGATTTGCAACAAAAAGTAGATCCATATTTAAGACCCCTATTTGATTCTTTACATAGTATTTTTGGGTTTGATAGAACAAATTCGTTAATCGATAAGGGAATTATTGAAGTTGCACCTTTAGCATTTATGAGAGGTAGAACCCTAGATAACTCAATGGTTATCCTAGATGAAGCACAAAATACTACTTGCTCTCAAATGAGAATGTTTTTAACCAGATTGGGTGATAGATCCAAAATGGTTGTAAACGGAGATATTACTCAAATTGATTTAAAAAAAGATCAGGAAAGCGGCCTCATCGAAGCATCGAGAATTTTCTCTGAAACTCAAGGTATAAAATTTTGTTATTTAACTGTTGAAGATGTAGTTCGTCATCCTTTAGTTCAGAAAATTATTGAGGCTTATCAATAACTTTATAAATCTGGAGATCCGTACCCTGAAATTTTAAAAATCGAGTAGAATAAGACCAAGTTTTAAAAAGAAAATGCCAGCAAGTAGTAATTTCAATCAAGCTATTCGTGAAGCACAGACTAGTTCAATTGTTGGACCTAATGTTGTTCAAAAAGCTTTACCTTACGTAGGTGGAGGTATGGTTCTAACTTCTTTAGGCGTTTTAGCAGGTGTCTCACTCATAGCAACAAATCCTGGGCTTTTCCAGCCTCTTTCAATAGTTGCATTAATTGCAGAATTGATTTTGTTCTTTATAGCCACAAGTGCTGCAAATAATGCAAATAATGCGAAGGCTTTGCCTTTATTAACAGGTTTTAGCTTGTTAACTGGATTCACCTTAAGTGGAATAGTTGCTTTAGCAATAGGAACTATTGGTATTGGTTCTGTTGGAACAGCTGCTTTAGCTACAGGTATAACTTTCGTTATTGCCTCTTATACTGGCCAAAGAATGAGTGATAGTGTTGGTCAAGCACTAAGTGGGGTAGTTGGTCTTGGGTTGATAGGACTGCTCATAGCAATGTTTGTCCAATTAATTGGAGGATTCTTTGCTCCAGGCGTTTTTGGAGGTTCAGGACTCGAATTGATAATTGCAGGATTTGGAACTGTCTTATTCGTTGCAATGTCATTCGTAGATTTTTATACAATGCCAAGAAGATATAATGATGATCAATACCTAGCAGGGGCTTTAGGTATGTATTTAACTTATATAAATCTTTTTGTTTTTATATTGAGATTAATGATTGCACTCCAAGGTGGTGGGAGAAGAGACTAAACACATTACATAAATAACTTACCCAAAGCTTAGAATTGTTTCTAAGCTTTTTTATTGGGAGATATCAAGAATTTGTTTTTTTTATAAATTCCTTTTGTTCTGAGTCATATTTTACTGAATTATCTAAACTGTTTCCCATATTATCTAAGTCTTTAAGGACTTGATTTACAGACTTAGTAACTGACTTAGTTTCTAGCAGTCTCAAAATAGCCTTACACCTATCTGAAATGTTTTCCGATGTTATCTCATATTCATGATTATTATCTCTTCGATGAATAATAATTTGAGCGGAACTCATTATTAAATTTTTTACTACTATGTCTGTTACAGCAACACCACCTTCGTTCAGTTTATAAATTAGTGAAAATGGAAGTTTATCTAACAAAAAACAATCTTTATCTGATAAAGCGTATGCAAAAAATCCTCTGAGTCCATTTCTTGTTTTAGTTAATTCTGCGATTCTATCTGCTAAAACCTCTTCGCTGAGTAAATCTTCATCCCACTCTTTGCACCATTGTGCGGATATGTTAATTGCTTGTGTGAATGAAGCTTCTTTTAAATTTATGGTTTTTTTTTCCATTGTTGATCAGAATTTTATTAATGATGCATTAAAAGTCTTTGGCCAATTATAGATCTGGGTTTGTAACTTTACTAGGAAGGCCAAATGTTGGTAAATCTACTTTAATAAATGAATTGATTGGAGAAAAAATAACAATTACTTCTCCAATAGCGCAAACTACTAGAAATAAATTAAAAGGAATACTTACTACAGACAATGGGCAAATAATTTTTGTTGATACGCCAGGTGTTCATAAACCTCATCATCGACTTGGAGAAATATTAGTAAAAAACGCAAAATCTGCAATTAATGGAGTTGATATGGTGATTTTTGTAATTGATTCAAGTGAAGAACCTGGTAGAGGTGATGAATATATTTTAAACTTTCTAATCGCAAATAAAACTGAGTTTATTGTTGCATTAAATAAGTGGGATTTGGTTAATAAAGAATTTAGGAATCTACGATTAGATCAATATAGAAGATTTTTTGGAATTAATAGAAACTTTCAAATTGTAAGTGCTTCTAAAGGAGAAGGATGTTCCGAACTAGTGGATATGGCACTTAATTTTCTACCAGAGGGGCCAAAACTTTATGGCGAAGAAACGGTATGTGATCAACCATTAGATAATTTATTATCTGATTTAGTAAGAGAGCAGGTATTAATAAATACAAGAGAAGAAGTGCCTCATAGTGTTGCAGTAAAGATAGAAAAGATAGAGGAAATGAGACGAAAAAATGGCAAAAAGTTTACAGCTATTTTGGCAACCATTATTGTTGAAAGATCAACTCAAAAAGGCATACTTATTGGAAAGAAAGGTTCAATGTTAAAAATTATCGGTCAGGCAGCAAGATCAAATATTTCAAAATTGATTGATGGTCCAGTTCACTTGGAGTTGTTTGTGAAAGTTGTTCCAAATTGGAGAAAAAAAGAATCAAGGTTAATTGAGTTTGGTTATGAGGAAGAGTTCTAGATGAGAAGATTTAATTTTGATGTAATTACTTTGTCCCCTAAAGCTTTTGAATTAATAAATAATTTAGGTGTTATAACAAGAGCTCTAGATAAGGATTTGATTGATGTAAATTTATATGATTTAAGAAAATACGGAGAAGGTTCTTATAGACAAGTAGACGACAAGCCTTATGGAGGAGGAGCAGGAATGGTACTAAAACCTGAACCTATTTATAAGGCATATGAATCAATTAAAAAATCACCTAAAAGCAAAACTTTGTTAATGACCCCACAGGGTAAAGTCTTAAAGCAAAAGGATCTTGCGAGATGGTCTGCTTTGGATCAAGTAATTATTATTTGTGGTCAATATGAAGGTTTTGATGAGAGGATTAGATGTTTAGCTGATGAAGAGATATCCATAGGCGATTATGTTCTTTCTGGAGGTGAAATACCTGCTATGTCAATAATTAACGGGTTGACTAGATTATTACCAGGAACTCTTGGTGATCCAGAATCCCTATTAGATGAGAGTCATAATTCCTCTTTATTGGAATATCCGCAATATACTAGGCCGTTAACTTTTAAAGATATGAAAGTGCCAAATATTTTAGTAAGCGGTAATCATGAAGAGATAAAATCGTGGAGGAGACGAAAAAGTATTGAAAGAACATTGGAGAGAAGAAGTGACTTGATTTCAGAAGAAAATTACAAAATATCCCCACAAAGTAAGAGAATAATAAAAGAATATAATCAATTCATGAAATTTAGAATAGGGAATGGATACGATATTCACAGACTAGTAAAGGATAGAGATTTAATTATTGGAGGTGTTAAATTGCAACATCCTCAAAATTTAGGATTGGATGGTCATAGTGATGCTGATGTTTTAAGTCACTCAATAATGGATGCATTATTAGGTGCACTTTCGCTGGGAGACATAGGAAAGTATTTCCCCCCATCTGATGAAAAATGGAAAAATGCTGATAGTTTGTTTTTGTTATCAAAAGTAATTGACTTAATAAGACAAGATGGTTGGGAAATAAATAATATTGATAGTGTTCTTGTTGCTGAAAGGCCAAAAATCATGCCACATATACAACTAATGAAAAAAAACATTTCTGAGATATTAAATATTGATGAAAATTTAATTGGTATTAAAGCAACTACGAATGAAAAATTGGGTCCAGAAGGGAGAGAAGAGGGTATAAGTTGCCATTCAGTAGTACTACTTGAGAAAAAATGAAATTAAATTTAAATTTAAAAAAAAATTTTCAAAGATTTTGTTTAGTATTAATTTGCTTAGTAGTTTTAATTTCTCAATTTGATGTTTCTAATTTAAAAGCTCTTACTATGGAAAATTTTCAAGGTGAAATGGTTATAGAGGAATTACGGCTCAAAGTACCTGCGGATGTAAAAGCAGTATGGTTGGATGCTGAAAAAGAAATATGGGAGCCATGGTTATCTTCTCAAGATGGTTTTTTGGGGAGACAATTATTTTGGGATAAAGAAAAAGAAGAAGCTTTAATATTGGTCAATTGGAAAAGTAAAAAATTATGGAAAAGTATACCAATGTCAGAAGTAAATATAGTCCAACAAAAATTTGAAGATAATGTAAAAGCTGCTCTAAATGTAGGAGAAAATCCTTTTATATTAGTTTATGAGGGAGAGTTAGATAAGCAAAGATGAATTTTGATATCAATTTTGATTTTGAAAGAAGAGAGAGGCTTGGACTTATCGAGGCTATTTGGGGCCAAGATAAGAGTATCGACCAATTAAAAAGATTATCTGAAAGTCTATTAAGTAAAAATGAGGTTGTTTTCATTACTAGGATTAATAGTGAAAAAGCTTATTATCTTTTAGATTTATATGATGACGCTCGATTCTATGAAGAAGCAAATTGCCTAATAATTGGAAAAAATCTGAATCAAATAAATACAAATAAAAAAGTTGCCATAATTTCAGGGGGATCAAGTGATTTGGCAGTAACACTTGAAGCACAATTAGCACTTGAAATTTATGGTGTGAATTGTCAATCTTTCATAGATGTTGGAGTGGCAGGACTTCATCGATTAATTAGTCAGTTAGAAGAAATTAATAGATATGATGTATTAATAGTTTGTGCTGGAATGGAAGGAGCCTTGGCAACAGTTGTGGGAGGATTATTGCCACAACCTATTATTGCAGTGCCTGTCTCAGTAGGCTATGGCGTTAGTAAGGATGGGGACGCAGCTCTAAATAGTATGTTATCAAGTTGTTCTCCAGGTATTGCAGTTATGAATATAGATAATGGATACGGAGCAGCAATGGCTGCTCTGAGAATTATTAAAAATTTTCAATAATAATCACTTTTTTTCAATTTCTAATAGGTTTTCTATCCATAAATTAAGTTGTTTTGTAAGCAACCCTTCTTCTCTCATTTTGATTGCTTTTATCACGACCTCTGTATTGACCCATTCTGGAAATCTTTTCGGCATTTATTTATATATTCAGTAACTTTAATTTGGTACAGATTTTTATAAAGACAAGATCTAAGTAACAAATTTAATCTTTTATGTTTAATTTTGTACCTAATCTAGAAAGCTCAGAAGATGCATATTCACTTTCTACATTTTTTAGTCTTTCGATTAACTCAGAGAGATCTTTATGTGCTAACTCCCCATTTTGCTCCCATTTCAGGGTCCTTGAATTACTATCAATTTTTTCTTTCATTGTTCTATTGAGATAGTAAGAATATAAAACGAAAACAGGAAAAATTTGGTTATTGTTTCAAGGCTAAACTTAAAAAAATATGAAGATTTTTAAAATACGAAAATTTTATATTTTAACCACCACCAACTATTGAAACGATTTCTAAATTATCCCCATCTTTAAGTTTCACTTTTTCCCATTTTATAGAGTTAATAATTAAATTATTTAACTCTACGACAATTGTGTTGGGTTTATATCCCATTAAATTTAGAGCTTTAGATAGTAGAGCATTTTCTTGATCAAGTTCTATTTTTTTTTCTTCTCCATTTACTTTAATTTTCATGAGATAACTCTTTTAAGATTATACTAGCGTCTTCTTTCGGATCTTCAGAATTCATTAATTGCGAAACCAAGGCAACTTTTTTAAAGCCATTTTTTTTTAAAGATGAAATATTTTTTGAATTTATGCCTCCGATAGCAAACCAAGGAATATTTAAATCTTTTGTTAATGTTTTGATCTTTTCAATACCTATAGGTTTTTTGTTCTTTTTTGTTGCTGTTTCAAATACTGGTCCTATCCCTATATAATCACAACCCTCTTTAAGTGCATTAGAAATATCAATTTCATTATTTGCACTTATACCAATAATTTTTGAATTTCCTAATAACTTTCTTGCGGTTTTTAGGTCTAAATCATCTTGTCCAAGATGAATACCATCCGCATTAGATGCAAGAGCTATATCAAGTCTGTCGTTAACGATGAACAAAGAATTATATTTTTTACATAGATTTTTAATCTTAATTGCTTCTTTAAGATGATCTTTATCAGTTCCCATTTTAAATCTGTGTTGAATAATTCTTACTCCTGCAATTAAAATCTCTTCTATTATTTCTAATAAATTATCCTTTTGGTCTGTTATTAAATATAAGTCATTTTTTTTTAATATTTCCTCTGACTTCTTAAACTTGCTTAAACTTAATAAGTCAATTTCTATAGTATAAATCTGATATCTAATCTCCGAAGCAATTTTTGAAAGCTCATGATTATGTAGCCTTGAGAATTCTTCTATGACCCTTAATGCTTCTTGAACCCTTCCTGAGTTGGAACTTATAATTTGCTCAGATGTTTTTCGGTTGATTTGCTCTTGATGAGTCAATCCTTTACATTTGTCCTCAATTTGATTTCTAGATTGTTTATAAACTTCTAAATGATTTTTTCCTAAAATTTGTCTAAAGTTTTTAATCTTTTCAACATATTTTTCTTTGCCTAGACCAAATCTAGCCCAATCCTCTAATACTCTTAGTCCTTCTCTAGCTCTATCTAAATTAGCATCAATAATTTGATAAACTCTTAGATCTTCAGTGTTTGTATTATTGGAATTAGGCATTTGTAATTTAATTTTTGATTTTTTTAAAAATTTTTAGAGCATTATCTCTATCTTTTTTAATTTGATTAGAAAGCTGATCTATGTTCTTGAACTGGATTTGAGATCTAAGCTTTTCAACTGGTTCTACAGATAAATTTAAACCATATAGATCGATATCTTTATTAATTAAATGGACTTCAACTGCAGATGGTAGTAGAGGATTTATTGTTGGTTGAGAGCCAAGATTCATAATAGATTCAATTTTTTGGTTGGAATTTTCTAAAGTTGTCCAGGCTGCGTAGACTCCTTTTCCTGGTAAAAATTTTCTGCCATCTATTTCAAGATTTGCGGTAGGCCATCCTATATTTTTCCCAATCCCTTTACCTTTAACAACTTTCCCATTAAAACTATAAGGCCTATTAAGCATTTTGAAAGCATTTTTCAAATCACTTTTCTCTAATAAATCTCTTATTCTGCTACTGCTTATCCTGCCTTCTTTGTCTTCTAAAATTGGAGAAATTTTTAGTTTTATGTCCGTTTCTTTAATCATATTTTTTATAGTAGTTATATCTCCACTTCTTCTAAAACCAAATCTAAAATTAGCACCAACAGAAATGTTTTTTGCTTGTAATTGATTTATTAAAATATCTCTTACAAATATTTCTGCACTTAATTTGGATAGTTCCTTATCAAAAGGAATCAGAACTAATTGTTCAATCCCAAGATCTTCAAGAATAGGTAGTTTTTCATATGGAAGATCCAGTCTAAGACGCGTCTCTTTGTATAGAACTTCTCTAGGATGAGGCCAGAAGCTCGCGATTGTTGGGGTATATTGATTTTCTTCAACTACACTTTTTATTAATTTTCTGTGGCCAGCATGTAAGCCATCAAAACTTCCAATAGCTATTGAAGTAGGATTCTTAATTTCAGATGGCGATATTAAAGAGATCAAAAGATTACGTGCAATTTTATGATTTTGATGGCAAATTTGAATAGATTATAGTTTATTCAATCAAATGAATGTCTGACAAAATTGATTTTCAGTCCCTTTCATTTGGAATGCGACGCATTGGATGGATACGCTTTTGGATCCAATCTATTTTAGGTGTTGTCGTCGCAGCTGTTTTACTTTTTTCAAATGTTGTAAATAATAACGAAGGACAGCTTGGCTTGGCTCCTGGTCTATCACTTACAACAATATCTTTGATTTTACTAATTTTTAGCCTTTGGCAAGGTTGGTTAATAGTTAGAACAGGAAGAGCAATTGCAAGCAACGCAAGACCCTCAAGGGGACAAACCAGTAAATTAATAAAAAGAGGAATAATAGTTGATTTATTAGGAATTTTGTTTGGATTAATTGGATATCAAGCGCTTTTGGGCGCCCTATTTATACAAGCATCATCTCAGACGACTGGGCAATTGATAACAGCGACATCTGATATCCCAATTACTGGACTTGAAATATTATCAGTTCTCAGTAACACACAAGTTATTGCTGCTCATTTTTTTGGACTTTGCTTTTCTTTATGGCTTTTAAGAAAGATTTACAAATGAATTATTAATTTTAGGTAAGTCTTCTAAATTACCCCTCCAAAACAAATCTGGCTCCACAGGTGTAAGCGATATTTTATTATCTTGTATTTGAGATACATCACTAGGCCAATTCTTAGGACCGTAACCTTTTGATTTAAGATCTAAAACTACCTCACCTGCTAGCCAATAATAATCGTCGCCCCTTGGATCTTCCCTTTTAGAGAATTGATTTTTATATTTTCTTACTGATAATCGAGTCCAGGATAGTTCTTTAATTTTGCTTTTCTCGCAAGGGGGTATATTCAAATTTAATAGAAGTGAAGCTGGCCAACTATCCTTAATGGCTTGTTCTGCAATATTCATTGCAATTTCTCCGGCAAATTCAAAATTCTTCCATTTAAAACTAGCTACACTTATTGCCATAGAGGGAACATTTTCTAAAGTGCCTTCCATTGCTGCAGCGACTGTTCCTGAACAAAAAATATCTGTTCCTAAATTGGGACCATGATTTATTCCAGATAGAACTAGATCAGGTTTATTATCCAAGAGTTCAGATAATGCTAATTTGACGCAATCAGCAGGAGTGCCCGAACATCCCCAAGCTTCAATTCCTTTCTCAAATAATTCGTCCGCTCTCTCCACTCTTAACGGGGATTGCAAAGTAAGACCATGACCAGTAGCTGATCTTTCTTGGTCAGGACATACTACTTTTACATTATGTCCTCTTTTTTGCGCTGATTTTGCTAAAGCTCTTATCCCCGCTGCAAAAACTCCATCATCATTGCTAATTAATATATTTAACGGTTTCATTAATCAATAAATTTTATTTATGGACGATATTTAAGTAAGATAATGTAATACTTATTTTTACTATATCAGTGAGTCAGATTGAATCATTAAGTCAAATTGAGGAAAAACTAAAAAATCTCTCTCTGACAGCAAAAAATAATATAGATAATGCTGATACTTATGAAGAGCTGGATCAATTAAGAGTTTCTTTGCTAGGAAAAAAAGGTGAATTGTCAAATATCTTGAAAACAATGGGTCAATTATCTGCTACTGATAGACCAATTGTTGGCCAGAAGGCAAATTTAATAAAAACAAATTTGCAAGAACTAATAACTGAAAGAAAAAATCAACTAAACAGTGAAGCCTTAGATAAAAAGATTGTAAAAGAAAGAATTGATGTAACGATCCCCTCAATTGGAACACCCCCTGGAAATAAACATCCTTTGATTTCAACTCAAGATGAAATAATAGATATTTTTTGTGGTTTAGGATACTCAGTTGAAAGTGGCCCTGAAATAGAAACTGATTTTTATAATTTTGAGTCTCTTAATATACCCAAAAATCATCCCGCAAGAGATATGCAGGATACTTTTTATATAGATGAAAATCGACTTTTAAGGACTCATACTTCTCCTGTTCAGATAAGATACTTAGAGAAAAATTCTCCTCCAGTGAGAATTATTGCTCCTGGAAGAGTATATAGGAGAGATGCAGTAGATGCTACTCACTCCCCTGTATTTAATCAGGTTGAGGTTTTATGTATCGACCAAGACATTAATTTTAGTCATTTAAGGGGGACAGTTCTTACATTTTTAAAGACATTTTTTGGAGATATTCCTGTAAGATTTAGAGCTAGTTATTTCCCATTTACTGAACCTTCAGCAGAAGTAGACGTCCAGTGGAAAGGTAAATGGTTAGAAGTAATGGGCTGCGGAATGGTAGATCCAAAGGTCTTAGAAAAATTAGGAATTGATTCTGAAAAATGGACTGGTTTTGCAGCAGGATTAGGCGTTGAGAGATTTTGTATGGTGAGACATCAGATTGACGACATCAGAAAATTTTATACGAATGATATTAGATTCTTAGAACAGTTCTAATAGTGTTTGATTTTTAAATTAGGATTGTCTAACAAATTAGTTTAAGATAGTGTTAGTTTTAATTTTTTGATTGGTACGTAAAGCAGGACTTATAGTTAATGATGGAAAGGAACTAGCTGTTCAAACTGCAACTTCTGTTCAAAAAAAATTGGAAGAATCTAATTTTGAAGTTGTAAGAGTTAGTAGCTCTGGAGGAATGGTTGGTTTCGCAAATCCTGATCAACATGTTCGTCCTTTGGGATATACGAATTGTGTCCCCGAGGGGTTTGATTTATCAATGGAATTTGCAATTGTTCTTGGCGGAGATGGGACTGTTCTTTCTGCTGCGAGGCAAACCGCACCCGCTAAAATTCCAATTCTTACAATAAATACTGGTCATTTAGGATTTCTTGCGGAAGCTTATTTATCTAACCTAGATGAGGCTATAGATAAAATAATTTCTGGAAATTGGGATATTGAAGAAAGAACTTGCTTTATCATTAGTGTAATGAGGAATGACCAGAGGAGATGGGAGTCTCTTTGCCTTAATGAGATGGCTCTTCATAGAGAACCTCTAACAAGCATGTGTCACTTTGAGATTTCTATAGGGCGACATGCTCCTGTGGATATTTCAGCTGATGGAGTAATATTATCTACTCCAACCGGTTCTACTGCATATTCTCTGAGTGCTGGAGGACCAGTAATTACACCTGATTGTCCAGTAGTACAATTAACTCCAATTGCGCCACATTCGTTGGCATCAAGGGCACTAGTTTTTAATGATTCAGAACCAGTAACTGTTTTCCCTGCTACTCCCGAGAGATTAGTAATGGTTGTTGATGGAAATGCTGGTTGTTATGTTTGGCCTGAAGATAGGGTTTTAATTAGAAAAAGTAAACACTCCGTCAAGTTTATAAGACTTGAAGATCATGAATTTTTTCAAGTTTTAAGAAATAAATTGGGTTGGGGGTTGCCCCATGTTGCTAAACCTGACAAATAACAATTATTTAAATTTATTTTTTACCTCTTAATAGAAAAACAGGATTATTGGGTTCTAATCTCATTCCCTCAGCAATACTTAAGCTTTTGTAGGTTTGAATTAAATTTAAATTTGTTTTGAAATTTTTATCTTCTAATTCCTCTTTCAACTCTTTAATAGTTTGAATGTCAATTATTGGGATAACGATAATATCTCCAATTCTCATGCCTTGAGCAATGGTATTAATAATATGAAGTTTAGTCTTTTTATCACATCCTCCAATTACTAATCTATTAGGTTTTTCCAAAAAACTTGAATTTATCTTGTTCAAGGTTTTAATTATGTCTTCTTCAAAAATAAATTTTGGTTTAACGCCAAGCCTTTTTGAGTTCTCTAGAATTAACTTCTTCGATCCAATCCTTTTGTCGATACAAAACAAATCTAAATTAGGCCTTAATTTTAATGCCTCTAAACCAATTGATCCACAACCTGCTCCTATATCCCAAATGACACCATTTTTCGGGAGCTCTAAATCAGCTAAAATTTGAACGCGAACTTCCCTTTTAGTTAATAAATTTGGTCTATCATCAAAAGTTTTAAATATACTGTCATTGATTCCGAATAGAGGGATATTGTTATTTGAAAAAATTTTTTTTGTTTTTATAAGTATAACAATGTTCAAACTTGATATATCAGTAGGTAATGACTCTTTAAGATTTAATTTGCGTATATTTTCATTGTCGAATCCCATCTCTTCACAGAGCCAAAAATCATATAAGTCAATCAGATTTAATTCTGACAAATGTTTTTTGATTACTTCTAAACTTTTGTTTTTTGAATCTGTAATAATCGCCAAACTCGAGGGCCTTGCTTTAAGAGCCTCAACTAACTTGGTCGAATCTCTACCGTGAATACTTACATTAACAGTATCTTGCCATGGGAGCTTTAACTTACTGAAGGCTAATTGAATGCAAGTATTTGAAGGGTAAAAAATCAATTCATCTTTTGAAAAATTTTCTAGTAATATTCTCCCAATTCCAAACCAAAGTGGATCTCCTCTCGAAATTAAAATAACATCATTTTTTTTAGATCTCATCCAATTAAGGAGTTCGTTATTACTGTTGCTCGAAAAAAAAGATTTCTTTTTTTCTAAACCACTTTCGCTCCATGATTTTATTTCTTTAAAATATGAATTGGGAACTGCAATATTTTGCGTCTTTATAAATAGTTCTTGTAATTTGAAAGGCAAATCTTTAAATATATATGAATTAATACCTACTACATGTATTTTTCTATAAACTTCAGTCATCAATATTTAATGTAAAGGAACTAAGCTGTTTGATTGTTTTATTAAATTATCTTATTATTATTCGAGCTACCATAGTTAATTAATTGTCTAAAAGAAGAAAGAGATTACATGATTTATTATTGACTCTAATTGATAAAGACAGTGAATTTGAGTTTATTGAAGAAGATTCTGACGATTTAACATCTAGCTATTCTGAAAAAGACACTTTGAATTTATCTCGAGTAATAGAAAAAAATCGTAAAATAATTAAAAGATATCAAGCTATTGTGAGAACAGCTGTAACTCTAGACGCACTGATGGATTCTGAAAATGAAGAAAATTACAAAATCAAATAAAAATATTTTTTTAAAAGGAATATTACCTTTGCTTTTACTGCTATCTTTCATTTTTAATCCATTAAAAGTTTCTGCAGAAGTCGCAGAGACAGAAATCAACGGGGAATTAATAATTGCTAGTAGTGAGTTTTTAAGGGACTTGGACTTTGAAACTTGGCAATTAGTGGCTTATAAATCACCACTTTTTGAAGATAAATTGATTTTAAGAGTAATAGGATATCCAGGAAATCTTAGGATTGATCATCCCACTGACTTAAGGGTTGAATCAGGCAGAAAACAGTGGCTTTTAGATGACAAAACATTACTTAATTCGGAACTAGCAAATGATGGAAGACAAGCTGCTGCAGAATTTGATCTTTATGAATTGATTAGAAATTTAGATAAAAATAGACCATTAAGGTTATCTTTGTCAGGAGTTTTTTCTGATTTACCTGTTCCTCCCTTTGTTGTTAAAGAGTGGAGATCAATAAACTAAATTTGATTTTTGAAGATGTCTGAAAAAAATGTAAGCCATACAAAATGGATGAAAAGAGCAATTTTTTTGGCTTCTTTAGGCAAAAATACAACGAGTCCAAACCCAAGAGTGGGAGCGGTGATACTTGATAAGAATGGAAGGCTTATTTCAGAGGGATTTCATTACAAAACTGGCATGCCCCATGCTGAGGCAATGGCTTTTAATAATTTAAAAAAAGATGCTAAAGGCGGCTCAATGTATGTAAATCTTGAACCTTGTTGCCATCATGGTAAAACACCTCCGTGTGTAGATAAGCTTATATCCTCTGGGATAAAAAAAATATATGTATCTATTGAAGACCCTGATAAAAGGGTTGCTGGTAAAGGTATTAAGCTTTTAAAAGAAGCTGGAATACAAGTTCACTTAGGATTATGTAAAAAAGAATCCTTAGATTTAAATAAGGCTTTTATATATAGGAATATTACCAGTAAGTCATATGGGGTTCTTAAATGGGCAATGAGTATTGATGGAAGAGTGGCTCTTAATAATGGAAAAAGTAAGTGGATTACTAATAAAGAATCAAGGTCAAGAGTTCACTCTTATAGGGCAGAATTTGATGCAATAATAATTGGTGGAAATACATTAAGGAAAGATAATCCACTTTTAACTTCTAGAGGTAAAGAAAAAACAGAGCCTTTGCGAGTTGTTTTCACAAAAAGCTTAGATCTTCCCTCAAGATCTAATCTTTGGGATTGTAATAAAGCAAAAACTTTAGTTATTTATGATTCTTCTTCAGCAAATGAAAGCTACCTTACAAGGATTCCTAAATGTGTCGAGGTTGAAAAGGTATCATCAGATAATCCAGAGATAATTTCGGAAATTCTTGCTAGTAGAGGGTGTAATAAAGTCCTTTGGGAATGTGGTCCTAAATTGGCTACGGCAGCTATCCGTTCTAACTGTATTCAGGAGATAATTACCTTTATTGCTCCAAAAATTTTAGGTGGAAAAAATAGCATGAATCCTTTTGGAGATTTTGAATTTGAAGAAATGCATGAAATCATTAAATTAAGCGATTCTCAAGTTAGTTTGATAGGCGATGATATATGCGTTAAGAGTTCATTTGAAAATTAATTTTTAATAATTTAATATGGGTCAAAGTACCGTACGGTTCTTACCCAAAAAAATAATACAGATACGGAAACTCTTCGTTTAGTTTATAATAAACACAATATTTATTTCAATTATGCCAATAAGACAAGATGATAATCAACCTAATAGAAGATTCGGAATTGTAAATATAATTTTGATAGGAGTTGGAGCATTACTTTTATTCAGCAGTCTTTTCCCTAACCAAAACATGCAAATCCCTAGAGTTCCTTACTCTCTTTTTATAGATCAGGTTAATGATGGTGAAGTTAAGCGTGCATATATCACTCAAGAACAAATTAGATATGAGTTAAATGGAGCTGAAGAAGGAGCTCCTTCAGTGTTAGCGACAACCCCAATTTTTGATATGGACCTTCCACAAAGGTTAGAAAGCAAAGGTGTCGAATTTGCTGCTGCTCCTCCTAAAAAACCTAATTTCTTTTCAACTATTTTGAGCTGGGTCGTCCCACCTTTGATTTTCATACTTGTTTTGCAATTCTTCGCAAGAAGAAGTATGGGAGGCGGAGGTGCTCAAGGAGCTCTAAGTTTTACTAAAAGCAAAGCGAAAGTTTACGTTCCAGATGATGAATCAAAAGTAACATTTGCTGATGTTGCAGGAGTAGACGAGGCAAAAGATGAGTTAACAGAAATAGTCGATTTTTTAAAACGGCCCGAAAGATACACTGATATTGGAGCAAGAATACCAAAGGGAGTTCTTCTTGTAGGACCTCCAGGTACTGGAAAAACTCTTCTTTCAAAGGCTGTTGCAGGTGAAGCGGAAGTTCCTTTTTTCATAATTTCAGGTTCTGAATTTGTTGAGCTTTTTGTTGGTGCAGGTGCAGCAAGAGTTAGAGATCTATTTGAACAAGCTAAGAAAAAAGCACCTTGCATTATTTTTATTGATGAATTGGATGCTATTGGTAAAAGTCGTTCTGGTTCAATGGGAGTTGTAGGGGGTAATGATGAGAGGGAACAAACTTTGAATCAGCTTCTTACCGAAATGGATGGTTTTGCTTCAGCTGATAAACCAGTTATTGTACTTGCTGCAACAAACCAACCAGAAGTTCTTGATGCAGCTTTGTTAAGGCCTGGTAGATTTGATAGGCAAGTACTGGTTGATAGACCTGACTTATCTGGTAGAAAAACTATTTTAGAGATCTACACAAAAAAAATTAAGCTTTCAGATTCCATTGACTTAGATTCAATTGCTCAAGCCACTAGTGGATTCGCAGGAGCTGATTTAGCTAATATGGTAAATGAAGCTGCTTTACTTGCGGCCAGAGCCAAAAGAAAAAGTGTAGAACAACAAGACTTAAGTGAAGCTATTGAAAGAGTAGTCGCTGGATTGGAAAAAAAGAGCCGTGTTTTGCAAGATGATGAAAAGAGAGTCGTTGCTTATCACGAAGTCGGTCATGCAATTGTCGGACATCTTATGCCTGGAGGTTCAAAAGTTGCAAAGATATCCATCGTACCAAGAGGTATGAGTGCACTTGGATATACCCTTCAATTACCAACTGAAGAAAGATTTCTTAATTCTAAAGAGGAACTAAAAGGTCAAATAGCTACACTTCTTGGAGGGAGATCTGCAGAAGAGGTTGTCTTCGGAAAGATTACTACCGGAGCTTCAAACGATTTACAAAGAGCAACTGATATAGCCGAACAAATGGTTGGCACATTCGGAATGAGTGATATTCTTGGCCCCCTTGCATACGATAAACAAGGTGGAGGTCAATTTTTAGGAAATGGAAATAATCCTAGAAGATCAGTTAGTGATGCTACTGCTCAAGCAATAGATAAAGAAGTCAGAGATTTAGTTGATGATGCCCATGAAACTGCACTAAATATTTTAAGGAATAATTTACCTCTTCTTGAGTCAATTTCTCAAAAGATTCTTCAAGAGGAAGTCATAGAGGGTGAAGAGCTCAAAACACTCTTGGCAGAGAGTAAAATGCCTGCATAGTAGAATCTAGATCTAACTAGAAATATTCATGCTAAAACCAAATAAGCTTGCTAATAATAATTTCCTATCAAGCTTGGATTTATCACCAGATGAAGTCTTACATGTTCTAGAGCTTGCAAAACATTTTAAAAATAAAAAAATAAGTATTGATCTTAATAATAAAGTTTTAGGATTAATTTTTGATAAGTCATCAACACGCACAAGAGTTAGTTTTCAAGTCGCCATGAGTAGGCTTGGGGGCACTACTATTGACCTTGATCCTACTACGTCACAAATAGGAAGAGGTGAACCAATTAAAGATACTGCAAGAGTTTTAAGTAGATATTGCGATGTTATTGCAATCAGAACATTTGATCATTCAGATTTGGAAGAATATGCAAAGTGGTCTACAAAGCCAGTTATAAATGCTCTTACAGATTTAGAACATCCATGTCAGGCCTTGGCTGATTTTTTAACAATACATGAGGAATTCCTTGATCTTAAAGATGTAATTTTGACATTTATAGGTGATGGCAATAATGTCGCAAATTCTCTAATTTTATGCGGTGCATTATTAGGAGTAGAAGTTAGGATTGCATGCCCTAAGGGTTATGAACCTAACCCATTAGTGATTAAAAAAGCATATGAAATATATAAAAATAAGAATTTATTGAAAATTACTAACGACCCTATTTCTGCAGTACACGGAGCAAACGTTTTATATACAGATGTTTGGTCATCTATGGGGGAAGAAAATCAAAAAGAAGAGAAAGATAAAGACTTTATTGGATTTACTATTGATCATAATTTAGTAGGAAATGCTGATAAAGAGGCTATTGTTCTCCATTGTCTTCCTGCTTATAGAGCTAAAGAAATAACTGATGAAGTTATTGATAGTAAAAGAAGTAGAATTTTTGAACAAGCAGAAAATAGAATGCATGCTCAACAAGCTCTTCTGTCATGCCTTCTTTCCTGAAAATATTGCTATTTGCCTTATAAAGAGGTACAAATGTATTAGAGTACATTTGTTTTATGGAAACTTATTCAGGGGATGATCTTACCCAAGCTCAAAATGAGCTTTATGGATGGATAAAAGATTATATGAAAACCTTTCAACATAGCCCATCCATTAGGCAAATGATGCAAGCTATGGGATTAAAATCTCCTGCTCCAATTCAAAGTCGCTTAAAACATTTGCAAGAAAAAGGGTACATCTCATGGCAAGAAGGTAAAGCAAGAACAATGCAAATAGTTGATGATATTATTGAAGGGGTACCAATTATGGGTTCAGTTGCAGCTGGAGGTTTAATTGAAACTTATTCTGATGTTCAAGAGAATTTAGATATTTCTGATGTTTTAAAAAAGAAAAATGTTTTTGCTCTTACGGTTAATGGAGATTCCATGATAGATGCATGTATTGCAGATGGAGATATGGTTCTTATGGAGCCAGTTAAAGATAACTATTCAATACGTAATGGTAACATTGTAAGCGCATTAGTTCCAGGGTCTGGAACGACTTTAAAATATTTTTTTCGCAAGGGCAATATTATTTCACTTCAACCAGCTAATGAAAAATATGATGCAATAGAATTAAATTATGATCAAGTGACAATACAAGGCAAATTGTTAGCCGTCTGGAGAAAAATTTAAAAATTGATTTCTTAAAAACTATATATATATCTTCATAAAGCATTTAATTGCTAATCAATACATAAATTTCATATAGGATAGCTTATATAATTAATTAATATTTTAAGTTTTATCTCTCATTTCATAAAATTTTGCAAATAATCAAGAGTTAGGAAGTAGTAGATCTTTTAAATATGAATAAATTAATAAATTTAAAATTTAATTTGAAAGTAATAAAGCCTGAAGAAATAGGATTTATTACTTTTATAATTGGAACATTTTTATTGTTTTCAGCGCCTCTAATCGCAAGCATTTTTTTAATATTATCAATAATTGTTGGATTTTTTCTTCAAAAGAACTTTTTTTTAAAAGATAAATTTAATCTTTTCCTTATTTTTGTCAGTTTTCTTATGTTAATGAGTTGTATCTTATTTCCTATTAGTGAAGAAGTAATTATTTATGAAAGTAAATCTGGATTATCTACTAACCCATATATTGGACTTGTTAACTGGATTCCATTATTTATGTCTTTTTGGGGATTTCAATTTGTTCTTGACTCTAAGAAAAAAAGACAAATTTGTGCAATTTCTTTATTATGTGGAACCATCCCATTACTTTTTAGTGGCTACACTCAATATTTTTTTAATTGGTATGGTCCTTATCAATTGTTCAATGGATTAATAATTTGGTTTCAGAAAAATAATCCTGAGGGCAGATTAACCTCTGTTTTTAATAATCCAAATTATGCAGGTTGTATTTTTTCTGCAATATGGCCATTTTTTTATGCAACGTTTAGGAATATCAAAGGTAAATTATCAAGCAAATTTATTTTATTGATATTTAATTTACTTCTAATATATGCAACGCTTCTAACAGCTTCTAGAAATGCCTTAGGTGCTTTAATTATTTCTTTTCTGATTTTATCTATTCCATTAAATAGAAAATATTTAATAATTTCTGCTTCATCATTTTTAGCAATTTTCTTTTATAATTCTCTTTTCCGAGGTTTTTTAAAAATCAATTTTTTTCCAAGCTATTTGTTTGAAAAATTGGAATATCAAAATATTTTGAATGATCCAAGAATAATGATATGGAAAAATTCATTACTTTACATAATTGATAAACCCCTTACTGGTTGGGGAGGAAACAATTTTTCGTATATTTGGAATAATACTAATAAAGAATATTTTGGACACTCTCATAGTATTCCACTTGAGTTGTCTATTCAATATGGGGTTGTTACATCCTTAGCAATTACCGGAATGGTTTCTTTATTGTTGTTTCTATCTTTTAAGAAATTATTTCTTGGAGAAGATTTAAAGTTTATTAATAATCAAAATAAAGATAACTTTGATAGGGCATGGTTCGCATCTGCATCTTCTATAATTTTTTCAAATTTAATAGATATTCATTATTTTGATTTAAGGGTTAGTATACTAATTTGGATCCTTTTGGCAGGTTTGAAGAATATAACTTATGTAAGAACTTAAAAATTTATGAAAATTTTAAAACTAATAATTTGAAATTAACTTTGAGAAATTGAATCTTTTTTCTTAACGTATGTATAGTCTAATATAGGCTCCTTCGGTGAATATTCAGTAATTATTTCTGGAAGTTTTGCATATATTTTTTTTAGATTATTGTCATTTACTAGTTTTTTCAAAGTTTCCAATTCTTTTCTTAAGTCTGATAATTTGATAAACGGTTCTTTAGATTTGTAAATTTTAGGATGTATAGTTTTTGATGGGTTTTTTGAAAGGAGAAGCTCTTCATATAATTTCTCTCCAGGTCTTAAACCAGTGACTTTTATTTCTATATCACCTGTAAGATTAAAGGCATTTTTTACTGATAGACCAGATAATTCAATCATTTTTTCAGCAAGATCATATATTTTTATTGGTTCTCCCATATCTAATATAAGTACATCCCCACCCTCGCTCAAAGCACCTGCTTGAATAACTAATTGCGCGGCTTCTTTCAAAGACATAAAGTACCTTGTAATTTCTTTATGAGTAAGAGTTATTGGGCCTCCTTCTTTAATTTGACTTCTAAACTTTGGGATGACTGAACCTGAAGAGCCTAAAACATTACCAAAACGAACTATTGAGAATTTTGTATCCATTCTTTTCTTTGAATTTTTTTCATAGCTATCGCTTAGTGATTGTAATATGAGTTCACCTAGCCTTTTTGAGGCGCCCATTATATTTGTAGGTCTTACTGCTTTGTCAGTAGAAATAAAAACAAAATCAGAAACATTATGATCTAAGGCAATTTTTGCAATTTTAAGCGTACCAAAAACATTATTTTTAATTCCCTCTATAAGATTATGCTCTACTAATGGAACATGTTTATATGCAGCTGCGTGATAAATTGTGGCTGGTTTCCAAGTTTGAATAATGTCTTTTACCCTAGAATTTTCTTGAATAGAACCTATAAGTGGAATCAGTTCGACGTCATGTATCTTATTGAGATTTTCTAATTCAGAATTAATTGAATAAAGCGCGTATTCATTTATCTCTAGCAATAATAATTTTTTTGGTTTTAATTTTATTATTTCTCTGCACAATTGACTTCCAATTGAGCCGCCTGCTCCAGTTACTAATATAGTTTTCTCAAAAATATTTTTTTTCATTAAAGATTCATAAGGTTCAACTTGAGTTCTTCCAAGTAAATCGTCTATGTCTAACTCTTCAAAATCTTTAATAGAGCACTTGCCTTTGGCATAATCTGAGATGGTTGGAATTGTTCTAATGGCAATTTTATGAACTCTAAGTCTCTGGATTATTTCATTCCTTTCTTTCCTTGATATTTCTGGAAGGGCAAGTAATATTAGATTTACATTTTTTTCAATTATAAGTTTATTTAATTTACTAGGAGAATAAATTTTTTTCCCATCTATGAAACAATCATGCTTATTAACGTCATCATCTAAGAAACCTAAAATATAAATTTCTAAACTATCTTGCATAGCTCTTACAAGTTGTCTTCCAGATTTACCAGCTCCGTAAACAAGTGCTTTTGATAAGTTACTTTTTTTCCAGTGTTTTGTATATATTCCCCCAATTAAATATCTTGTAAGTAAACGCCAAGAACTTATTAATAAAAAATATATTAAAGGTTGAATTATACCGATAGTTCTTGGGATCCCTGGGATTCCAAAAATCGTTATTATGCTTGAAAAAACAAATCCATATATTAAGATTGCTTTTAAAACTATTACTATTGCAGCTAAACCTGAATATCTGAAAATTGCTTTATAGAGACCAAAAAATATAAATATTGGGATAGAAATTAATAGGGAAACTAGTATCGCATTTCCTCCTTTTTGGGATAGAGGCAGTAATTCGCCTAAGCGCAAATAATAGGCAATCCAGAAAGAAATTATGCAACTTGTTAAATCTATACAAAGAGCTAAAAAAGTTTTTACTGATCTAGGTTTATTGAGAATTATTTTGAAAGAATCTTTGATTTCTAAAAACATTTTTATAAAATTTCTATTAGCCTTGTAAATCTTATTAGAGAATTTATATAGTAAATATATAAGTTCTTTACGTTAATAGAATAGACATTCACAATAGCACCTAAGTTTCATGAAACTATAAATAATTTATTTAAAAAAAAACCTGTTCACGTATTTCTTTTGGAATTCTTTGTAATTATTAAACTATTTCTTTTGCTTTATTATTATTCAACAGCCAATTTTTTTTGATAATTTGCGAAATATAATCACCAAATATGACCCATCTGATAAGGATCATAATCAATTCAAGATTATTGAAAATTTGAAAAATTTTAAAGAATTTCTGTAAAAAAAATTTTGAGCTGGGTTCATTTTTGTAGTTAAAAAGCTTGACATAGAAATCTAAAAAAGAATGTTTAATTAGTTCATTAGAAACAAATTTTTTAAAATTTTCCATTTCTTTCTCGTTCTTTGGGTTGCATGGGTCTGAAATACTTATTTTTTCCTGCCTAATTAGATAAGAAATATTGGCGCAATGAGCATAAATTCTTTGGTTTATTCCGCAATCTTTAGAAGAAATTCTATCTTTATGAACTCTTATTAATACTCCAAAATAGTTTATGCAACTAATTTTTCCTTTTTCACTAATCCTGAGCCATAAATCATAATCTTGTGATTTTTTCATGACTTTTCTATAATTACCAACTTTTAGTGCGCTTTCTTTTTTGAAAAATGCAGATGAGTGTGCAAAAAATATTTTTTGATGTACTAGATTATTTACTAACTTCCTGTGTTCATTAGGAACTTTATAAGTAGATACTATATGATTATTATCTGAAAAGAATTTAGCTTGACATCCTACTAAGCTGGAATTTGTCCTCTCAGCATAAATATATTGTTTTTCAAGCCTTTGGGGTAAAGCTATATCATCACTGTCTATTCTTGCTATCCATTTGCCTTTTGCTATTTTCAAACCATAATTTAAGCATGCGGTTAGGCCCATATTCTCTTGATTTATTAATCTGATTTTTGAATATTGATTTTCATAAATCTCCAGAATTTCTCTTGTATTATCTGTTGATCCGTCATTTATTATGAGAAATTCAAATTCTTGAAATGTTTGGTTTAGGATGCTATTTACGGAATCTTTTATCCATTTTTCTCCATTAAAAACGCATAACAATACAGAAATTTTCAAATTAATTTTTTATTAAATTTAACTAATAATTTTGTTTTTCACAATTATTACTTATTGAAATGATTTCCAATTAAAATTGGAAGTATATAAATGAAGCTTGCCTGTTTATAAAGATTATTGAAAAAGCTAATGCAAAAGACGAAAAAATTATATTAAGTATTTTTCTATGACTAGTATTTTTTATCTTAATATATTCATTCACTTCACCAAATGTTAAAGATGTTATTAAAAATAAAAAAACAAATAAATAATAATTTTCTCTAAAGCTAAAATATAAGCCGTCAAATTTGAATAATTTTATGAATAGATTATTAGCTTGATCCCAAGAAGAACTTCTAAAATATATCCAAGTTGACATGATGGAAGAAAGGGTAATAAAACAATAAATATTTTCCATGACTTTATTATTAGATTTAGAAACAATAGATTTATATAATCTATGAATTAAAACTAAAATCCCATTCATTAATCCCCACATAGCAAATCTCCAAGATGCTCCATGCCAAAGACCCATAATTATCCATGTGATAAGAAGAGGTATAGCTCCAAAAAATGATTGAGTAAAATTATTATTTATAAACATATATAAGTAGTCAGAAACCCAAGAAGAAAGTGAAATATGCCATCTCTTCCAAAATTCTGTAGCTGATTTAGAATTATATGGAAAATTAAAATTTTCTGGAATATCTATTCCAATTAGATTAGAAATACCAACTGCAAGATGTGAATAAGCACTAAAATCAAAATAAATTTGCAGGCCAAAACCAAATGCCATAGTCCAACAGTCTACAATGCCCAATAAGCTATAGTCTGAATCAAATGCAATATCATTTAATCTGGATAACTCATCTGCAAGGCATAATTTTATGAATAAACCATAACAAATACGATAAAATCCATAATTCATTTTGGGAAGATTTTTATTCAGTAATAACGAAGAATTATTATCGAAGAAATTTGAAAATCTTAGAATAGGGCCTGCAACTAATTGCGGAAAGTAGCAAATATAGAGTAAATAATCAATAAATCTTGGAATTTTTTTGATCTTTCCTCGAAATGAATCAATAGTAAAAGATAGTGTTTGAAAAGTGTAAAAACTTATTCCAACAGGCAATATATTGTTTAAATTGCTTAAAAATAACAGCTGATTATCTCTAAAAAATGTAGAAGAAATCAAATAATGATACTTAAATATAACGAGAAGACTTAAATTTGTGCAAAAACTTATAACTAAAATTATTTTTCTATATTCGCTAAATTTATTCTTTTTATCTATGAGATATCTTGATATGAAAAAGTCACTTGAAGCACTAATTATTAAAGGAATAACGAACCATGGCACATCGAATCCATAAAAAACTAAGGAAAAAATTAAAAGGAATATTTTAGAAAAGTTAAGACTATATTTTTTTAGAAAAGGATAAATTAAAAAAAATGTTGGCAGAAAAATTAATAATGATGATAATGAGTGAAAAAACATATTAAATTAACATATCAATATTTTTTTAAATTATTTTTAATTATTATTGATAATTCTTTGCTAAATACTTTATGCCCCTCTCCAGTAAAATGCATGAAGTCAATTTCTTCATTATTTCCTATAAAGTTTGTGCTCGTTTTTGTTCCCCATAATGTATTTGGTATTGAACCTTCTAAATTTAAAAAATTACAATAATGTTCTTTACATAAATATTTAATTTCTTTTTTAAAACTTGCATAGTTTTTCTTGGAATAAGGGATTTTTTGTAAATCATTCGCATATAATAGTGGCGGAATATATATGAATGTAGTCAAATTATTTTCAATTCTTATTTTTAAAATTTTTTTTAGAGCATCAATATTTTCAGAATAAGAAGCCTTTTTGATTGGTCTTATCGATGTAGGTTTGATGCCAAAAATGTAATTCCTAAATTTATAAAGATCTGTCCTCATTTTTGTATTAATTGATTGAAGGTTTTTAAAGAGGGACAAATTTGTTTTTATCTTCTGATCAAGTCTCTTCACGTTAGATTCTATAATTTTTTCTTTTTTTGTTTTTTCTTTACTTTTGCAAAATGTATTTTCTAGTTTATTAACATAATCCCTTATAGATTGCTCTCTTGTATCGTCAAGAAAAACTGGAATAAATAGAGTTTCCGGGATGATTTTGCATCTTTCTAATTCCTTATAAATTACATAAAATTCTTTTAATGAGGCATTAGGCATCCAAAGTGATCTAATTATTAATTTATTATCTTTAAAAAATTTCTCTTCATTTAAATGCGCAATATAATCTTTATCGTCAATTTTGAAGTTATTTATTGCTCCAGTTTGAGAATTACCAAAGAACAATACGCTTTTATTTTTACCTATATCTTTTAGTGTTTCTTTTAGACAATTAAACTCTTTATCTTTAATCCTGCAATTTTTTTTATTGCTTATTGCGGTTGCTTTTAAGAATCCATCGTTAATATTCCTATCAAAAAATTTTTCGAAATTATCGTATACAAATATTATTAATAAAGAAAATAAAAAAATAAATATAAAATCTGGAATTAATAAATTTTTTGTGAAATTACTTTTTGACATTAAATAAATTTAAGAATTTACTTTTATTAATTATTCATAACTTATTTTTCTAAACCGTCTCCGATTTTCCAAAAGTTTAGGTCAGTATTATTGAGTTTAGTTATATCTAGTAAGCCTCTTGTATCAAAAATCCAAGCTGGTTTTCTCATCAATTTTGAGATTTTCTTCCAATCTAAATTTTTATATATATCCCATTCAGTTAAGATAACAACTGCATCAACACCTGAAAGTGAGGAATAAATATTTTCATTTTTTGACCAAGTACTTTCATAGTCATTTGAATCTTGATTATTGCAAATATAATTAGCTTTCATACCAAGATTTTTTGTCATTTGTTCTTCACTAACTTTTGGATCATGAATAATTAAGTTAGCACCTTCCACTAGTAGGTTTTTACAAATATCAATAGCCGGAGATTCTCTCGTATCGTTTGTATTGGCTTTAAATGCAAAACCAAGAATTGCTATTGATTTACCTCTAAGTGTTCCAAAAAGTTTTTGAACTATGAGCTTTGAAATCCTCAGTTTTTGCCAATTATTTAATTTAATAATGCTGTTCCAATATTCTGCAACTTCTGGGAGTCCAAAATATTCTGATAAATACACTAAATTTGATATATCTTTTTTGAAACAACTTCCACCAAATCCTGGCCCAGCATTTAAAAATTTTGATCCTATCCTTTTGTCAGAGCCTATAGCATTTGCTACCTCTTCTATATCTCCTCCTGAGTTTTCACAGAAGGCAGCTATTGAATTTATTGAAGTTATTCTTTGTGCCAAGAAGGCATTAGCAGTTAATTTAGATAATTCGCTACTCCATAGATTGGTTCGAATTATTTTCTCTTCAGGCACCCAATTTTGATAAATTTTAGCTAAAGCTTCAATTGATTCTTGATCTTCTCCACCTATCAAAACCCTATCAGGATTCTTAAGATCATTTATTGCAGTCCCCTCAGCTAAAAACTCCGGATTTGAGAGCACTGAAAAAGTTTTAGAATCAGAGATGTTATCTCCTTGGGATGAGTTTAAAATGGTTCTTATAGTCGCGGCTGTTCTAACTGGTAAGGTACTTTTTTCAATGACTATTGTGTGATTTTTAGAATGTTTTGCAACCTGTCTCGCACAAGATTCAATAAATTTTAAGTCACTTGCTTGTCCTGCTCCAAATCCCTTATCTTTGACTGGTGTATTTACACATAAAAAAATAATATCCGAATTTTCGATTGTTTTTTCTATCTCATTGGAAAAATGAAGATTTTTATCTCTAACTTTTTTTATTATTTCTTCAAGTCCAGGTTCAAATACTGGTAAGTTCCCAGTATCTTGATCATTCCATTTTTTTATTCTTTCCTTATCTTTATCAACAACGGTAATATTCATATCAGGACATTTATCCGCAAAAACTGCCATTGTGGGACCACCTACATATCCAGCACCAATACAACATATATTTTTAATTGATTTATTTGTCATCATAAATTTTTAAAATAATTAATGGTTAAATCCATTCCCTCGCTAAGTGATGTTTTAGGTTCCCACCCTAATAGTTGCTTTGCGAGATCAATATCTGGTTTTCTTTTAATAGGATCATCCTCAGGTAGTTCTTCATATTTTATATTAAGCTCTGGGTTAATCTTTTTAATAATTAATTCTGCCAGTTCCTTTATAGTTAGTTCATTTGGATTCCCAAAATTGATTGGCCCATTTTGTCCGGAATCCATTAATTTAATCATACCCTCTACTAAATCATTTACGTAACAAAAACTTCTGGTCTGACTCCCATTTCCATAAATACTTAGAGGATCATTATTTAATGCTTTTAAAATAAAATTACTTACAACTCGTCCATCGTTAGGAAACATTCTAGGTCCATAGGTATTGAAAATGCGCATAACTTTTACATTAGTGTTGTTTTGGCGTAGATAGGCAAAACATAATGACTCTGAAATTCTTTTGCCTTCGTCATAACAACTTCTTATTCCGATTGGATTAACATTTCCTCTATAAACTTCTCTTTGAGGATGCTGCTGAGGGTCGCCATAAATTTCACTTGATGACGCTAGAAGCATTTTTGCATTAGTCCTTTTTGCTAATCCAAGCATGTTTAAAGTACCCATAAAACATGTTTTAGAGGTTTTTATTGGATTATATTGATAATGTATGGGGGATGCTGGACAGGCTAAATGCCAAATTTTGCTAACTTCCATATGAATTGGCTTGATGATATCATGTCTAATCAATTCAAATTTTGGATGACCTATCCAATGTTCAATATTTAATTTACTTCCGGTGGAATAATTATCAATGCAAATGACTTCTTCGCCTTTTTTTAAAAGGTGGTCAATTAAATGTGAACCAAGAAATCCTGCTCCTCCAGTTACTAAGTTAATTGAAGAGTCTAGCCCACTCATTAAATAATTTTTATTTTCGATTATACAATAGTGTTATTTAGTAAGATAAATTAACTATTTAAAAAATTATGGATTCTATTAAAACTTATTTATTTTAAGGATAAAAGTCATTTATTAATTAACTAATTATCTTTTAGATTTTTCCTAAATTTTTTAATTATTGCTATGGGAGATTATGTAATTTATAATAAAGTCAAGAAAAATAAAATGTTTTAAATAATATTTTTATGAGTAGAAAGAAAAATATTTTTTTTATATTTAATAATTTGAAAATATTTTTCTTATCAATAAGAAAGAATATAAATTTCATAAAGAAATATTTAAAAGCATTTTTCTCTTTTAGTAATAAAAGAATAAATCTTAATCTAACTTTTTATTTAATTGTTTCTATTATTTCTCCACTGTTGGATGTTTTTCTTATCTCATATATAACATCATATATATATGTAATCACATCAAAAAGTTCGGAAATTCAAAATATATTTAACTTTAATTTTAATATTAATGAAAATTCAATTTTAACATATATATTCATAATTTTTATTTGTTTATTGACTTATTTAATTAAATTATTTGCCACATATTTTACTTACTATATAGGAGCAATCTATGGAACTTCACTTACTAATAAATTTATTTCTGCATTTTCGAAAATATCATATGACTTTTATTTAAATCTAAAAGAATCGGAATATATAAATTATTATTCTGAAAATATAAATTCTTGTGTAAGTGTTGTAAATGCAAGCTTTAATTTTGTATCTTCACTCATTACTTTCTTGATTTACTTGTTGTATCTTTATTTTGCTATCCCATTTAATATATTTATTTTATTATTAATATTTAGTTTAACTTACTATTTTTTTATAAATAAATTTATTGGCAAAAGGATCGTCAATATAAGTAGGAATATAAATAATATAAATCCAATAAGAATGAAGAAAGTATTAGATTTTTATTCTTTGTATAAGGTGGTAAAGGTTTTCGATTTATCAAAAATATTTTTAAAAAATCTTTTAAATTCTGATATGGATTATAGATTTTTGAGTGCAAAAGCTCCATTTTACATTTCGTTGCCAACAGTTACAGTAATTTACTTATTCTATTTAGTTGGCGTTACAATAGTTTTCTTTCAGGCTCGAATTGGAATTTTTGATATCTATTTAAATCTTATTTTGTCAACTGGATTAATCATTCAAAGAATTATTCCAATTTCAAATTTATTATTAAGTTCTTTAAATACTGTAAAATTTAAATCTATTTTTTTATTAGATATTTATCAAGAATACTGTTTAATGATAAAAAGTTTTAATAGTGATTCCTATAGATATAAAAGGTTAAATAAGATCTCTAATATTATTACCAATAATTTTCTAATAAGGTTTGCGAATATAAATTACAAATTCAAAGACTCGAATAATTACTTGTATCAAAATGATTTGTCATTTGCTATTCGTAAGAATTCAAACTTATTAATAACTGGTCCTTCAGGTTCTGGTAAATCTACACTTATTGATTTAATCCTTGCATTAAGAGAACCTTCAAAAGGGGAAATTACATATAATCCTAAGATTAAGTATTTACCTGATTTCTTAACTTATGTTCCACAGAATAATCTAATTATTGATGGAACATTAATGGATAATTTGATTTTAGGAGGAAAAAGTATTTTTCAAGATAATAATAAATCGACTTTATTCGAGATTTTAGAATGTTGTTTACTAGATAAAATACTAAAACAATCATCACTGGGACTTAATCAAAAAATTGGAAATGGCGGCGTCAAGCTGAGTGGTGGACAACTACAAAGATTATCAATAGCAAGAGCTCTTCTTAGAAGTGTTCCAATCTTATTAATGGATGAACCAACAAGTTCTCTGGACGAGAAAACATCAAAACTATTGATGAAAAACTTAATAACCTATGCTTCAAAATCCTCTATGTCAATTGTTGTTGTTTCTCATGATTTATCAATTTTCCCCCTTTTTTCAGAGAACGTTAGATTATGATAAAAAAGCCTTAACTTCTTACATAAGATGGGCTGCTAGGGAAATTGATTAATAATTCATAAGAATCTAAAGTATTTCTCATATCTGATCTGGGACAATTTTTGAACATATTTAATGTATGCAGTGGCTTCCAAACTGGTCTAATAAAAATTTTTGACAATTTACATTTTTGAATTAATTTTTTCCGAAAATTATCAGATTCCCCAATTCTTTTGCGGTCAATTTTTATTGTATTTAACCAGTAATTGGAGCAATCCTTAATATTTTCTTTTATGAAATTAAAAGGGTATTGATCTGCGAAGGTTTTGTGGTAGAGATGAGCCAGCTTTCTTTTCCTCGACATAATTGAACTAAAGTTTTCTAATTGGGAACAGCCCAAAGCCGCATTTATGTTTGGTAACCTATCATTCCAAGCTATTTGATCATGAATTAACTCGTATTCACTATAAGTTTTGGCAGTTGTTGATAAATGCTTTGCTTTCTTTGCTAAGTCTTTAGAGTTGGTAATTAAAATACCACCACCACCACAGGTAATAATTTTGTTGCCGTTAAAACTGATTACTCCAACATCTCCTATTAACCCACAATGTTCTTTATTAGAAAAGCTGCCAAGAGCTTCAGCTGCATCTTCAACAACTCTAAGATTCCATTTTCTAGCTACATTAACAATCTCATGTATACGTGCTGGAATTCCAAATAAATGGACTGGAATTAATGCTCTAACAACTTTATTCGTATATTTATTGTAAGCTAATCCATCTTTGATAAATAGTTTTTCTTTGAGATATTGATCTAATTTATTAGGACATAATCCAAAACTGTCAGTCTCTATATCCATAAAATGAGGTATGGCCCCTAAATGTGCAATACAATTAGCAGTGGCTACGAAAGTTAATGATGGTAGGATAACTTCCTCATCTGGTTTTACACCGCATACATGTAAGGCTAAGCGTAATCCATCAGTCCCATTCGTAACGGCTACAGCATGATGTGCTTTGGTAATTTGACATATTTTATTCTCAAATTCATCTACCCACTTTCCTTGTGAACTTACCCATCCTGAGTTAATACAATCAAATATAAATTCCTTTGCTTTAGTTTCTTTAAAGTCAGGCTCATGTAAAGTAAGAGGTATTTGTGAATCAAATGTTCCAGTTACTATTCTTATATCTTTAACTACAGAATCAAATAATTCCATTTATAAAAAATTCTGTAAATATTTATAATTATCTAAATTTTCTCTATTTGAAAACCATTCTATTGTGTTTAGAAGTCCTTTTTTAAATCCCTCCTTACCTGAGTATTTTGGTTCCCAAGATGTTTTTTCCATTAACTTCTTATTTGATCCAAATAGACGATTTACTTCAGATAAGTTAGGTCTTATTTTTTGTGAATCTAATTGTATCTCAATATCTTTTGCCATTAACTTAGAAATTAGCAAGACAGTATCTTTAATACTTATTTCAAAATTGCTAGAAACATTTATAATTTCTCCGTAAATTTCTTTTGCTTGTGACATAGAATAAAAGGCTTCACATGTATCTTGGACAAAGTTGAAATCTCTTGTAGGCGTTAAGTTGCCTAATTTTATTTTTCTTTTGTCTGCATTAATTTGGGAAATTATTGTAGGAATTATTGCCCTAACACTTTGTCTAGGGCCATAAGTATTAAAAGGTCTCAAAATGCTAACTGGTGTTGAGAAACTTCTCCAAAAACTTAGAGCTAACTGATCTGCCCCAATTTTCGATGCTGCATAAGGTGACTGTCCAACTAAGGGATGATTTTCGTCAATAGGAACATATTGAGCTGTTCCATAAGTTTCTGAAGTGGAGGTATGAATTAGATGTTCAACACCTGATTTTCTAACTGCATTAAGTATATTAAGTGTTCCTTTTATATTGGTATCTATAAAACTTTCGGGTGCTTGGTAACTATAGGGTATTGAGATTAATGCGGCTAAATGAAAAACAATATCACATCCTTTTACTGCTTCTGTCACTGAATCTTGATCTCTAATATCCCCAAAGAATGTTTCTATATTGTTAATTTTTTGTTTTGAAATTGTATCTAACCAACCTCTACTCCCCAATGAGTTGTAGAGACAGAATGCTTTAACATTGACATTTTTAGATAATAATAATTCTACTAGGTGGGATCCTATAAACCCATCGGCTCCAGTTACTAATGCAGTGGTCAAAATTCTTTAATCATGTAGAGGTGTTTATGGGCTATCAAAACCTTGATTTTGAGCTTTTTTAAGTGTATCAGGCCGACCAATATCAATCCAGGACTCGATAATGGGACATACATTGACATTAAAGTTGCTGTGTTTCGCTCTCCAAAACAATTCAGGCATATCAATTTTGTACCCATCATTAGTTATTGTTTTTATCAATTCTGGATTAACAACATAAAGGCCAGCATTTACAAGATGTGTAATTGTTGGTTTCTCTTCAAAAGAATGCAATTTAGTACCATTTGTCTTTACTACACCAAATGGTAATTTGGTTTCATGCTCTATAACAGCCATAGTAGCATTTGAATTTAGATTAATATGAAAATCCAACAAATATCTTAAATTTAGCTTTGTAATAATGTCCCCATTCATTACTATGACTGGTAATTTATTTGTTTTAGGAAGTAAGTGTAAAGAACCTGCAGTGCCTAAGGGTTTTTGTTCGATTAAATATTCAATTTTCACTCCAAATCTACTCCCATCTCCAAAATGATCGATGATTTGCTCTTTTAAATAATTTACTGAGATGTAAATAGATTGAAAGCCATTAAGTTTGGCACGTTCGATTATTTCTTGAAGAATTGGCTTATCACCATTTAGAGGAAGCATAGGTTTTGGACAATCTTTTGTAAAGGGTAAAAGTCTTGAACCTAAACCACCAGCCATGATAACAAGTGGATTTTGAATTATATTGGATTCTGAAATGCTTGAAAATAGAAAGATATCGATAGGTTTACCTTCTGAATCTATTACGGGGAGAGCATTTAAGCCATTTTTTATCATTATTTCATTAGCTTCATTACCAACTTGATCTCTTGTAATTTTGTGGAAATTTCTATTGAAAATCTGAGAAATCTGATCTGTCAATTTATATCCTTTGAGAAGACTTCTTCTTATATCTCCATCTGTAATTACCCCTTCTAAAAATTTATTATGTTTAACAATTAGAGCTATTTGTATGCCGGAACTATTTATAGCTTTTAAGGCATCGATTATAGTTGCATCTTGATTTATAAATGATTTATTTAGTTGATCTTTTGTGATCATTTCAACCATCATTATATGGCTTTAACTTTATCTTATTTTTGGCTATTAGATCAATATTAATGATTTATAAATTTGTGAAAGATAAAATTTCTTTCAGTAATTTTACAGAACTTATTTGAGAAATTATTCTATTTGGTGTCTTAATTTCCAAATATCATTTTCATTTTTCCATAAATGGGGAGATCTAAATTTATCTAATAATTTTTTAAAATAATCTTCAGAAAAATCAGGTTCTTCTATTATATCTCGTTCATTTTTAAAGTTTTTATTATCAAAAGAAAGATATTTGCAGATTTCTTTCATGAATCTTGAGGGATATTCTCCATCATATTTCCTAACTAATGCTATCCCTTCGTTTCTATCAATCTCTTCAGAACGAATTTCTTGACTTGCATCATATGTTGCCCTCCCAATGCCAAATTTTATGAAAGTTGTATAGTAATGAAGATCATCTATCTTATCATCGATAGAATTATAAGTGGAGTAGGTACCTAAGGTCCTTTCTGGAGCGGCTTTGAAATCGCCATTTTCAACTGAGTAATAATATGCTCCTTGGGGATGCCATTTGGTGTAATATCCTAACCAATGTACTTGAATACCTTTTTTTACAACGCTATCTGGTTGTGGTGGCATATACATTTCAATATCAGATCTTGATAGTTTCCATTTTTTATAGAGTTCTTCCAAGGATATCCCTGATAGAAATACTTGAGAATTATCCTCTTGGTTGAAGAATTCATATTCGTTAAATGATCTAATTGCAATTTCATTTTCTTTTAATGGATTCCCATACTCTGAACCGCTTTCTCCATAGAAAATTAGAGGGATATTTAACTTTGCAGCTAGTTTAGTCGCTAAATGTCTTTGTCCGATTATGAATGGCTGGAATGGATGAAGTAATGTATCCATAGCAAGCCTGGTAAGAAGTCTATGAACTTTGCCATTTGGTGTGATCTTTACGTTATCAAATCCAGCATTAACCCAAGCTTCGAAATTTTTATGACCCCATGATGTATACATATGAGGAGCCCAAGTTACTGTAAGTGGGTTCATTTTGTATTTATATTTGAGCAAGTGCGCTTGCATAAAGCTATCCTTACCTCCTGATCCCGGAACGATGCAATCATATGATCCATCTTTCGATCTGTACTTTTCACATAAATCTATTAACATCTTTTCTCTTTCTTCCCAATTTACATTTTCTTTTTGTGCCTTAGCTAAGCAGGCGTCACAAATCCCATCAGTAAAATTAATAACCTTTTTCTTAGAATCAATTGTATGTTTTTGTTCAATTATTGATGAGGGACGTTGATTAGAAATAACACATTTTTTACAGAATTTTACTTCCTCAGGTAGACCGTAGAGGGTCTTCATTTGAACCAAAAATAAACTTTTTACATACTAGCATTTATTTGAAATTGGAATTATTTCTAAAACTAATAAAAATCAATCTTTTTTTATCGATTCTAATATTTGGGAAATTAAAATTTCCCCACTAAAACCGCTTTTTTCAGGATGAAACTGGAAGCCTAAAATGTTATCAACTCTCAGATACGAGTAAAAAGAAATATTTTGATATTTAGTAACACCAAATTCGCAAAATTGACTTTGATTTAAATTTATAAAGGCAAATGAATGTATGAAGTAATGTTCATCTCCAGAATTGAATTTACTTTTTGAATAATTAACAGAATTCCATCCTATGTGGGGCAATTTAATATCATAATCATTATCTTTTAAAGACTTTATCCTTTTTACTTCGCAATCAAAAAAACCAAGACCTCTAGAACTTCCAGATGACTCTTCGCTGCATTTGCCTAATAACTGCATACCCAGACAAATTCCGATGATCCATTTTTTAGTTCGATATCTATCTTTTAGTGCTTCTAAAATTTCCTTATCAACTAATTTTTTTGAACCTTGCTCGAAGTTACCTACTCCCGGGATCCATACAATATCAGCATTAACAATGTCATCTTTTTGTGAGGATAATTTAACTTCACATCCTTTCTCCTCAAGAGCATATTTTAGGCTTCCAGTATTTCCAAGGTCTAAATCTAAAATTACACAATTGATATCTTTAAAAGTTTTTTTGAATATATTTTTTTTTGAAGTTCTTTTTCTTACCAAAGAAAAAGACTTTAGCTCATTTTGATTAAGAAGATTTTTATGAAATGCTGCACCAATACAAGCTGCACTAGCTCCTAAATTAAAAACCTCCTGTATATCTTTTTCTTTGGATATCCCACCTGAATAAATAACTGGACATTTGGAGTTTTTTAATACTTTTTTTAAGAGTTTAGTATCTAAACCTTCACATGTGCCGTCGTAATCGATTGAAGTAACAAGTATTTCCCCAAAACTATAATCGGCAAGTATTTCCAGCCACTCTTCTAGATCAAGATCTGTATGAGATCTCCCAGCATTTTTCATTACATACCAACTATTTTCATCATTTTTTTTTCTGGCTTGGATAGATACTACTATTGCCTGTGCACCGTAAATATCAGAAAGTTCTTTAATGATTTTTGGAGAATGGAATAACGCTGAGTTTATTGAAACTTTATCCGCTCCTTTCATTAATAAATCTTTTGAAGTTGCGATATCATTAATTCCTCCTCCAGCAGTTATGGGAATCCTGCAATTTTTGGAAAAGTAATCTATCATTGCACCTAATCTATTTCTTCCATAAAGTGATGCCATTACATCTGACATGAATAGTTCATGAACACCCAATGAATAATATTTTTCTACAAAGTTTTTTACATCTCCATACTTTCTTAGACCTTCAAATTGAATACCTTTTACTAACTGAGTATCTTTAATGTCTAATCTCGCAATTAATCTAGACAAAATTCTTTTTCCTGAATTATTTATAATCTTACATTTTCAAAAGTTAAAAAAATTATTCTTAAATACAATTTATCGTTAAATTAAAATATAAAGGTTATCCTTTTCTTTTTATCTTGAATAAGTTGTTAGGATATTACCAAACTTTAATTTCTATATGCCTAGGATTGCCATAGTTGGTTCAGGTTTCAGAGGTATATTTGATGCATTAATACTCTCAAGAAACAAAAATAACAATATAACTATTTACGATAAGTCAGATTTTTTTGGCGGAATTTCTAGATCGCAAAATATTTTTGGATTCAATGTTGATATGGGAGTGCATATGTTTGATTCTGTTCAACAAGAACTATATGAAACTGTTTGCGAAGTAATGGAAGGAAATATGCATACAATAGACTTTATTTCTCAAAGTGCTTATAAAAATAAAATCACTGACGGATATTCACTGCCGGATTTAAGCTCTGAATCTGAATCTATAAGAGAGAAAATTACTAATGAATTAATTTGTTTAGCCGGAGATCCAAAATTGTCAAAAGATAACATCTTAAAGTCTGATTCTCTTCTTGATTTGTTAAATAATAGGTATGGGCAGACGGCAGGAGGGATATTTTCAGAAATATTCCAAAAGGTTTACAGTATTTCCTCAGATAACTGTGATTGCAATGCTCTAAATAAGACTTCCTTAGGAAGACTTAAACATCTTGATGATGAAGATATGAAAGTTCTTAAAAGAAACAAATATTTAGATAGTATTCTTGCGGCTAGAAGAAAATCAATTGGAATTGTAGATAACTATGTTTCAGGATATCCTAGCGATGGAATGGGTATGGGAGGTTTTTGTGATCGTGTTTTGAATTTATTACTAAAAAGAAATGTAGAAATTAGATTAGGGAAAAAAATAAAAACTAAACCAGAAAAAGAAAAAATTAGAATTTTAGAACAGGAAAATAAAATAAGTAAAGAATTTGATCATTTAATTTGGGCTGCAGATCGACTTAATCCTTTGCTAGATGATTTGTCTATAAATATTAATTTGGATAAATATTTTTATCAAACCCCAATGGTATTTGCTGTTTTAATAACTGATCAAAAGCACATAAAAGATTTTACCTATATGCAAAATTTTTCTAAGAATGGAATTACATATAGAACATCAGCAGCTGGAATCTATAGCAAACAAGTTTCTTTGGATAAAAAAAGTTTCTTAACTGCTGAATGTCCTTGCTCTTTACTAGAATTTGCCAAAATAAATGAAATAGAGATGATAAACAAAATCTGGAACGAAGTAAAATCTTTGAAAATAGTATCGAAAAAGGCTGAACTATATAATTATAAATTAATTAAGGTTAGTAAGTCTTTTCAAGTCCCTTTAGTAGGATTTTCAAAAAATTATGAAGATGTATCTGAACGATTAGATAAATTCAATAAAAATATTTCAGTACATTCATTAAAACTTTTTTTTAGAAGAGAGCTTTATCAAGAAAGTAAAGAATTAACAAAAGTATTTGTTTAATATGATTTGGGAAGAAATATTCAAATCTAGGAAATGGGGAAGATATCCTCCTGAGGAGTTAGTCAGAATAGCTACTCAATATGTACGGAATAGTGATCAAGAAAATCTCTCATGTATTGAAATAGGTCCAGGGCCTGGAGCAAATTCATTATTATTGACTGATTTGTTCGATACTTATGCAGCTATAGATATTTCTGAGACTGCAATAAATTTGTTGAGTAAAAGAATTGAAGATAAAAAGATAAATAAGGAACTAAAAGTTGGTTGTATAAGTACTTTGCCATGGCCAGATAACGATTTTGACTTTATTTGTGATAATTTTTCAATATATGCAAATAAGACATCTGTTATAAATTCTTGTCTGCAAGAAATAAAAAGAATCATGAAAGATAATGCAATTTTTTATTCGAGAGTTTGGGGCAAAAATTGTTTTGGCCTTAATAGTGGTATTTTGATTGAAAAAAATACATACGATAAATTACAGCTAGGACCATGTGCAGGGTTTGGTATATCTCACTTTTTTGATTTAGAGGAAATCCTGAATGTCTATGGAAAAATTTTTAAAGTTAAATCAATAAAAAGATTAAATAATTGTTTGATTTCGTTTGATGGAATTAGTCAAAATGAAATTGAAGAGTTCATCATAATTTCTGAACTCAAATGAGAAGTATTACTTTTGTCAGTACATCTAGATCAGATTTTGCCACAATTTTTTCAATTATTGAATTAAGTAAATTAACAGAGAAAGTCAAAATTAATTTATTAATTTGCCAAGATATCGCCCCAAAGATAAATAAAAAAAACTTAAACATAATTGAAATGAAAACCTCAGCAATGGTTGACAAATCTGATAAACGTCAGCTCGAGAGAGAACTATCATACTCTTTAAATAAAATTTCTACAGAGTATCCAAAAACTGTGGTTTTTCTGGTGGGAGATAGGTGGGAAACTTTATATGTAGCTTACGAATGTCTTTTATTGAATTTGCCTGTAATACATCATTCAGGTGGAGACATAACAAATGGTGCAATTGATAATCAAATTAGAGATGCAATAACATCACTTAGTGATTATCACTTGACCTCAAATGAACTCCACTCAAAAAGATTAATAAAGCTGGGAGAGTCAAAAAACAAGGTACTCACAGTAGGAGAACCAGTGCTTTTGAAGTTAAAAAATGAAATCGAAAAAAGTAAAGTATTTAAAAATATTTATGGCTTAAAAAGTCCGTTTGTTTTGGCATGTTTTCATTCCTCCACACTCGAAGAAATTTCCTATAAAGAACAAGCATTCAAAATAATTAAAATCCTCGATGAAATTAGTTACGATATACTTATAACTTATCCAAATATGGATCCAGGGGGATTACTTATTCACGAAGAATTAAAAATATATGCTGCTAAAAATAATAATAAAATTACTTATGTTGAAAAATTAGAAAAAAATTATTTTAGTCACTTAATAAATTGTCTATGCTTAATCGGAAATTCCTCAAGTGGGATATTAGAAGCTAATTTAGCTTCAAAAATCTCAATTAATATTGGTAATAGACAGAATGGGAGATTGAGAAGTAAATCAATAGTTGATGTTCCTTATTCTGAAAAAGAATTTTCTATATCCTTTGAAGGAATTAAAAAAAAATACAAAGAATTATCTCACAATGATTTCAATTCTCCTTATTTTATGGAAGAAAGTATCAACTTAATAGAGGAGTTTTTAATAAATATTTGCTTACTAAAAAATATAAATAAAATTAAAGTAAAGACTTTTTAAATAAATGCAAAGGTTTCAAGTTATTGAAGATGAGAATTTATGGAATAAGTCATTAAATTTAATTGAATTTGCGGATCCTTGTCATGGATTTGTATTCCATAAAATTTATCAATTGCATCAGAATGCTAATAGTATAAAGTTGCTGGAATACAGAGAAAACAATCAATTCGTTTTATATCCTTTGATTATTTATGATGTTCCAAATGAGATTTCAAAAGAAAAATTTAAATATGCAACATCTGCTTATGGATTTACTGGCCATTTAATAAAAGGTTCGGAGGAATTTTTAGATACAGCCTTTAGTTATATTGATGAGTGGATTATTAAAGAAAAAATATGTGCGGAATTCGTTCGTTTTACGCCTTTTTTAAATTGGGAATTAGAAAGATTAGAGAAATATAATTATGAAATTTCAAGAAATAGAATTTTAGCCATTTGGGATACAAAATACAAATCTTCTAAATCTGATTCTTTAGAATATGAATGTAATATGACAAAAAGAGCAAAAAAATCTGGAGCCATTTTTAGAGAAATAAAAAAGGATGAATTAAATTTATTCCAAAATTTGTATAATCAAACAATGCTTTTGAATAATGCAGATAAGTTCTTTTTTTATTCAAATGAATATTTTGAAAATCTTTATCAAAATGGACTTTTTCAAAAAAATTTCATATATGGAATTTTTCATAATAAAAATCTGATTGCAGCAGCATGGTTTATTGTATTTAAAAATATAGCTGTATATCATCTAGGTTGTAATAATAGAGATATCCCTGGAGTTTCGAATTATGTAATAAAAGAGGGTATTAGAGATCTTGTTAGGAACAAAGATGTATTAAAAATAAATCTCACAGGTGGAAGAACCCAGGATGTAAAAGATAGTCTTTTAAGGTTTAAATTAAGCATCTCAAATTCAAAAAAAGATTTTTTCGTGGGTAAAAGAACAATAATGCCTAATATTTATAATGAGTTTATCTCGAGATATGATAGTTTAAATCGAGAAATTCCTTCTAATAAATTCATCCCTTGGAGTTGATAAATGCCTGAAGTTATTGCCGAAATAGGAGTAAACCATAATAATTCTGAGGAAATACTACTTAAGCTTATTAATGGAGCAAAAGAGGCTGGGGCAGATTATATTAAATTTCAAAGATTTATTTCATCAGAAGAAATTTCAGGAAAAGCTGAACTTGCAAACTATCAAAAGAAAGGAAATTCTAATTATATTAACCAGCTCGAAATGGCAAAGGCTTTAGAGATGCCTGATAAATTATTATCTCTAGGAATTGATACTTGTAAGAAATTAAATGTTAAACCTCTTTGTTCTCCTTTTGAGTTAAAAAGTATTTATCACATTAAAAATGTATTGAAATTGAAAGAAGTAAAAGTTCCTTCTCCAGAGATTACAAATATTTCTTATTTAAAAGAAATTGCTAGGAATTTTGAAGTAATTTTTTTATCAACGGGAGCAAGTTTTCTTTGGGAAGTTGGATATGCGATAGACACGATATATAAGTTATCTCCAAATGCCAAAATAATTCTTTTACATTGTGTTTCTGAGTATCCCGCGCCAATTGATTCACTTAATTTGGCAGCAATGAAAACCTTACAAGATGCCTTTAAATTGCCTGTAGGATTTTCGGATCATAGTGAGGGGTATCTCGGATCAATAGCAGCATTAACTCTCGGAGCAAAAGTTATTGAGAAACATATTACTTTAGATAAGAATATGCCTGGACCAGATCATTGTGCTTCAGCTTCAATAGAAGATTTAAAGAGAATTTGCGATTATTCAAAAATCGTTAAAAATGTGCTTGGAACAGGAAAAAAAATTCCATTAGAAACAGAAATATCCAATAAAAAACTTATTAGAAAATCTGCCTATTTAAATATAGAAAAGTTGAGCAAAGGAGAAAGACTTCAAAAAAATGATTTTTCATGTAAAAGACCTTACAATGAAAAATTTTTATCTCCAACGGAGATTGAACTTTTTTTAGGAAAAAAAATATTAAATGATAAATATTTCGATGAGGGTATTTGCATTGAGGATTTTGTTTTATGAAAGCTCTTGTTATTGGTGGAGGAAGTATTGGAAAGCGTCATACACAAAATATTCTTAGTGAATTTAAAGATGCAAATGTTTCGATAATAACTAAATATAGTACTAGGAAAGACAATTTATTTTGTAATGAAAGAGTTATTTTAAAGAATAAAATTGATTCAAGTGAAATTTTTAATTTAGTATATGTAGCCTCACCAGCATCGATGCACCAGAAACACCTAAATTCTGTAAATGAAAATTGCAAGAAAATACTTATTGAGAAGCCTCTTTATAGTGCTTTCGATGAAAAAAATTTTTTATTAAAAAAAAATAATTGGGAGAAAATATTTATTGGATATATCTTGAGATTCGATCCAATTATTTATAAAACGAAAGAAATTATTAAATCAGGTAATTTAGGTGATCTTTATTATGGTAGGGTCTGGGCAGGACAATTTTTACCAGATTGGAGACCATCAATTAATTATAGAAAGACTGTAAGTGCCCAAAAGAAATTAGGGGGAGGACCTCTTCATGAGTTGTCTCATGAAATTGATTACATAACTTATCTATTAGGAGAAACGCCAGTTTCAGTATTATGTGATCTTCAAAAGTTGACTGATTTAGATATTGATACAGAAGATTATTGTTCACTAAAATTAAAATTTAACAAAGCTCAAATAAATTTAGACCTAGACTTTATTGCCAATCCAGCAAAATTAGGATTTTGTCTTTATTTTAAAAATGGAATTATTGAAGCAAATTTTGTATCAAGAAAACTAGAATTAACTCTGAACAACTCTTTTGAAAACATTGATGTCACAATACCCTCCTTCAATTCTTTATATGTAAACCAGCTTCATACTCTAAATAACACTGCAAATTATGAGAAAATAAAATTAGTAGAACCAGCCTCTTTAAATGATGCTAATAAAACAATGAATATTATTAAAGCTGCAATTGAGTCAGATAAATTTTCTGAATGGATTAAGGTTTAATAATGAAGGTCTTTATATGTGTTCGCGGAGGTTCTAAAGGAATACCAAAAAAAAATATAGCAGAATTTGAAAATTCCAATCTTCTTTCATATTCGATACAAAAAATCAAGTCAAATAATAATATCGATAAAATATTTGTTTCAACTGATAGTGATGATATCGCAAAAATTGCATTAAGAGAAAATGTGACTTTTATAGAAAGGCCTCGAGAGTTGGCAACTGATAAGGCAAATGAGATAGATGTTTGGAAACATTGCTGTAGATATTTATCCTTGAAAAAGGACGAACCTTTTTTAGTTACTCCGGTAACATCTCCATTCCGTGAGAATAAAGATATTGACAAAGCGCTTAAATTATGGAGTACAAAAAAGTACGATATAATTATGACAAGAAAAAAAAGCTCAAGAAACCCATATTTAAATATGGTTACCGAGAATAAAAATGGAGATATGAAAACACTAACTTACTCAAAAAACATATATAGGAGACAGGATGCTCCGCAATTTTTTGATATTCTCACGGTACTTTATTTGACGACATTCGAATACATTAATTCAAATAATGGGCTGCTATCGGGACGGGTTGGATGGCTAGATATACCAGAGGAAAGATCAATTGATATTGATACTCCCTGGGATTTGCAATTAGCAAACTTAATTGTAAATTCAAAAAAATTATGAGTAAAATAGCTGTTGTAACTGGAGCATGTGGCTACATAGGAAGAGAAATTGTTAAGAATTTAATTGCTAATGATTATTTTGTTTACTGTGTTGATTTAGAAAATGCTTTTTTAAATAAAGATTTTCTTAAATTAAAAATTCAAAATAATTCAAAAAACATTGCAGTTGATTTGTCAAAAAATAAGTCATTAGAAATTATTAAGTCAGTTATTGGGGCTGATGAAAAAATTGATTTATTAGTAAATAATGCTGCTTATTATGGAGATATTAATGGCTTTGATACAAATTTTAAGGGAGAGACAGTGGAAGCTTGGGAGCAGGTTATAAAAGTAAACTTGATTGCCCCCTTTTTTCTTGTACAGACACTTCACTCAAACCTTATGCAATCCAAGATTGCATCAATTATAAATATTGGAACTATGTACACTCAGATAGGCCCAAATCCTGATTTGTATGAATCTACTAATATGAATAATCCTGGAAGTTATACTGCGTCAAAATCGGGCTTACTAGGAATTACAAGGTGGTTAAGCACTATTTTATCTCCGTCAATAAGAGTAAATATGATTTCTCCTGGTGGAGTATATAGAGGGCAAGAAGATATCTTCGTAAAAAGATATATAGAAAGAGTTCCTTTAAACAAATTTTGTAGAGAGGAAGATGTTTCTAATTTAGTTCTTTTTTTAGCTAGCAAAGAATCTTCATATATTACAGGTCAAAACTTTCTGCTCGATGGAGGTTTTACTTCATGGTAAAAATAAATCAAAAAATTGCTTTAGATGCTTACAGTTCAATAGCTAAAGAATATGATGAGATTTCCTTAAAGAATAAAAAATATATTGATTCAATAAATTATTTGGTTAAAAATTTTATAAAAAGTAAAAAAATAATTGATATTGGTTCAGGAGATGGGAAAAGGATTCATTCACTTTTTATTGAGGGGGAGTCAGAAGAACTTATATGTATTGAACCTAGTCAAGGAATGTATGAAAAACTTAAAAAATTAAATAATATAAAATCCTTTAATATATGTGGTCAAGAAAAACTATCTGGATTCGACTCTTATTTTGATGTTGCTACTTCATTATGGAATGTACTAGGTCATATTCCTGATAAAGTTGATTTGATTGTCACTCTTAAAAATGTTAGAGATTATTTAAAACCAGGTGGCATTTTTATATTGGATGTGAATAACAGATTAAATGCATCCTCTTATGGTCATCTAACTGCGATATACAGATTTTTCGTTGATTTACTTTTTTTTAAAAGAACTCGTGGTGACGTTAAAACTAAATGGAAAATTAAAGGAAAAATAATTAAAGGTTATGGACATATTTTTTCTCCCTCAGAAATTAAAAAGGCGTTAAAAATTAGTGGATTTGCTTTGATAAAAGTTAGATATATTAACTATAAAAATGGTAAAGTATCCAATAATCCATTCAAGGGTCAAATATTTATAGTTGCCAAGAAGATATGATTTTATAGTATTTTAAGTACAAATTTTTTACTTAATTTTAATTAGGAAAAAAATTCGATATGTTATATTTTTAATTTACTCTTTAGTAGATGTCTAAAAAGAGAAAAGGATTGTTAAACAAGATTATTTATATCCCATTAGAAATTATTGATAGAGAAATTGATGGTGCTTTGCTTTTATCCTTAGAAGCTGTTTCAAGAGGGTGGAAGGTCGTAATTGGATCCCAAAGAAAGATTACAGAAAGTATTGAATCTAATGAGCTGGGGGTCTATTTTTTAAAAAGTATCACACCAGGTCAAATAAATCTTCAGAAAAGAATAGTGAATAATGGTAATTTGTTGTTTTCGCAAGACGCAGAGGGCTTATTGCAAAGACCGGGGATGGAGTATAAAATGAGATTTTGTAAAAATTCATTAAAACTAGCAAAGAAAGTATTTTTTTGGGGCGAAAAACAAAAATCAGATTTCATAGATGTTTTTGGAACGGAATTCGAGGAGAAATGTGAAGTAACTGGCAGCCCAAGAGCTGATCATTGGGAATTAATTAGCCAAGAAAGGGAAGAAAAGTATATTCCAAAATATATTCTAATTGCTACTAGTTTTGGCAATGAAAATCATGCTCTGGGAGAAGAAGGACAATATAATCTCTCTAAGGATGAAGCGGGGATAAAAAATGGTTCAAATTCTCTCGAAGAATTTAATAAATACTTTAATGATACTTATCAACTTGGAATGTTCTTAATTCCCTATTACAAAAAATTAGTAATAGAGCTTAGTAAAAATTTCCCAGAAGAAAAAATTATACTTAGACCTCATCCAAGTGAAAGCCTTCAAATGTGGCAGGAATTGATTAAAGTTCTTGATAATGTTGAAATTAGAACTGATGGATCAATTATTGATTGGTTAAGTGAATCTAAGGTTTTAATTCAGTATGGTAGTACTTGCGCAATTCAATCAAATATTCTTAATATACCAACTGTGACTTTGGTTCCAGAACTCCCAAAATCCATAAAAAGTTATGATTTGGAAGATTCAAGAAGAGCTTCTACTGTTTTCACAAACTTAAATGATTTAGTTACGTCTTTCAGAGAATTTCTAAGTAATGGCTCATATTTATCACCTATAGATAAAAACTATATTGATAAATTAATATTTGAAAGAAACAAAATAAATTCATCAGAAAAAATTATGGATGCAATCGAAAAAATATATAAAAATATAAAAATAACTAAAAAATTTAAAGATGGTACACACTTTAAATATAAATTTGGCCGATTTAAACAGAATATTTTGTTAATTGCATCATTATTACCTTTCTGGCAGAAATTAGCCCCAAAAAAATATAGACACCTATCTTTAAAGTCTTTCCTTTATTATAAAAAAAGAAAACAACCTAGCCTAAGTTTATATGATTTCAAAGAAAGATTGAAAGTAATAAAAAAATTATCTTCTTTCCAAAATGATATAAGAGTTAAGGTTTATAAAAAAGATGTATTCCTTCTTGATTTGGTATAGGAAAATTTTTTAAATTTTCTAGCTAAATAACTTTAAATATATATATGTTTAATTGATTTTTAAAACTCAAAAAACTATTAAAAATATATATAATTCAGGAAATAGTTTATTTATTTCATATTCGATACTAAAAATCTTTTAAATGACATCAACAAATCTTCCAGAACAATCATATGATTTAATTCCAGGTTTTTCTAACTTCGATAAAAAATTCGAAAAGATTGTATCATCTGAAACATGGGCAAAAGTTCAGAGTGACTTTAACTTTTCTTCTAGAATTCTTACAGTTGGAAACGGAGGTAATTTAGCTGTTTGTGATCATGGGGCTATTGATATTGCTCGTCTTACGAATAAATCTGCTTCTGCACCTGGTAGCGGAATCCTAGCTAGTTCACTCATTAATGATGTTTCTCATGATCATTGGGTTAAGAATTGGTTAACTATTAGCTTAAGAGGATTATCAGAAGAGTTAATGTCTCATACCATGTTAATTGGAGTAAGTTCATCAGGTTATTCTAAAAATATTTGCTTAGCTCTAGATTTGGCGATTAAAAATGGTTGCAAAGCATGCTTAATATCTGCACAACAGCCAAAAATTAAAGGAGATTATAATACAGTTATTTTAAATGTTGATGAGTACCATACTAGTGAAGTACTTACTTTATCTCTTTTTTATCAACTAATACATGGTGCTGGTTTTTGTTGCCCTACAATTTCAAACTCAATTAAAAGACAAAAGATAGATGATTATTCATATTAAAAAGATATATGCCTCTAAATTTTGATCAAAATTATTTTCTAGGGAAATATAAATATTTTATTTTTGATTTCGATGGCATCATTAAAGATTCTGTAAATGCTAAGAAGAAAGCCTATTGTAAGTTATTTGAGAATTATGAATTTGCAAAAAGTTTAATAGAAGAGCATCACCTCATGAATGGAGGTGTAAGCAGATATGAAAAAATACCAATATATTTAAAATTTTGCAATTTAGGTTCTTCATCTGAATTGATCGATCATTATCTAAAAAGATTCAGTGAAATTGTAATTAAACTTGTTCTTGAATCAGATTGGGTCCCGGGAATAATACAGTTCTTAGAAAAAATAAAGGAAAAAAATAATATTTTTATTGTGTCTGCCACACCTGAATGTGAAATAAAAAAATTATGTACTAAATTAGAAATTAACATACCTCATCAAAATATTTTTGGGAGTCCAAATTCTAAAGAAGTAAATATCTGCAGATTTTTTAAAAAAGAGTTTCTTAGGGAGTATATTTTTTTTGGAGATTCTATTTCCGATTCTCAAGCTGCATTGGCTTTTGATATAGATTTTGCATTCAGGTCCTATAATTTAAACGCATTAAAAACTCCAGCTTACAGCAATTACGTATTTTCTGATTTTGAAAATGTTATTAATTAAAAAACTTAGATCATCAATTAATAAATCAATCCCTTCAGTTGGGACTTGGATGCAAATTCCATCCTCTGAAATAGCAGAGATTTTATCTGCATCCCTTACTTATGAATGGATAGTAGTAGATATGGAACATGGTTCTTTTTCTCGATCACAATTGCCATCCATAGTTAGATCTATAACTTTAAATTCAGTAATACCTTTTGTGAGACTGCAATCTAGAGAGATCTTTTCAGTTAAAGAAGTAGTTGATTGCGGTTTTTTAGGATACATAGTACCAATGATTGAAACCCTCAAACAACTTGAAGATGTATCGAATGCTATTAATTATCCACCTTTTGGAGAAAGAGGTGTAGGCTTTTCAAGATCAAATCAATATGGAATTAATTTTCAAAATGCTATACAAGAAAAAATTAGACCTTTTTTAGTTGCAATGATAGAAACCAATACCGCTGTTGGAAATTTGGAAGAGATATTATCTTATGAATATCTTGATGCAATATTAATAGGTCCTTATGATTTATCAGCTTCTTTAGGTATATGTGGAGATTTTCAGTCTGAAATTTTTATAAGTGCTTTAAACAAAATAAAAAATAAATGTAAAAAATATAATGTTCCTTTTGGAATGCATTTGGTAGAACCATCAAAGTTAAAATTAAAAAATCTTATTGATGAAGGTTCAACATTTATTGCTTATTCAATGGATTCTGTTATGTTAACCTACTTCACTCCTGATTTATAACTTTTTTTTAAAAAAGATTCGACAATTTTGACATCACTTAATACATCTATTGGTTGAAAAAAACCCTCAACATTTATCATCTTTACCTTGAAGCCATTTTCAATTATGCGAAGCATATCAATAGATTCCGCTATTTCTAAAGGAGTAACTTTTAGATTACTATATGTTTTTAAGAATTCTGTTCTAAAAGGAATTACACAGACTTGTTTACCGACGTTAATGTTAATTATGGGATCATTAGGTATGCTTTGTCTTGACATGTATATTGCATTGTCATCAATATCTTTTACAACTTTTATTATATTTTTATTATTGAGTTCATCAGACTTTATTTGTCCAAATCCGTTTGCACATAAAATCTTTTTGTTTGTAATAAGGGAGCTAGTTATTTGATCAATAACTTTATGAGATACTAACGGTTCATCACCTTGTACCATAGTAACAATTTCATAATATTCGCCTTTTTTTTCTAAATTTCTAATTACTTCATTACATCTATCTGATGCTCTTATATGTTCTTTAGAAGTCATCATGTAATTAGCATTAATATCTCCGCAAAATTTTCTAATTTCTTTATCTGGTGTAGCAATAATAATATCTTCGAATAATTTTGATTGTTTGCAATTATCATAGACGTGTTTAATTAACTCTTTCCCCATTATTTTATATAAAGGTTTACCAGGAAATCTTGTACTTCCCATCCTCGCTGGAATAATGCAGATGTTTTTCATAATTTTGCAGTGATTAACATATGAGAGCTCAGCTTGTTTTTTGCAATTAGTTTTTGTAGTTGATCAATATTTTCATCCGAGAATGAATTGATTAAATCCAATAAAAAACCTTCTTTAATAAATTTTTTATTTTGTTTTAGTATATCCAAGTCGAGCTTTCCAGGAGTAGTAATTTGAATTTCTTCAAAACCTTCACTTTCAAAAAGTTCTTCTATTCCATTTACAGATAGAAAATTAATATGGTGAGGTGGAGTAATAGCTTTAGAATTTTCATTTAATTCTTTAATATCTATTCCCGAACTAGTAAGTGTTGTCATATAAATAATATCCCCTTTACTCATGATTTCTCTTAATGAAAGAAGAAATTGTCTTGGATCATATAAATGTTCAATTAATTCAAAGCTTGTAAATATTTTCAACCCTTTTGGCAATTTATCTTTTATTTTTTTCTCAAAAAAGCTTTCAATAACATAAACTCCTTTCTTTCTACAAATCCCAGCAAGCTTTGAATTGGGTTCGATAACTATTACTTCTTTTGGATTTGCATTTTTTATTGTTTCTGCAAAAACACCATATCCTCCTCCAATATCAACAATTATATATTCGCTTATTGGCCTTTCTAGTATAGGGTGTTTGATGAGATCATTAACTTTTGGTTCCCAAAGTTTCTTTTTCCGAGATTTTTCTGTTTCTTTATAGAATTTTTCTGACCAGAATTTAACAGATTTACCCTGTAGATAAAATTTTTCAAAATTTTCTATAGGGTGTCTTGGAGAAACATAAAGGGAAGAACATTTATAACATTGCCTGTACATGAAACCATTTTTTAAAAATTTTTCAGTACCTTGAATATCAGGATGTATTGGACAATTAAAATTTACATTAGCTTTTTTATTAAAAAAGATTTCACAGTCTTCTTTAGCTAGTTGAAGATATTCGTTAAATAGCTTATTTGGTCTTATATCATTTTCT
>QCBH01000010.1 GCA_003281685.1 Prochlorococcus sp. AG-347-E23 | reverse complement strand
TTTCCTTACTTCTTCTACAGGTAAATTCCTTCCTTCAGCTACAGCTTCAGTAAATTGTTTGTAACTTTCATTTATTAGTCCTTGAAGTAGATTTCTACCCTCCTCGCTTAGAGGTTTATCTGGCGAAAGTATATCTTTAAATACACCGCTTTTAACAGTTTCAAATTTAATGCCGATTTTATCTAATAATTCAGATAAATTATTTCCTCTTATAATCACACCAATAGAACCTGTAATTGTGCCTGGATTGGCAACTATTTTGTCAGATGCAACACCAATGTAAACACCTCCTGATGCTGAGATGTTCCCAAAACTAGCAATGACTTTACATCCTTTATCTTTTAATCTTTTAATAGCAGAGTATATTTCTTGGCTATCCCCAACAGTACCCCCTGGAGAATCAATTCTCACGATTAAAGCAGGAAATTCTCTATCCTCAATTTGTTTAAGAGCTTTAAGGACAGAAATTCTTGTTGAACTTGTAATAGGCTCATCAATTACTATCCGAGCCAATCTTTTTTTTGACTTTCGTCTAAAAGGCCAAATCATTCTTTTAAGGTAAATTCATAAAACTACTTTAAAAAGACTATCAGCAGACCTAATGAATTCAATCCTAAATTGGTTTTTAATGATACTCCCTTTTGCACTTTGGGGTACTTCAATGGCGGCTATGACTCCCTTAGTATCCAGTGCTGGTCCAGAGTTTGTGGCATCTTTGAGATTACTTCCTGCAGGGATTCTTGTTCTAATAACAACATATTTGTTTAAAAGAGATTTAAAAATTTATAAGTGCGATTTGAAGTGGTTTTTTGTTTTTACGATTGTCGATGCCACTTTTTTTCAGTTGTTTTTAACTTATGGTATTGAAAAAACTGGTGCAGGTTTAGGTTCTGTCTTAATTGATTCTCAACCTCTTTTGGTAGCTATTTTAGCGAGGGCAATTTTTGGGAACTTAATTAATCCAATAGGATGGTTAGGACTACTTTTTGGATTGGGAGGAATAGTATTTTTAGGAGTTCCACAAGAATTTTTAGGGAATTGGTGGTTGATGTCTGATAAGTCTGTAAATGATGTGGCTTTTAACTTTGGAGAACTTTGGATGCTTGCAGCTTCTCTCGCTATGGCATTAGGAACAATTTTAATTAGATTCACCTGTACTAAAAGTGATCCAGTGGCAGTCACAGGGTGGCATATGGTTTTAGGGAGTTTTCCTTTAATTATTAGGCACTGCTTACAATCAAATTTCGCAACAATTCCAGATTGGTCATTATTTGATTGGGGACTTATGTCATTTGCAAGTATTTTTGGAGGAGCAATAGCGTATGGATTGTTTTTCTACTTTGCTAATAATAAAGAAATAACCGGATTTAGCACTCTTGCATTTTTAACACCTGTATTTGCTCTTCTCAGTGGAGGTGTTTGGTTAGATGAAAGACTCACTATTGTGCAATGGATAGGAGTGGTTTTTGTTCTTATCTCAGTATTTTTTGTTAGCCAGAGAAAGAGTTTATGGGAAAATGAATTTCCTGATAGTACTATTTAATTAGTTTCTTTTTGTAAAAAGTCTAATAATGCGAATAGTTTTGATTAGTACTCCAATAGGTTTCTTGGGAAGTGGTAAAGGTGGTGGAGTCGAATTAACTTTGAATTCTTTAGTTTCAGGTTTAATTTCTTTAGGTCATTCTGTTGAGGTTGTAGCTCCAAAAAATTCTAAGTTACATGAAAGTAATTTAAAAGCAAAATTACATTTCGTGGAAGGTGAAGACCAAATTAGTTGGCAGCATCAAAATTATAATTCTCCTGTGAGTATCCCAGACAATTCTCTTTTGGCAGGAATGCTTGAAAAGGGATTAGATATCGCTAAACATGCAGATGTATTGTTGAATATGTCCTATGATTGGTTGCCTATCTGGATGACTCTAAGTTTAGAGATACCAATTGCACATATTATTAGTATGGGTTCTGAAAGTTCAGTAATAAGTAATTTAATCTCTAAGGTATATGCTAAATATCCAAATAATTTTGCTTTTCATTCGAAAATGCAAGCTAATGATTATCCATTCATAAAAAAACCAACAATTATTGGGAATGGGTTTAATTTAGATAATTATATTTTTCAAGATTCAGTTAAGGGACCCTTGGCATGGGTTGGAAGAGTGGCTCCGGAGAAAGGTTTGGAGGATGCAGTTTATGTAGCAAATCAACTTGGCGAAAAATTAAAAGTTTGGGGATTTATAGAAGATGAGATGTATGCATCAAAGATAGAAAAATCATTCCCTCAAGGAGCTATAGATTGGATGGGTTTTTTATCAACCGATGAATTACAAAAAGAACTTGGTAAATGCAGAGGGTTGCTAAATACTCCGAAATGGAATGAAGCATATGGGAACGTTATTGTTGAAGCTTTAGCCTGTGGGGTGCCTGTTGTAGCTTATAAAAGGGGCGGACCTAGTGAAATTATTCAGCATGGCCAAACAGGGTATCTTGCTGATCCTGATGATAAAAAAAATATGCTTTCTTATGTAGAGAGTATTGAAAAAATAAAGCGTCACAAATGTAGAGAATGGGTAGAAAAAAATGCCTCAGCCGATATATTTGCTAACAAGGTTGTGAACTGGCTTAATAAGGTAAAGCATGAATATAAATAATATTAAATGATTCTTCTGAAGTCAAAAACAAGGCTTATAACCTTATTGATAGTTTTAGTTTGTGGGATCATTATATTTATCTTAGGTTTAGGCGCAACAGGATTGGTGGATGAAACTCCCCCTTTATTTGCCACTGCAGCAAGGGCAATGAGTGAATCTGGTGATTGGTTAACTCCAAAAGTCAATGGAATGCTCCGTTTTGATAAGCCTCCACTGATATATTGGCTTATGGGTTTTTTTTACTCATTACCGAAAAACGAGATTTGGGATAGTTTCGGGACTCTCTCAGCGAGACTCCCTTCAGCTTTGGCATCATTATTTTTAATGTTGATGATTGGAGATACATTGTTTTGTTGGCCACAGAATAGTGATAGGCGATTCCTTACTCCAATAGTTGCATCATTAGGCTTTGCTCTTTCTCCATTAATAATTATCTGGAGCCGGACTGCCGTGAGTGATGCCCTTTTGACTGGAACCTTAGGGATAAGCCTGCTTTTATTTTGGAGAAGAATGGTAAGTGAAAATAATGATCGATGCATTTCAGCTTGGGTATTTTTAGGTTTTGCAATTTTAGTTAAAGGACCTGTTGCATTTGTTTTGGCATTATTGACTATTACCTCTTTCTTGTTTTGTCAGAAGAATTGGAAAACGTTGTTCATTAAGATAAACCCTAAGAAAGGTTTTTTAATAACAACACTAATAAGTGTTCCATGGTACATATTAGAACTTATAAAAGAGGGAAAGCCTTTTTGGGATAATTTTTTTGGCTACCATAATTTTCAAAGATATACCTCAGTTGTAAATAATCATGCAGAACCACTCTGGTTTTTTCTTTACATAATGATATTGGCTTCATTACCATTCACTCCTTTTTTGTATCATGGGATATTTAAAACCTTTAAGGATTTCTTTAAAAAATCTAAAGAAAGTTTCAATGTCACTGAAACCCTCTACACATATTCTCTATGTTGGTTAACGTCAGTTTTAATCTTCTTTAGCCTTTCTGCAACGAAACTTCCTAGCTATTGGTTGCCAGCAATCCCTGCGGCGGCATTATTAACAAGTAATAGCTTTGAAAGCTTAAAAAATATAAATAAAAGTTATTTATATTTATGGATTTTTAATATTTTAATTTTGTTTGGCTTCTCAATAGCATTCTTTTTCTCGAATATTTGGCTGAGTTCAATTAATGATCCCGAAATGCCTAATCTTGCATCCGAACTTATAAGCTCTGGGACGATTTTTAAAGCAAAATTGTTTTTCTCTTCATTTACGCTTCTTGCAATAATCTTATTTTCTTTAAAATCTAGAAATATCCTTCTTTATCTCCAAATTTTACTTTTAATTGGACAATCTTATTTAATGTCACCAATTAGAAAATTAGCAGATACTTCAAGGCAATTACCTTTAAGGAATATCTCAAAACTAATTTTAGATATGCGCGAGGAAAGGGAAACTTTAGCAATGATTGGGATAAGAAAACCTTCATTACATTATTATTCGAGACAAATAGTTTTTTATGAACCAAACACTGAAGAGGGATTAATTAATCTGTCAGAAAGGCTAAATTTTGATAGGAGAGAGAATTATGAGGATCAACCCGATTATGAATATAAATCTCTATTGGTCGTGATAGACGAATATTCTACTCGCCGACAGCAATGGTCAAAAATTAATCATCAAAAATTGGGCAAATTTGGGATTTATAATTTATGGCGAATTCAGAAAAGTGATTTAAATAATTATTCAGAATTATTAGTAAATAGCGGTTATAAATCTGACTGGAAAAATAGAAAAGTTGAAAAATTTTAACAAAGTCTTTTTTTAAGAAGAGCTTTTTTTAGATCATCAACGCTGCACTTACTGGGGATATCAATTTGATTAAGATCTTCCAGTAATTCTAGATCTACGACAGAATCTTCGGCTAAAAAACTAAAAACTTCATTAATGCTTATTCCCATATCTTGAGCCATCTCTGTGATAAGCCTAAGAGTATCCCTCCTCACAGAAATCCTGAGGTCTAAAGGAATATATTCATTTTCAGGGTTTGCTGACTTCATAAACTAAATCTTAAGACATTATATATTTATCAGGACATAATCTTTACAATTTTCATTAATCATGCTTTTAGTAAGTACTTTCCTTAAGTTGCTTATATAAATAAATTCATAAACATTTTTAAAAGAGGAATTGTAATTATTGAGATTATAGTTGTAGCAAAAAGAATTTTTGAAGCAATTTTTTGTTGTACACCATAAGCCTCTGCCATTAATATTGTGGATATAGCTGTTGGGGTTCCTGCCTGAAGAATTAATGCTGATGATTGATAGAAGTTATAATTTAGAAACTTGCAAACTAAAAAAATAATAAATGGAAGAATAAATAACTTTAATAAAATTGAGAATTTAATTTCTTTATTTAGATCTAAAATCCGCCCCTTTTGATTTGAGATTATTCCAAGTCTTGTTCCCACAATTATTATTGCCAAAGCAATAACTATTCTTGCAGGAATCCAAAGGTATTTGCCTAATATTTCATCAATTTGGAAAAGATATGCAAGAAGTACACCAATAATTCCTCTTGATGCAGGGCTATTTATCAATGCACTTAATAGTCCTTTGATTTTTGGGATGTTATTGCTGTTGGACTTTTCTTGAAGAAAAAAAGGTCCAAATATCCAAGCGAAAAGTGTTGTCCCCAAATCAAATCCAATAGTTAAATTTATTGTTGTTGAAGGTAGAAGAGCTAGCGCAATTGGTATTCCCAGAAATGATGTATTACCTATTAAGCCTGCTAGCTGCAATGTGTAATTTGGAAGCCTCTTCTTAAATGTTGGGATTATATTTATTAGCGATATCAAAATTCCAATAAGAGAGAATGCTAAAAATGCACTTTTAATTAGGTTTATATCTATGCCTTCCTTTAGTAGGAGACCCATTACACTTAACGGAATGCCAAATCTTATTAAAGGTCTTGCAATATATTTTGAAATCTTAGGATTCTCTTTTCCAAGAAGAAAACCAAAGATTAAAAAAGGGATAATATTTATGAAAAGAGAATAGATGGTATTAATTAAATGTTTATTAAAGCAATATTAACTTGCCGTAGTGCAGTCAAAAAGTTTTTTATTATTCATTGAGAATTTAAATTATTTTCCAGATTGCTTTGTCTGGGATTAGAGGCGATTTATAAAAATTTTCTGGTTCTTTAGTCAAAACTCTCCATGTAGGAACCCGACAAGTTACGTAAGCAGGACTTTCTATTAAAACTCCTGGTTTCTCATCAAAAGTACAAGTAAATCCTTCTTTCCAATATCCACCTTTGTTAAGGCTACCTTTAAACCAAACCCAGCATTTTGAAGTTTTCAAGATCAGCAATTTTTTGACATACTTTAATCAAGTTTTAAATAATAAATATAAAATTTATCATTTAAAAAAAACATTCTACCAATTTTAGTTTTTGGAAAAATGTATTTTAGAGATTAATATCATTAGATTTAAGATCAGGGTAATTAAATTTGCTATCAATATTGGAGTAGAGGAAATTTTATATCCATAAATAATCCAAGCTAATACTCCGATAATAAACATTATTAATGTGGTTAAAGAAACATCATCTGCCTTTTTAGTTTTTAAAGTTTTTATCAATTGAGGAAGAAAAGCTGCTGTTGTTAAAATCGCTGCAAAATATCCAAATATATCTACATTCATAAAAAATTTTTTTAAAACTATTCTTGAATTAAATCAGTTAAAAAACCTAAGGGATCCCTCATGTTTGAAGAATATCCAAGCACATCATTTGAAAAAAATTTATAAATAACTTGATTTTTATTGTTTAATAAAAAAGTAGCTCCTCTTTGAGGAAGGTATTCTTCATTAATAATGTAATCACCCCAATTTTGAATTATTTCATTCATATTATTTAATCTAAATGTGGCTAATTCAAATGGCCTCAAATAACCATCCCCAAAAACCTGCCTAAATGAATTACCTGAAAATTTTAGAAATTTTGAAAATTCAATTTTGTCAAATTCCGAATAGATTTGTTTTGCTTGACGGTCTCCGAGATAACCTCTAATAACTTCTTTGATTGTTTTATAAGAATTTATACCAGATAACATCAAAAGCATATTGATCCAACCTCCTAAACCAATATCTAATCCTTTTGAGACTTTAAGATTATTATGAATTTGGTTAGTAGGAACTACTATTAAATTTTTTTTACTAAAGCCAGTAAAGTTACAGAATTTTTCTTTTCCATTTTGGTTCCCAATAGCAATTGAAAAAATATCTAAATTTTTATCTTGATAATTATCAATAAAAGTTTTCAAATTTATTGCATATTCAAAGCTATCAAAATCTCCTAATAAACCAAATAAAACAATTAATTTGAATTTTTTCTGCCCTTTGAAGTTAAATTCTTCAACGAGATTGTTGATTTTATTTTGAAATTTGTCAGTCACGAAGTTTAAATGTTTTATAAATTATTCTTAAAAAAAATTTTCCTTACTTTGATAGGTATAAAATTTTACATGAAAAAGTTTTTAAAGAAATTAATTTAACGTTTTTAGATTTTATTATTTTAATGTAAACATTTAGAAGTTATGACTGTAGGAATTTATTACGCAACTACAACTGGAAAAACTGAAGACGTTGCTGATCGTCTTCACAACTTTATCTCTTCAGCAGAAGCACCTAAAGATGTATCTGATGTAGATGATCTTTCGGAATTTGAAGGTCTTGATGGAATTATCTGCGGGATACCTACTTGGAATACTGGAGCCGATGAAGAAAGATCGGGAACTGCATGGGATTCAATCTTAGAGGATATTGGGGAGCTCAGTTTATCAGGGAAAAAAGTTGCAATTTTTGGTTTAGGTGATTCTTCTACCTACACAGAAAACTATTGTGATGCTATGGAAGAACTACATAGCTATTTCACAAAAGCAGGCGCCGAAATGGTCGGTTACGTAGATAAATCTACTTACACCTTTGATGAGTCAAAAAGTGTTATCGGTGAAAGTTTTTGTGGATTGCCCCTTGATGAAGATAGTGAATCTGATTTGACTGATTCACGTCTTGAAACATGGGCTTCTCAGCTCAAAGGTGAAATTCCCTCATTGGGGTAAACTTATTCAGATATTATTTCCCAATTTGTAACATTTGTTCTTTCACAATATGTTTTTTTTACATAAGTAATTAAATCTGTAAAGAACATGAAAAAACAATACTGATAAGCAATATGCTCAATTTGCTGTTTACTTAAATCAAGTGTTACAAACTTACGGAAAATCTGATGTCACCTATGACTGGTATGCAGGGAATTCTGGTGTTGTTGGCCGTTCAGGTAAATTCATAGCTGCTCATGCTGCCCATGCAGGCCTAATGATGTTTTGGGCTGGAGCTTTTGGATTATTTGAATTAGCTCGTTACGACGCTAGTATTCCAATGGGTGCACAGAAAGCAATTGTTTTACCTCACCTTGCGGGTATTGGAATTGGTGGCGTTCAAAATGGTGTTATTACTGAACCATATGGAATTGTTGTAATCTGTACATTACATCTAATTTTTTCAGCAGTATTGGGTGCTGGTGGATTATTACACTCCAATAAATTTGCAGGTGATCTTGGAGACTATCCAGAAAATAGTAAGCCACAAAAATTTGATTTTGAATGGGATGATCCAGATAAATTAACTTTTATTCTTGGCCATCATCTAATCTTTCTTGGACTTGGAGCAATTATGTTCGTTGAGTGGGCACGTATTCATGGAATTTACGACCCAGCGATAGGATCTACAAGACAAGTTATTTACAATTTAGATATTGCAGCTATCTGGAATCATCAATTTGATTTTTTAAAAATAGATAGTCTAGAAGATGTTATGGGAGGCCATGCTTTCCTAGCTTTCCTTGAAATAATTGGAGGAGTTTTCCATATTTGTACTAAACAATTTGGTGAATATACAGAATTTAAAGGGAAAGGACTACTGGGTGCTGAGGCAATTTTGTCATACTCAGTGGTAGGTGTTTCTTATATGGCTTTTGTTGCTGCTTTTTGGTGTGCTTCAAATACAACCATATATCCAATTGATCTATATGGAGAGCCTCTAAAACTTCAATTTGAATTCGCCCCTTATTTTACTGATACCGTTGATTTAGGTTCTGGAGCATATAGCTCAAGAGCTTGGCTCGCTAATACTCATTTTTATTTGGGTTTCTTTTTCTTACAAGGTCATCTTTGGCATGCATTAAGAGCAATGGGATTTGACTTTAAGAAAATTGGTCAAGCTTTTGACAATATTGAGAATACAAAAATTACTCAAAACTAATCTAATCTAATAAAAAAACCTCTCCTTAATAAAGGGGAGGTTTTTTTTGTAGAATTATTTAACGTATTTAAAAAAATTAATGCCCACTTTAAAAGATATTAATTGTAAAGAGATATTCAGAAAGGCTTATAAAAATAGATACACTTGGAAAAATGATTTTAATGGTTACCAAGGTAAATGTATTTTTTTATCAAATAATAAAATTCATAAAGGTAATTTCATATTAGGAAAAGACTTTAAACCAAATATTCAAAAAATAGAAGATGAGAAAATTGTTAAAAGTATTGCTTCTCAATTGTTTGAAGTGTGTATTCATAGGGTAAAGAGAGAATTCGAATCCGTGCATTCGGAAAATTATTTTAATTTACTTAAATATTCAGAAAGTGGAATTGAAATGAGTGTTTCAGGGAAGAATCAAGGAGATAAATATAGAGTTAAAGATGATTACATTAATATGGTCTATAGAAAAATTCATGGAACTATAATTGAAATTTATGTTGAAGAATTCTTAGATACAGGAATCGGTTCCCTTAGTAAAAAATATAGTAGTCAACAAATTGACCCCAATACACTCAAGGCAAATTCTCAAAAATTGGAATACCTCGATGAATTTGTAAATATAGGTAAAAAGGATTGTTGGTTATTAAATTCGAGAACAATAAAATACTTAAACCAAAATCAACAAGAAGAAACACAAAAGTTTGTTTTTGAGGATTTGTGTTTATTAAACTAGTTTTATTATTCAACCAGCCTAAAACCTTTATCTAAAAGTTTTTGATATAGAAGTCTTGCTCTAAAAGCTAAAATTTGTTCTTCATTTTCATTGCTAATTACATGAAAATAATTATTATCTAATTTATTTTTGCTGAAGCATACATTTGCTTCTCCTAATCTTAAAGTCCATTTTTCTTCTTTGGCTAAATGTTGATTAGGACCGAGGTCCCAAGGACATTTTTCAGGATATTTTTCTCTTTTAGAACCCATATGAATAATTTTATCTAACCAATATTAGTAAAAATTTAAAAGTATGGCTATGAGTCATGGTTGGTAACTTCTTAATAGATTTATTGCCTAGTTTAAAACAAGAAATTAATTACTCTTTAGTTGCGATTAAACAATAAAATGGGTCTTTATTTATAAAATTAAATATGTTTCGTGTTGGTTTAGTAAACTTTTTGATAATTTTTGGCTCATTAAATCCGTTTGAGATTAATACTTTTCTCACGTATTTGACCCTCTCTTCTTCAGTAGAAGAAGTCCATATTTTAGGAGCCTTATGCCAAAATGCCCTGTTCGAAAAAGCAATAATTAACTTGCCTTGACAATTTAATATCCTTGAAATTTCTTTGGTTAAATTCTCTGGATATTGTAAATATTGCCATGCTGCAACCATCAAGCAATAGTCAACACTTTCTTTATCTAGAGGAATTTGTTGACTTAAATTAAAATTTTGTATCCAATAAGAATCTAAAATTTTGTTTTTTTCAAGTTCTTGTTTGTTTAAACCATGTCCAATAACTTTTTCATATTTCTTCTCTTTAGGTAAATAACTATCCCAACTGGACATTAAATCAAGGATAGTTGAATAATCATCAATTTCTCTTTTATATAGATCTGATAGATTTTGCCTGAAATTTGCATCTAAGTGGTAAACAAATTTTGGATCAGAATAAAATTCTTCGTCATTACTCTCATCTAGCTTTTCCCTTTGATAGTTATTTAAGACTTCCAAGATAAGTACTTTAAAATGTATATATCAAATCTAGTAAATAGAAATTCCATTTGTGTTCTAGAAATTTATTTTTATTTAATAAATATTCTCAAAAAAACTAGACATCTAATTAAAAAAAGTTAAATTATTAATTAATGATTTATTAATGATGATTGAGTTTACAAGGAGCAAAAAAAACAGATCTAAAAATGCTCTTTTCAATCCCTATAAAAACGGTATAAGTTCATACGATATGGCATATCTTTCATCAAAAAGAAATCTAAAAAATAAAACTGTTTTTCTAAAAAACGATTCTAAAAAAGATTATCTTGCTGCATAGAAATGCCTTATATTAATGTTTCTACTTCAGCGAAAGTAAATGATAAAGATAAATTACTCGAAGAAATTTCAATTCTAATTTCATCTTTAACCAAAAAATCAAAAAAATTTGTTATGGCGAAAATAGATGATAATTGCTTAATGCATTTTGATGATTTGACACCAGTTTGCTTTTTGGAAATCAAGTCAATAGGTTCTATAAATCCTTCAGAAATGGCAAAGCCAATATCGAATTTTATATATGAGAAAATGGGGATTCCAATAGATAGAATTTATATTTCTTTTCAGGATGTACCCGCTTCATTGTGGGCTTGGAATGGTAGAACATTTGGTTAAGGATTTTTTTGTATAAATACAATGGAAATAAACAAATTAGTTGATTTAAATGATCTTAGAACTGCGCCTCAATTAAGTGATAGTCAAGTAAAAAAACTTTTGGAGGAACTTGAAGCAAATATCCTTAAAACCGATTGGTTAACAATAGGAATAATGGCACCTCGCGATAATACGGCTATTGAAGCATTACAATCAATTTCTAAGAAATATGCCTCAATTAAATTTGGCAATTTAGATTCTCTTCATGCTGATGGATGTGTTTTTTTAAAAGCTAATCAAAAAACTGGTAATGTTTTTGTGAGATCTGAAAATGGTCTTGGAGAAGGAATTTTAATAACATGTCAGTATGACGAAGATGCTGAAGCATCTTATACTTTTGGACCATTGCCATTGGATTTTTTTACATAAAAAATTTCAAATTAATATTTTATTAAGAATCTAATTTAATTTCAACTTTTTAATGGATGATATTTCTGAGAATTGGATTTCAAAATATTTTTTACCTTAAAGCTTTGTTATTATATCTACTGGCATTGATCTAAATTTTTCACCATTTTAATTTAATGTTTTTTCAGGATATAATTCAAAATTTAAACAATTTTTGGGCAGCAGAAGGTTGTTTGATTATGCAGCCATATGATACCGAAAAGGGTGCCGGAACAATGAATCCGCATACATTTCTAAGAGCAATTGGACCAGAGCCTTGGAGGGTAGCATATGCAGAGCCATGTAGAAGGCCTACAGATGGACGTTTTGGCGATAACCCAAATAGGGCTCAACATTACTTTCAATATCAAGTAATAATTAAACCTTCACCTGAAGGAATCCAGGAAAAATATTTGACATCTCTAGAATCTCTTGGGATTAATCCTAAAAATCATGACATAAGATTTGTAGAAGACAATTGGGAGTCGCCAACACTTGGAGCTTGGGGTGTAGGTTGGGAAGTTTGGTTGGACGGAATGGAAGTTACCCAATTTACTTATTTCCAACAATGCGGGGGTATAGATTGTAATCCGATTCCAATTGAAATCACTTATGGGCTAGAGAGGATTGCAATGTTTTTGCAGGATAAGGAGAGTATCTGGGACTTAAACTGGAACAGAGATTTGAAATATAGCGATATTTGGCTTCAGTTTGAAAAAAGTCAATGCTCTTATAATTTTACTGAATCTAGTGCCGAGAATCTCAGGAAATTATTTGGAATTTACCAAGCTGAGGCAAATAACTTAATCGAAAAGAAATTAACTTATCCTGCCCTTGATTTTGTTCTGAAATGTAGTCATACATTTAATCTTCTTGATGCTAGAGGAGTAATTTCAGTTACAGATCGTGCTCAATATATTGAAAATATTCGAAAATTAGCAAGAGAAGTTGCGGCCTCATGGATAGAAGAAAGAGAATCCCTTAACTTCCCATTGGTAAAGAATTAATATATTTAAATTAATAGACACGAAAAAAATAAGGATTGTATAAAAAGCTACACGGCCTTGAAACTTATATTTCTTTACCTTTTTGTTACTCTCGATACAGTATAGATACCCAAATTCTTTGGGCTACTTTAGTGTGAGGTAAAATGAAACTCTTCCAACAAATGTTGGTAGCGGGAGCATCTCTGAGCTTATTAGCTCCAGTTGTTGCACAAGCTTCCGACGTAGTCAATTTAGAAGAAATGAATAGCTACACACGTAGCAAAACAAATTCTTCAAAACTTGATAGTAAAACATTCATTAACGAAGTTAGTGAAGATATTGCAAATCTTAAGGGTCGTGTAGATGGCCTTGAGGTTAAACAAAATGAATTTGAAGCCGGCGGTTTCTCAGATACAACTACATTAGATGGTAAGGTTGTTATGGGTTTAATGGCAACTGACCACTCCAAGGTTAAGACGGATGGTACTGATGACTTAGCCGCCGCTTATCAATACACAATGAATCTCAACACCAGTTTTACGGGTGATGATAATCTTTACGTAAGGCTAAGATCAGGTAATAGTGTTGGCAATTTTGTAAATAAGACATTTGGGACATACTTAGTTATGGGTTCTGGTTATGCCGATGCTCTTACAGTCGATAAAATCTGGTATACATTCCCAGTTGGTGAAAATAATACAGTTTGGGTAGGGCCAAAAATTGAAAACTACTATATGCATGGAACCACACCTTCCATTTATAAGCCAGTAACCAAACAATTTACACTTGGTGGTAATGGTGATGCATATGGTGCAAGTACCGACTCAGGTTTTGGTTGGGCATACAAAGCTGATAATGGCTTTGCTGTAAGTTCTAACGTTGTTTCTAAGCAAAATGGAGCAGCGCATGGCTTTTTAACTAATGATGCAAGAACTTCATGGGCTACTCAGGCAGGTTACACCACTGATCGATGGTCTGTATCTGCGATTGTTAACCAGAAATACAACGGTTGGACTGATGGTTACTACGAATCATTACAACATACCCCTTCTTCAGGTGTAACAAACTTTACTGCAGTTGGTCTAAGAGCATGGTGGAGACCAGTTGAGACTGGAACAGCAATGCCTTCAGTTTCTCTTGGATATGATACTACTGCCCATGATGGAGCTCCAGATGCATCTGACAACTCAACAGCATGGTTTGCTGGACTATCTTGGCAGGATATGATCCAAGCTGATGACAGAATCGGAATAGCTTTTGGACAGCCAACTACAAATGAAGATGAGAATAATGAGCCATTCGCTTACGAAGCTTATTATGAATTCAAAGCTAATGATTCTGTTACTATTACACCTACCGTTTTTGGTGGAAGTGATAGAAATGGAACAGCTGGTGATGATATATTCGGCGCAGTTCTTCAAACGACATTCAAGTTCTAATTTAATTTAGACAAAATAAAAACGCCCAATAGGGCGTTTTTTATTGTCTTTTTAAATATTTACCAGCAGTTTTCACCCTCTCCAATAGGGATACAAGCACTTGATTTTGCAGCCTCATCAGCAATTTTTTGAGCGTTGGCGTCTAATATGAAATCTGCATCTAAAGGCATATCAGTATTCCATTCTTTTAATCCACCTAAATCATTTTCACCTGATTTAACTGAATTACTATCTGCCGTTGAAATAGCTAATGCGCTTGTGGCTGCGATAAAAATTGCAATTGAACTCTTTTTGGACATTCGATAAATAAGATTTTCATTATTTTAATCAATTTCAAATTTATATTCTTTTTGTTGTATAAAATGATTCTTTTTAATCCCCGATAACTCTTAAGAGATTTGAATAAGATTTAAAAATAAGATCAAGTTCGTCAGATCTGCCATGCTTTGCCAGTAGACTTCTTGCACCTGCGTCTAAATCAAATAAATATTCCCTTTTTTCAGTAGATTTAACATAACTTTCTATCCAACCCACGCATACTAATCTTTCACCATCAATTACTTCATTCACTGCATGCAAGTAAGAACTTGGATATAAAATTATCTCTCCAGGATTCAATTTAAATTTCTCTTCTGTGTTCATTGTTTCAATAATTAATTCTCCACCTTTGTAAAAATTTTTATTCGTCAATGAAATAGTAAAAGATAAATCTGATCTGCCAGAAGACATATATGGATTGTCGATATGTCTCCCATAATGCATATTATTTGAAGATTTCGTAAACATTATTCCATGCATTCTTTTTGGCAATGAAAAACTTTTTATTAATTGGCTGGAAAGGATTTTTTTAGTAATTAATTGAGCGTTTTTTTTTGATACTTCAGTGTTTCTATTTAGTTGCAAATTATTTTTTACTATTGAGGCGTGACTGCCAGCAGTTTTTTTACCATCTTCCCAATCTTGTTGACTACATTTCTCTAATTCTTTTTTTATTAAATTTATTTCTTCAGAGTTTAATAACTGATGGATTAAGTAATTCATATGAAATATAAAAAATGATACAACTCGATGTATAGAAGTTCTCTTTTAAAGATTGAACTGTTTTTATAGGTATAAAGTAACCATAGATACTAATTTAGAAAAGTGCAAAAAATTAAAAAAATAATTTTTTCAGTATTTACATGTACATTTTTGCTAAACGTTAATTTACCTTCTAATTCAACAGAAAAAGAAGTCAAAGTTTATTCGGGTAGACATTACAACACAGATAGAAGTATTTATAAAAAGTTTGCAGAAGAAACAGGAATTAAAGTTAGGCTTATAGAGGCAGCAGGAATTTCTTTAATCGAGAGAATGAAACGAGAAGGGAAGAATTCTCAAGCAGATTTAATATTGTTAGTGGATGCAGCTAGAATTACTAATGCAGCCAAAGCTGGATTACTGCAATCAATTGAATCTTCTAATTTAGAAAACGATGTTCCTGTTGGACTAAAAGATCCAGATAAGGAATGGTATGCATTAACAAGAAGAGTTAGAGTTATGATAGCTAATCCTAAAGTGGTTGATGTTAGCAAGATAAATGACTACACTGATTTGGCTGATCCTTCTCTAAAAGGGAAAGTGTGTTTAAGAAATAGAAAAAGTCCATATAATCAATCTTTAGTTGCCAATCAAATAATCAACAAAGGTGAATCAGAAACTAAAGCTTGGTTAAGCGGAATGATTTCGAATGTTTCAAAACCTTTTTTCCCAGGGGATATAGCAATAATTAGAGCAGTTTCAAAGAAAAAATGCGGAGTAGGAATTGTTAATCATTATTATGTTGCAAGAATGTTGGCTGGTGTTAATGGCAGAAGAGATGCTTTATATGCAAAAAAAACAAAAGTCCTTACACCTAATCCTGCTCATGTAAATATTAGTGCTGGAGGAGTTGCAAAATATGCAACAAATAAAAATGAAGCTATTCAGTTGCTTGAATTCTTAGCATCTCCTGAAGGAAGTAAAGGTTTAGCTGCTCCAACTTTTGAACATCCTTTGAAGGAAGTTAATCAGAATCAAATAGTAAAGAATTTTGGAGAGTTTACACCTGATAGTGTAACTGTTGAAGACCTTGGAGAAAAAAATTCTTTAGCTATTAATTTGATGAAGGATGCAGGGTGGAATTAAAAATTAAGATAGTTATATAGTTTATAATTTACTCTTTATTCTGTGCATACTTATAAACAGGTGGAGAGGTGGCTGAGTGGTCGAAAGCGAACGACTCGAAATCGTTTAATAGGAAACTATTCGTGGGTTCGAATCCCACCCTCTCCGTTTAATTATCTTCCTGTAAAGTGCTATGCGGGCAATAATGTAGTCAAAATCGGATTTTAAAGAAGTTGCTTGTTCTATATAGTCCAATATTTACCAGTATATGCCTGGATGTGTTGGTGGATGTGTTGGTGGATGTGTTGGTGGATATTTTTTGATGTGTTGGTTGATGTGTTGGTGGATATATTTGGTGTTGGTGGATGTGTTGGTGGATGGGTATAAATATTAATTTAAAGGGTTATGAAAAGATCCTTTTTTTACTTGTGATAATATTCTAAAAAACCGAAATGAATAAAGAAGGGGAAGCACTTACTCAAAATAGACTTGGATTTGAGAAACTAAATATTGCATTAGGAGTTCTTTATAAAGAGTGGTATGAACTCATATCGCATCAACTTTCTGAGTCAGATGGAATGAACCTTGAATTGGGATGCGGTGCAAGTTTTATGGATAAAATAATTAAAAACCTAAAAAAATCTGATGTTTTTATTAACTCAAACACTGATTTAAAAATAGATGCAATGGAAGTAGGATTAAAATTTGAAAATAAAATATCAAATTTAATTTTAGTTAATGTCTTCCATCACATAAGTAACCCTGAATTATTTTTAAGATCAGCAGAAAATTCTCTTTTGAAAGGCGGAAGAATAATTATGGTTGAACCTAGTAATAATATCTGGAGTAGGTTGGTTTATAAACTAGTTGGACATGAAAAGTTTGATACAGAACAAATAACATGGGAATTTGAATCAAATGATCCTTTATTAGATTCAAATCAAGCACTTTCATGGATAATTTTTAAAAGAGACTATAAAAAATTTAAAAAATTATTTCCTAAATTTTCTATACTCAGTAAGAAAAGTATGATGCCCTTGTCCTATTTGTTGAGTGGAGGACATACCCATAATACGAAAGTTGGTAAAATCTTCATAACGATAATTAGGAAACTAGAAAGAATGTTTTTTGATAATCAATTTGGAATATTTGATCTTATATGTATAGAGAAGAATTAAATTTTAAATCCATAATTTTTAAAGTCCTTTTTTTATATTTAGTGGTTTATTTTTTGGCATTAATATTTAAATATAATTATGATATTCAATCTTTATTAAGTAATGTTCACTATAAATATTTGATATTTTTTAATATAATTTCTATATCTCTGGGTCTCCCTTTAACTATTATTTTTGACTTTATATTAATAAAGTTTTTTGGTTTATATTATGTTTTGTTTTTTTCTCCAGTTTTAACATTTTTGGGATTAGTTCAAGTCTTGATTTTAAGGAAATTTAAATTCAAGTTTCCTAGAAGTATATTATTTTTAAAAAATCCTAAAAACACTTATCTTTATAAATTTTTTGAAAAAGTTAATTTTAAATCATCTTATATCTTAATCTTGAGAACTTTCCCGATTTTACCTTTTTTCTTAGGTAGTTATTTCATTGCTTCTTCTAAAAGTAAAAAAAGGACTATATTTATAAATTCATTTTTTGGTTCATGTTTTTATTATCTATTTCTGCTTTTAATAATTGGGAATGCTTAGTAATAATTTTTTGATGAAAACTATATGGATTTAGTTATTGATCGTCCCGTATCTGCCACTTTCTTGTGTTGGTGGATGTGTTGGTGGATATTTGCCACGATATCCCTGTAACCATCCAAGATATTCCTGTATCTGCCGTTATAACACGAAAGTGAATTTCACCCTCTCCGTTTTAAAGCGAAAATTAGCACTCTTAATTTTTTGAGTTTTAATTCAAATTGCAATGATAGAGAAGAGTTCTAAGAAATATCAATTTCTATATAGTTGGTTTTTATTTTTATGTGTGTTGGTGGATATTTGATTGCCGAAATATGGTCTTAGTGGATTCCTTAAGATCGCTTGTTAGTAATGAGGTAATTCTGATTCTTCTATAGTGGAAGTAGGTAAAATCTTCATTTGATTTTCTTCTCAAACTCTTTGAATGAAGATTGCATTTGACCTTTGTTTTCTACCAGATCATCTTTATCCAAACCTCTTATTTTTCGCCATCTAGAATACCTATATCCAAGATAGGTTCCTTGCATAAAGTTTTTTACTCAATGTTCTAGAAGATTTATTAAAAATTTATCATTAAATTTTCTACTTTCTAATAATTCTTTCTGCCAGTTTATTTTTTTGTCATTGCTGTTGCTTTTCCTCCTGTATTTTCTTCAGTCTTTCGTATTCAACATTCAGAACACCTAGACGCCATGCATCTTTTAATCCTTTTACACCTCCCATTAAGAGTTTTGCATCTGAAGGTGAATGTGACTTCATGTTTAAGAAATCTTTCTGCCAAGATTTGTCATCCCATTTATTGCCCATATTTTACCTTCATACTTTTTGTACTAATCTAAAGATATTTTAATCATTATCCTTTGAATAAGAAGGAGCATGTTTTATCGTAAAGATCTAATTCTTTAACAAAAGTTCTAATAAAATTTAAAAATAAGAGGGCATTTGTTTGCCCTCTTCGAGTCTTATGCACCTCTTTCTCCACAAAGTCGATGATGTGATTTTGACTCCTGAATTATTTCTACTCTTACTGAACGGGGAAAGATAGTCGCGACAACAACAAAGCACTTATACTCGGGTATTAATACTCTATTAATTTTAATTGAATAAGAGGATAATTAAGAAGTAGAGATATAAGAGGTTTTATGAGACTTGCCACTCCATTAACTGCCCTTAGAAATGCAACTTCAGATATCTGGAGAATGCATGATTTTAATTATCAACTACCAAAAGATCAAAGAAAAGATTATTGGGAAAAAGAATGCACAGACCATCCAACAAGTTCTCATTGCAAAGTTTACTAAAGGTAATATAAATTAAAGACGTTAAAAAGACCCTTTTGAGGGTCTTTTCTTATAAGTAAGTAGATATTCTTTTAGTATAAAACTAAAGAAAATATGGCTATTAAAAATTCAATATCAAAATATGATTGGCAGTATCTTGCGACTGGATTTTTTTTAATCTCAGTTTTTATTTTTACAGATTTAATTGAAGTTATTGATAAAGAATATTTTTACTTTGTACCTAGGTTAATTGGTGATCAACCCTATAGAATTTTCACATCAATTCTTACTCATGCAGATTTAAATCATTTATTATCAAATATTGGTGGAATAATCATAACCAGATATTTTTTGATGAGACTTGGAATTAAAAGCAGATTTTTTTATTTGAAATTTATTTTAATTTGCTCTTTTTTAAATTTTTTTATTATCTGGGCTTATGAAAAGATCTTGTCGTATTTTAATATCTATCCGAATTATGCCGCTTTAGGATTTAGTGGAATAATTTATGCTTTATTTGGATTCTTACTAATAACTTCTTTTTATGGAAAGAAATATTTTTTAGGTAAAGAAATTGGTTTTAAGTCCAATTATGAAGTTCAAAAAATGTTAAAGACAATATGCCTCATAGGTTTGGTATTCTCTTTTTTGCCAGGTGTTAGTTTACTAGGGCATTTAAGTGGATTTATTGCAGGGTGTTTTTTATTCTTAATTTAATAGACAACTAGCAGATGTGACAGTTAAGTAACATTCTATTCACCCCTTCCACGGATAAGAAAAACATGGAATACTTTGTTTAAGTGTGAAGGAGTGGTTTTACTAAAACAGTGGAAACAAGGAAACACTAGATTTAGTGAAACCCAAAGAGACCTCTATTTCTAGAGGTCTTTTTTTATGCAAATTCATTCCTTTTATTTATTTCCCTATATTATTCCAAGTGTTCCCTAAAATACCAAAAATGCGTTGGTGGATAAAAAGAGTTACTTTCTAAATATTTCCTTTTAGGTTATGTAATTTCCCCTGTAGGAAAAGATGTTATTTGCCCTCTACGTTTTTGATAATCATTATTAATGTTCATTCATATGAATAAAAAAGGTCTAAATTTTTAATCATTAATTTTTAAAATATTTTTTACCTATTTAGTGGTTTATTTTTTTGCTCTAATATTCAAGTTCACCTATTATCTTGAGTCCTTACTCAATAATATTCAATACAAATATTTGATTGCTTTAAATATAGTTTCTATATTTTTAGGCCTACCATTATCAATTATTTTTGATTTTATCTTAATAAAGATTTTTGGGTTTAATTACGTTTTATTTTTTACTCCTGCTTTAACCATTTTAAGTCTAATTCAAGTTTTTATTCTGAGGAAAATTAAATTTAAATTTTCTAGAAATATATTATTTTTAAAAAAATCAGAAAAAAATAATCTTTATAAATTCTTTGACAATATTACTTTTAGATCCTTTTATATTTTAATCATAAGATCTTTCCCAATACTGCCTCATGTTTTGGGTAGTTATATTATCGCCTCTTCAAATATCAAGATAAAGGTGATTTTAATAAATACGTTTTTAGGTTCAGTTTTTTACTATATTTTTCTTTATTTAATAATTTGGAATGTATAGTTCAATTTAACCTTAAGCACTTTACTAAATAGAAATTTCCTCTTAATCTTATTTTACTTTATTGGCAGATAAATTTTTTCAAAATGGGGTAAATATAAAATATTAGTTTTTCCCAGTATGGAATTATATTTTTTGGGAAATTAGATTGATACATCTATTTTCTATTAATTATAATTAGGCTATTAGAGCTAAGAAGTTTTCATATGAAGTCGATTTTTTATATACTATTACTTAGCCAATTATTAAATTTTCTTGGAGTATTTGCTGAAAAAGTAAAAGAAGATTCGTCTGGAATGAATTCTGTTATTTGGGAAAAGGTAGAGGGAAATAAATCAAAACCGTTGAAAAGGATTATTTGGAAATCTTACAAAGGGGATGAAAATTATTTTGAAAATGAAAATAAAGAAGGTTTTTCAGTTAATGAAGTTTCTGGGGCCAAATCAACCTCTATTGAGTCTCCTGCTTGGCGCAATCGAACATTACGGTTTTCCTTTGAGGAAATTGAAATGCCAGATGTTGGAGAATATATGGGTTTGTACAGTATAGGAGCTTATGATCGACTAAACTCTTGGCTATACGGCGGTATTACTCTTTATGGCGCTTCGACGGGACGTCGTGGCGGGTTCTTTACTGGTGGCTATACCTTGGGCTTAGAACGTAAGTTAACAGATAACTGGATTCTTGACGCAGGAGGCTATGTGGGTGCTGGCGGCGGCGGTGCTGCGGCTCAAGGGGGAGGATTAATGATACGTCCCCATATCGGCCTAAAGTACGACTTTAAGTGGAGTGCACTTGGCCTAAATTATTCCTTCGTAGACTTCCCCAACGGAGAGATTTCCAGCGATGCAATCGCGCTTTCATTTGATATCCCTTTCACTTCACCGACATTAAATTGGGAAGATGATGACCTGACGGCAGCCGATTACTTCGGAGTCGATTTGAGCAATGTGAGCCGCCATCGATCGCACCTTGCCGCACGCGTTAGGGCTTATTATCCATCTAGCGACAGCAAAACTACCTCCGGTGGATCATTTGATGATTCGTTGGGACTGGTAGGCGTAGATTTCACTTACTTTCTAGATGAAAACTGGTTTAGTACCTTTGAAACTTCTGGTGCCGTATCAGGTGGAGTAGGAGGTTACGCCGAACTTTTGGCAGGAATAGGATATCGCCTCCCCCTAACAAATGATGATCGTCTGGCGCTGCTCCCCGCCTTAACCATTGGCGGAGCCGGGGGAGGAGCAGTCGAAACCGGCGGAGGATTTGTTGCTCGAGTAAATCTTGGAATGGAATACAGACTTTCTCCAGATCTAAGTATGATCATCGACGGCGGCTATCTCAGCGCCCCAGATGGCAATTTTGATACCCCATATGTCGGCTTCAATTTGGCATATGTAATGGAAAGCTTTGCTAAGGATCAAAAAGGAGCACCCTTAAAGGAAACAGACCTCATACAAATTAATAAATGGCGTTTTCGCCCGGCGCACCAATGGTATTTTGATGCACAACGCAGGAATGGCTCCCCACGTGATATGCAACTTTTGGGAGGTAAAATTGATTGGATGGTCGGTGATTGTTGGTACCTTACAGGACAAGGATTAAGTGCGTATGAAGGAGGAGCGGGTGGCTATTCAGAGGGACATTGGGGGATAGGCATTCTCGGCCCAAGCTGGAAGAATTGGCAACTCTATGGTGAAATGCTCATAGGTGCTGGAGGGGGAGGAGGCGTTGATAGCGGTAGCGCCCTATTGTACAAACCAAGTATTGGGTTAGAGTACAATTTAAATAAAGATTTCAGCCTTCAAACTGGTATAGGAAAAGTGATTTCTAAAGAAGGGAATCTTGATGCCAATACCTTGGACGTTAGTCTGGTTTGGCGCTTTGGGGCCCCAAAATAAACCTTGCAACCTTTGAGTTGGTCTGGAAATAAAGTTTGAATATTAGAGTAAACATAATTATGGACTAATACTTTAAGAAAAGAAATTTAAGAGTTAGATTTAAATTAAATTTTTTGAGTTAAAGAAAAAAATCATTTCTCCCAAAACGGATCTGTAGTGAGAGAAACTTTTAATTGACTTTTTTTATCACTTTTAATATCACTTTTAATATCACTTATACAAGCTCTCACCGTTTCACCATTAACATCTATTTCACAAGCACCGCAACTTCCTGTAAGACAGCCAGTTGGGATTTCTAAACCTGCCTTTTCTGCAGATGAGAACCAATCATCTCCCTCCGAAACAAATGTTTCATTATTATTTGGCCAAATTACTTTTATATTTTTTTCTTTCAACTTAAAAATGATTTGAGATTTAAATGTTTGTGGAATTCATTAGCTAGATTATCAATAATAGATTCTCTCTTCTCTTTATAAGAAATTGATTTCTTATTTAATATTGGTAAATTTTTACTCTTCCTTATCAAATTAAGGTATTGGTCTCTCCAGCAGTCATTTTCAAAGATACCATGAATGTATGTTCCTGCAATAGACCCGCCTTTATTATTTTCATGATACCAACCAAGATCTAAATCTTTGAAAATAGGTTTAATCTTTAGTGAACTTTGAATATCATCCAATACAGTTTGACCATTATGAATTTCAAATCCATTAATAATAGATTGGCATGGCCATAATGATTCGGAGCTGATTTGTCTTGTTAATTTGTTATCAAAGAAAATGGTTCTTAATGGTAGTAATCCAATACCTTTAATTTTTTGTTCAGAAAAATTTTTGGAACCCTCATTAAAATGTGGATCTTCAAGTTTAGTCCCTAACATTTGTAAACCTCCACATATTCCAATAATATTTCCCTCGTTATTTGAATAGTCCCTTATATCCTGAGATAAGCCAGAATTTTCAAGAAAGATTTGATCTTTAATCGTTTGTTTACTGCCAGGCAGAATAATGAAGTCATACTTACTTAGGTTTTGTGATTTTCTAATCCATTCAATTAATATTGTTTCTTCATTTTCTAGGGGATCAAAATCCGAGAAGTTACTAATAGATGGTAATTTTATAATTCCAACTTTGATTTCAGGATTTTTAGAAAGTGATTTTTTTTCTATTAAATCTAAAGAATCCTCTGGAGGAAATGAATCATTTAACCAAGGAATAATTCCAATAACAGGGATTTGAGTTTTATTCTCTATCCATTTTTTTCCATTTTCAAATAATGAAAGGTCTCCTCTGAATCTATTTATAATAATTCCCTTAATTAGTTTCTTTTCTTCAGGCTTCATTAATTCAAGAGTACCAATTATTTGTGCAAATACACCTCCCCTTTCAATATCAGTAACTAATATGCAATTTGCATTTAAATATTTTGCAATTCTTAAATTAGTAAGGTCTCTATGAATTAAATTCATTTCTACTGGACTGCCAGCCCCTTCGATAATTAAGCGGCAATTCGGATTCCGTTCGTAAATAGAATTTAAACTTTTTTTAATTACTTTCCAGCCTGGAATAAACCAATCTTTATAATAATTCTGTGCGGTTGTGGTGCCTATGCTTTTGCCGAGGTGAATCACCTCGCTTACTGAGTTTCCTTGTGGTTTTAATAAAATGGGATTCATCTCTGTAGAGGGATTAATACCACAAGCAAAAGCTTGAAGTGCTTGTGAATATGCCATCTCTCCACCTTCCCAATCAACCCAAGCGTTGTTACTCATATTTTGTCCTTTAAAAGGTATTGGTTCTTCTCCTAAATTTTTAAGAATCCTGCAAATAGCAGTAACCGTTAACGATTTTCCTGCTCCACTGGAAGTACCCAAGACCATTATTGGTTTCCTTATTTCATGTAATTTTGCTTCTAACTCCATTAGTAATTTATATTAATTTTAAAATTTATTTATTATTAAATTGAATTATAGTTTGGTTAAAAATTTGTGTTAATTCTAGCCTCTGCTTCTCAATCTAGAAAGAAATTACTAGAAAATTGTCAAATTGAATTTATCCAAATACCAAGTAAATTTGATGAAACTACTATTCAAGAAAAGAATATATTTAATTTAGCTTTGGAATTATCTTTTCAAAAGGCTAATAGTTTATCTGAAAATATTCAGAACTTATCATTACCCGAAGAATTTAATTATAGACCTATTGAAATACTTGGGTGCGATTCAATTTTTGAATTTAAAGGAGAAGCTTATGGAAAACCATCTAATAAAGAGGAGGCATTTATTAGATGGAAAAAAATGTCTGGAGAATTTGGATTTTTACATACTGGTCATACTCTAATAATTGGGAATTTTGATTCAACTTCCAATATTTTTAAAATCACTGAAATAATAAAAAAAACAGTAAGTTCAAGAGTTTATTTTTCTAATTTGGAGGATTGGGAAATCAAGAGTTATGTAGATACAAATGAACCTTTATATTGCGCAGGAGGATTTGCCTTGGAAGGTATAGGTAGTAAATATATAGAAAAAATAGAGGGATGTTTTAGTAATGTAATGGGTTTAAGTTTGCCATGGCTCAGAGAAAATTTATATAGAAAATAAAGTTGAGCAAAAAAAAACCCTATCTAAAGATAGGGGTTTTTAAGATGAAATAGAAATTAATCTAAATCAGGCATTTCTAGAGCTGGTTCACTCTTTCTGTCGATTCCTTTTTCGAAACCAGCAGCGGCAGCTCTAGCACGTCCAGCATGCCAAAGGTGACCGATGAATGTAAACCATCCTAGGAAGAATTGAGCTGCAGCTAACCATTGTCTTAAGTTAACAAAGTTAACAGCATTTGGCTCTGTAATGATTCCACCAACAGAGTTGATAGAGGCGTTAGGAGCATGAGTCATATATTCAGCAGCTCTTCTTACCTGCCATGGCTGAATATCATTTTGAATTTTCTCGAGGCTCAATCCGTTAGGACCTCTTAAAGGCTCTAACCATGGACCTCTGAAATCCCAAAATCTCATTGTTTCACCACCAAATATAATTTCACCAGTAGGAGATCTCATGAGATACTTACCTAGACCTGTTGGTCCCATTGTTGAACCTACGTTAGCTCCAATTCTTTGATCTCTCACGAGGAAAGTAAAGCTTTGAGCTTGTGAAGCTTCAGCATTTGTTGGGCCATAAAACTCTGAAGGGTAAGCAGTGTTGTTAAACCAGATGAATGTTGAAGCAATAAAACTTGCTACACAAATCCCACCAAGAGCATAACTTAGTAGACCTTCACCGTTCCAGATGAATGCTCTTCTTGCCCATCCAAATGGTTTTGTAAAGATATGGAAAAGACCACCGATTATTGCGGTAATTCCAACATATACATGACCACCAACTATATCTTCAATAGAGTTAACACCGATTATTGAACCAGCGCCACCCCAAGGGGACCTAAATAGGTAACCTAGTATTACTCTTGGATCTAAGGTAGGACTGACTAATCTAACTTCTCCACCACCAGGTGCCCATGTGTCATAAGCCCCTCCAATGAACATCCAATCAAAAACGAAAAATAATGCACCAACGCCTAAAACAATAAGGTGATAACCCAAAATGTTAGTCATTTGATTCTTATCTCTCCAATCTGTTGAAAAGAAAGGAAAATCTTGCTCAAGTTTTTCAGGACCTGCTAAGGAATGATAAATACCACCAAATCCTAAAACTGCAGAGGAAATTAAATGCATCACACCAGCCACAAAGAATGGATAAACATCAGTAACCTCTCCACCAGGACCTATTCCAAATCCAAACATTGCTACGTGAGGCATACAAATTAAGCCTTGTTCCCACATTGGTTTATCAAATGTGAAATGACTTACTTCGAATAACATCATTGCACCGGCCCAAAAAACGATGAGACCAGTGTGTGCAATATGAGCACCAAGTAAACGGCCAGATAAATTAATTAATCTGGCGTTACCTACGTACCAAGCGTAACCAGTTTCTTCAATACTCTGGTTAGGAGCTCTAAGTAAACTATTAAAGGGCGTTTCCACGTGGAAGAACCTCCTCAGGGAATACAAAGTTTTCGTGTGGTTGATCCACAGAAGACATCCATGCTCGCATACCTTCGTTCAAAAGTATATTTTTTGTATAGAAAGTTTCAAATTCTGGATCTTCTGCTGCACGAATTTCTTGGCTTACGAAGTCATAAGCTCTTAAATTTAGTGCTAAGCCGACAATACCTATTGAAGATGTCCACATACCCATAACAGGTACAAATAGCATCAAGAAATGTAAGAAACGCTTGTTTGAGAAAGCAATACCGAAGATTTGGCTCCAGAATCTATTCGCCGTGATCATTGAATAGGTTTCTTCTTCTTGAGTTGGATCAAAAGCTCTAAATGTTGAACTTTGAACCTTACCATCCGTATAAATACTTGTATCTTCATATAAAGTATTTTGTACTGTAGCTCCATGAATAGCGCAAAGGAGTGCACCACCAAGAATTCCAGCAACTCCCATCATATGGAATGGATTTAAGGTGATATTGTGGAAACCTTGGATGAACAGAATGTAACGGAAGATTGCTGCAACACCGAATGAAGGCGCGAAGAACCAACTATGCTGTCCTAAAGGATAAATAAGGAAAATACTTGTGAATACTGCAATTACTGCTGAGAAAGCTAATGCATTGTAAGGTCTAATTCCAACAAGGCCAGCAATTTCAAACTGACGAAGCATAAAACCAATTAGGCCAAATACTCCATGTAATGCAACGAAGTTCCAAAGACCACCAAGTTGTAGCCATCTTACGAAACTACCTTGGGCTTCAGGACCCCATAAAAATAGAAGACTGTGTCCCATGGCATCACCAGGGGTACTTACAGCTGCTGTTAAAAAGTTACAACCTTCAAGGTATGAGCTTGCAACTCCGTGTGTGTACCAAGAGGTAACAAATGTTGTTCCGACAAACCAACCACCTATTGCAAGATATGCACAAGGAAGTAGGAGTAGTCCGGACCAACCAATAAATACAAAGCGGTCGCGCTTCAACCAATCATCGAGGACATCAAACCATCCTCTTTGTGGGGCGCTACCAACTGCGATCGTCATGAGAAATCGTTTTTAGCTTCGGGATACGCAGTGACTGTAACAAAGATTGAGAGTAATGTGGGGAAATATTTGTATATCTGAAATGCCTTGTAAAGCTTTCCTGACTTTTTTATTAAAAATTAGGTAAGAATACTCCCTTAGTTTGTTAAATTATCTGAATTAGGCCCTAAAAAAAGATAAAAATGAATTCAGACCTCACGTCTTTCGATAAAATCGAACAAAAAATTGGTGGATCAAGAAAAATTTCAAATTATATTATTGGAGGAATGTTAACGATAGGAGGTATTGGTTTCCTTTTAGCCTCCATATCTAGCTATACAGGAAGGGATTTATTACCTTTAGGAAATCCTTCAACTTTATTGTTTATCCCTCAAGGAATAATAATGGGAGCATACGGAGTAATAGCCAATTTATTAAATTTTTACTTGTGGTATTTGGTTTACATAAACTTTGGTTCAGGAAGTAATTATTTTGATAAATCATCAAAATCTGTAGAAATTAAAAGAAAAGGATTATTTAAAGATATTGAAGTGAAATTGAATTTTGATGAAATAAAATCGGTAAAGTTGGATATTAGTGAGGGATTTAATCCCAGAAGAAGAATCGCTTTGGTACTAAAAGGTAGAAAAAAACCTCTCCCTTTAAGCGGTGCAGGTGAACTTAAACCACTGCTTCAAGTTGAAGAAGAAGGAGCTCGTCTTGCTAAATTTTTGGATGTTAATTTGGAGGGCTTAAAATAAAAAAAAAATATTTTATAAGAACATTATCTTTTATACAGGTTTTGTTTTTGTTTCAAGCTTGTAGTTATAAAAATAAGGTTGATTCAAATTATTACTGCCAAAAACTTAGATTAAGTTGTATTCAGAGTAATAAAATAGTTAATTTTAAAACTACAAAAGGTGATTTTGAGGTTGTATTATTTGGTAAAGATAATCCAGTTACAGTATCAAACTTTCTGGAAAACATAGACAATGATATTTACGTAAATCAAAAATTTTATAAAATAATTAGTTTTACTCAAATAAAATTTGTACATAGTGGTGTTAATCCAAAAAATAAACTTTATTTTGAACGAAATCAAAATCTGAATAAGACAAGTCCATCAATACCATTAGAAATAAAATTCAAAGAAGAAAGCAAACCAAGATATAACTATCAAATAAAAAATCCTAACGAAACTGAAAATTTAGTTAATACTTTTGAGAATGGTTCAATTGCTATGGTTAAGAGCGGTAACAATAAGTCTTCATCAACTGAATTTTTCTTTGTAACTTCTAAGATCCCGGAATTAGATGGAAGATATTCAATTTTTGGAAAAATTATAAAAGGATTAGATGTACTCAAAAATATTAATAAAGAAGACTACATCAAGGCAGTACAGATAATTAATTAAATTTCTAAAGAATATTTGTTTATTTTTAACATTTCTGTATTAACTCCTGAAGAGCGTTTAAGAGCTACCTTACCAGTTCTCGCTATTTCAAGGATGCCGTATGGCTCGAGTAATTTCTCTAGAGCAACTAACTTCCCAGGATCTCCAACTACCTCGAGAGTTAAAGCCATATCTGATACATCAACAACTTTTGCACGGAAAATCTGCACTATATCAAGGATATTACTCCTGGTATCTTCTTTCGATGAAACTTTTAGTAACATCAATTCCCTCTCAACAGCTGCGAGATTAGTAAAATCTACAACTCCCAGAACATTAAATAACTTATTAAGTTGCTTAGTCATTTGTTGAAGAGTTTCATCATCACCTTCTACTACCATTGTTAACCTTGAAATCCCTTTGGATTCTGCTGGTCCTACTGCAAGGCTATCTATGTTGAATCCCCTTCTAGCAAAGAGACCTGAGATTCTACTCAAGGCTCCAGATTCGTCTTCTACAAGAACTGATAATGTATGTTTCATATTTTAAAAGATTTTTAAATCTCTAATCCATTCATAAGAGATTCTATTGAATACTGATGGATCTTCATCATGGATACAATGCCCTGAATTGGATACTATTTTTAATTTTACCCATCTATGGAAATTTGCAATCTTTTTACCAACAAACAAAGGTATGAAATTATCTTTTTCTCCCCAAATCAATAAAAAAGGAACTTTTTTTGAGGCACATAGTTTTCTCAAAAGGTAAGAAGCTTGAAATTTTTCATCTCTTGAAGACATTCCAATGCACATTGCTCTTAATGATCTAGCTGAAGTTTTTCTTAAAACTGGTTTTGTCACCAAATCTATTAGTTCACCATCAATATTGTCTTTTTTGAAATAGGCAGAATTTAATCCCAGTTTTATAACCCCTAATTTTGTTATTAAAAATAAAATAATCTCTAATGGTAAAAATATGAAAAATATTGTTATGAATCCATCTTGAAATTTCTTTAATGGTGATTTTCTTGTTTTTGACTTTTTATTTTCTTGGATTTGATCTGGCAGAGGCGATGCAATAACTGTTGCAATCTGATCATCTAATGAAACAGCACATGTTAAAGCCACCAATGATCCGAGGGAATTGCCAATAAGAATTACCTTCCCAGAGTTTTTTGGTCTAATTATCTGTGAAATAAAGTCTTTCACTTGATTACACCAAATCTTATTATTTAATTTTCCAATTTGTCTTATCCCAGGTTGATCTGAATCTCCAAATCCTATTAAATCTAAAGAATATGAGGCATAATTCCTTTTTGCGAAATATTCAATATTGTTCCTCCAATGTTTTCGACTGGCGCCAAATCCATGAAGAAATATAATTGGAATTTTATTATCTTCGCCTGAAACACTCCAACAAACTTTAAAACCATTCCAATCCCAGAAATTGGGAAGATTAATATTTTCTTCTTCAAAATTATTATTCATGTATACAAAATTTTCAAGATATTTGCATTATCTTCTTTTTTTACAAATAAATGTATATTGAATGTAAATTATATTAATCATTTAATTTTACTATGGCAAAAGAAATTTTTAGTATCGCGGCAGTTTTTTGGATACTGATACCAATAGGATTGGTTGGAGGAGCATTATTACTTAAGTTTCAAGGAGATTGATTCTCACGAACACATCACAAATTTAGTTATTGTCTACAGGTTAAGTAAATCTTAAAATATGAAGATTCTTTTAGTTGGAGCAACAGGGACACTTGGGAGGCAAATAGCTAAGCAGGCTATAGAAGATGGACATGAAGTTAGATGCTTTGTAAGAAATCCAAGAAAAGCTTCCTTTCTTCAAGAGTGGGGTTGTGAACTAACTAAAGGTAATTTATTAAATTCTACTGATATTGAATATGCATTACAAGATATTGAAGTAGTTATTGATGCAGCGACTAGCAGGCCAGATGATCCTAAAAGTATTTATGAAATAGATTGGGATGGAAAACTTAATTTATTTAATGCTTGTGAATCTTTAAATGTAAAAAGGGTAATATTCCTTTCAATTCTATTAACAGAAAAGTTTAGAAATGTTCCATTAATGGACGTCAAATTTTGTACTGAAAAACTTCTTGAGAAATCAGATTTAGACTATACAATTTTCAAATGTGCAGCTTTTATGCAAGGGGTTATTGGTCAATTCGCTATCCCAATCTTGGATAGTCAAGCAGTATGGATGAGTGGGACTCCAACTAAAATTGCTTATATGAATACACAAGATATGGCAAAAGTTATTGTAGCAGCAGTTAATAATCCAAAAACTCACAGAACATCCTTGCCATTAGTAGGTCCCAAAGCATGGGATTCAGACGAAGTTATATCTTTATGTGAAAAATTTAGTGAAAAAAAGGCGAAAATTTTTAGAGTTTCCCCCTTCCTTATTAGCGTCACTCAAAAAGTAGTTTCCTTTTTTCAAGATTCTTTAAATGTTGCTGAAAGATTAGCTTTTGCTGAAGTTACTAGTAGTGGTGAATCATTAGATGCTGACATGAGCAAAACTTATGAAATATTGGAACTTAAAAAAGAAGATATTACCTCACTAGAGAGTTATATAAAGGAGTACTACCAGCAAATACTTAAAAGATTAAGGGAAATGGAAGCAGATCTAAATATTGAAGAAAAAAAGAGATTACCTTTTTAGTATTGCAATCATCGACTAACATAGTATATTTGTACTATATTTATACTTTTAATTATGTCAGTTTCTAAGTCTAAAAATTTTGAACGAAAACTTGATAATTTTGCAAAAGAAGCAAAAAATGAATTGAATAATGTTTGCGGATCTTCATTATGGGAAAGCCTTGGGTTTGTTTTTTTTGATCAATTAGAAGATTCTGAAAAAATTGCGAAAGCAAATTTTTACTATGGTCAACTTCAAATAATAAATGAAATTAAATTTTCAATTTGAATTGCATTTATTATTATAACTAATGTAATTTTTCTTAAATCAATTTTGGCCAATCTTTTTCTGATAATATGAATTTAGTAAAAGATTAATTAATGATTGAAACTTCAGGAGTGATAGAAAAAGAGCAGGGTAATGGATTTTATTTGGTTACCTTAGAACAACCTGAAGGTCATCAATGTTTATGTAGAGCTGCAGGCAAATTGACTAAATTTAGAATTAAACTATTAGCTGGAGATAAAGTGTTGGTTGAGATAAGTCCTTATGATCTTTCTAGAGGGAGGATAACTTATAGAGAAAGAAATGCAGGGGGTGCTAGACCTACCACTAATAAAAATAATCCTAAGAGAAATAATAAATAAAAAGTTACTTTAAATAATATTTTCTATCGCTTCTTTAAACTCACTTCTTTGTTTAACACCTTGCCATTGTTTTTTTAATAATTTTTCTTTAAAAAGTTGAACTGTTGGTGTGCCATTAATACCAGCTTGTTTTGCAATATCTTGATCTTTATCAATATCTATTTCAACGCCAAGAACTGCACCATCAAGTTCTTTTATTACTCTTTTTAACTGAGGTTTTAAAACATGACATGGGCCGCAGCTAGGGGAACTAAAAATTACTAAGATAGGTTTTTTACTCTCGTGATAAAGTTTCCTCAATGCATAACTGCCTTTTTGCCATTCAGAATTTGAATCGAAAGTATCTTCATTAACTTCTTCTTCATTAAAATCTGATGAATTAAGTTTTTTTTCTGGTTCGGGAGTTTCTCTGACTATAGTTTTTGCTAAGTTTTTCTCGGCTAACCATCTTTCAGTAGCTAACGCTGCCATGCAGCCAGTTCCTGCAGCGGTAACTCCTTGTCTCCACTCAGAATCAACAACATCACCTGCTGCAAATATGCCTTCAATAGATGTTTCTGGCCTTCCTGACTTGCAAGCAATATAACCTCTAATATCTAAATCAATTTTGTTGCCTAAGAACTTTGTATTAGGTGTGTGCCCTATCGCGTAAAAAAGACCTTTTATATTGATTTCCCCTTTACCTTCTTGAGAGTGAATAGTTTCTATCCTCTCAAGCCATTCAGAACCATACGCTTTATTAACTTTTGTGTTCCAATGAATTTCTATCTTTGGGTTAGCTTTTACTCTATCAACCATTGCTGCGCTAGCCCTTAATTTTTCTGATCTAACAATCAAATGCACTTTGCTTCCATACTTTGTGAGATATGCTGCTTCTTCACATGCAGAGTCGCCCCCTCCAATGACAGCTAATTCTTCATCTCTAAATTGTGGGGTAGCTCCATCACATATCGCACAAGCACTTATTCCTTTACTCCAGAATTTATCTTCATTTATCACGCCTAATCTATTTGCACTTGCTCCAGTTGCAATAATAATTGAGTTAGATTTTATGGTTCCTTCTAAAGTTTTTAATTCAAAGGGATGAGAATCGGTATTAATTGAGACCACATCACTTTCGTACAAATTAGTGCCCCATCTTTCTGCTTGAGCCTTCATTAGATCCATCAATTCAGGACCTAGTACTCCATCTGGGAAACCTGGATAATTTTCCACAAATGTTGTAGTCATTAATTGCCCACCAGGAATTCCACCAGAATTAAATCCTGTTACAAGTAATGGTTGAAGATTTGCGCGTGCGGCATATATTGCAGCAGTGTAACCTGCAGGTCCCGAGCCTATAATTACAACATTTTGTATGTTTGAAACTTCCTCTTTATTTTCCATTTATTTGCTAATTTCACTATTTATAATAATAAACAAACCCAAATAATGTAGGGCGGATTTCACTCGAAATATTTATCACTCAATCGTTGACTTTTTGTTCTAATAGATTTTTTAATCCCTTTGGAAAGTTTAAAACAGAATCTTTTAAATTTTCGTTCTTTTCTCCAATATGTAATATCCACTCTCTAAATTCTTCTGCGATTGCATAACTGTCTTCATACCTTTCTAAAGTGTCCATTGCAGAAATTCTGTTGGTAGCCCAACAGGTTGCAATGTCGATCCTTTTTCTAATGAAATTGTCCATTGAAACTTTTAAGTTGTATATAGATAAACACATTAGAGAACGTATCTATTGTCTAATAAGTTACAACTTTGTATTTCCAAACAATAATTTAATCTTTAATTTATATTTGAGCCAATTTTTGGGTCAAATATAAAGAAAACATAAAGAAATAGAGTTAGACTGCCTCGCTGTGATTTGCAAGTAGCCTTTCCACTTCGTCAAAACCCTCTTTAGCTGAATTTATTGCAAGTTCCTCGCTAACTTTTTCTTCTGATATTAATTTTGCGGATATTTTCTTTAAAAGAGTTTCTTTCTTTTCTCTTAGTGAACTAACAATTTCTTCTTCAATGATAGATTTTATTGCTTTAGAAATTATTTTTTTGTCATTTGCTTCCTCGAATGTGCCCTGAACTAATTCTTGAATAAATAATCGATGAACCTCACTACTCCTCAGAAAGCTTTCTGTGGCATTAATAATTCCTTCAACAAGAGCTTCATCAGGTTCAGAATCATTTTCTGCAAGCTTAAATTCCCAATCTAAATGTCTTCTTTGCCAACCTGCCGAGTGGAGACTGGGCATAACTGTCTGAGAATAAGTATCAACTGACATTTCATAAATTCTCTCTGCTAATTTCTCGCACCAGTCTTTACCATGCTTTTCTAGATTTTTCTGCATAGCTTGCCTTGGAACAGCATGACCACCATGATGACTGTGGCACACTCCATCTGGACATTCGATTGCTTTTATACTCATTGGATTATTTAGTACGTATATATTCTAGATAGCTATTTTTTATAGAAAAGAAAATATACTTTTAACAAAAATCCAAGACTTTTGACTTTCTTCAATTTATATTTAGTATGTTAAAAAAATAAATAAATTGACAAAGATACTTATTCCTTCCGAAACAAGCTCTGGTGAAAGGAGAGTTTCAGCTACACCAGAAGCGGTAAAGAAATTAAAAAGCCTTGGATGTGATGTTTATATTGAAAGTTCAGCAGGAAAATTATCAGGATTTAGTGACTTATCATATGAAGAATCGGGCGGAACAATAATAAATAACTTAGATCAAAAAATTTGGGGTGAAGCGGACTTAATATTTTGTGTTCAAACTCCATCAGAGGATAATTTAACTAAATTAAAGAAAGGCGCTGTTCTTCTTGGTCTTCTTAACCCATATCGTAATAAGGAGCTTCTTAGGATTATAAATAGTAATAAGATTTCAGCTTTATCACTAGAGTTGCTTCCGAGGATTAGTAGAGCTCAATCTTCTGATGTTCTTTCTTCACAGGCTAATATTGCTGGATATAAAGCAGTTCTTTTGGCTGCAAGTGAGTTAGATAGATATTTCCCAATGCTTATGACTGCAGCAGGTACAGTACAACCTGCCAAAGTAGTGGTTCTTGGTGGAGGCGTTGCAGGATTACAGGCAGTTGCGACAGCAAAAAGACTTGGAGCAATAGTATTTGTTTCTGATATTAGACCTGCTGTTAAGGAACAAGTAGAGTCCCTTGGAGCAAGATTTATAGAACTTCCTGAAGTTGAGGAAAAGCCAGGAGAGGCAGGAGGTTATGCAAAAGCTGTAACACCTGAATTCCTCTCAAAACAGAAGTCAACTTTAACTAAATATTTATCTGAAGCTGATGTTGCTATATGTACTGCACAAGTTTTAGGTAAAAAGGCCCCTGTTTTAATTGACTCTCCCATGATTGAAAAAATGAGGCCTGGTGCAGTAGTTATTGATTTAGCAGTTTCTCAAGGAGGGAACTGTGAAGGAACAAAATCAAATGAAACTATTATCAAAGATGGGGTAAAACTTATAGGAGCGGGCGAATTACCCTCTTCAGTTCCTAATGATGCAAGTTCACTTTATGCTAAGAACTTAACATCTTTGATTACACCATTTATAAAAGATGGTGTAATTAAATTAGATAAAGAGGATGAACTCATCTCTGGATGTTTATTAAGCGATGAAGGAGTTGTTCTTCAAAATAAAGTTTTTGAAAATTGAGGTTTTAAAATTATGTCTTTTATAAGTCTTCTTTGGGTTCTTTTACTTGGTAGTTTATTAGGCCTCGAGTTAATTGGAAAAGTTCCTCCTACCCTTCACACACCTTTAATGAGTGGAGCAAATGCAATTTCAGGAATAACAATGCTTGCAGCCTTGACTTTAATTGTAAAAGCAGAAGGTAACTTAGCACTTTTAATCATTGGTTCAGTTTCTCTTGGATTTGCTCTTTTCAACGTTGTAGGCGGTTTCTTTGTAACTGATCGAATGCTGGCGATGTTTAGTCGCAAGCCATCAAATAAGAAGTAATTTTTAACATGAATCTACCTGTAATCATTAAATTCGTTATTGACCTACTAGCAGTACTTTTACTGGCTTTGGGAATAAAAGGATTGTCAAAAGTAAAATCAGCAAGGGATGCTAATAGATTAGCTGCATTTGCAATGTCGCTATCAGTAGTTGGATTGCTTTCTTATTATTTGGGCACATCTGGAATTACTATCCAGTCTTGGATTTGGATAATAATTGGATCAATAATAGGTAGTTTATTCGGAGCAATACTCGCAAAAAAAGTGCCGATGACCTCCATGCCTGAGACAGTGGCATTGTTCAATGGTTGTGGAGGGATGTCATCACTTTTAGTCGCCTTGGGAGTAGCTATTTTCCCTATATCTAGTAGCCTAGAAAATCTTGATTTTTTCAAGTCATTGATTAACGAAGTTTCTATATCTGTTTCTATATTTGTAGGGGCCATAACTTTCACAGGTTCAATTGTTGCAATGGCAAAGTTACAGGGTTGGTTGTCAACTCCAGGATGGACTCAGAGCAAAGTTAGACATTTTGTAAATATTGTTTTTGCAGTTGCATCCTTGATAGCATTTTTTGATTTGATAAACGGCAATTCAAGTTCTATTTGGCTTTTAGTTATAGTTTCCTCTTTATTAGGTATCGGAGTCACTTTGCCAATTGGTGGAGCGGATATGCCAGTTGTTATATCTTTATTAAATAGCTATTCAGGGATTGCTGCAGCTGCAGCTGGTTTCGTTGTTGATAGTCAGCTTTTGATAGTGGCAGGCGCAATGGTTGGAGCTGCAGGTTTAATACTTACTCAAGTGATGTGCAAGGGAATGAATAGATCATTGGTTTCAGTTCTTTTTGGAGGATCTTTATCGGCACAAACTACAACCTCTTCTGGTTCAGGAGAATACACAAATATAACTTCTTGTAGTGTTGAAGAATGTGCATTGACTTTAGAGGCGGCTAACAAGGTAATAATCGTTCCTGGTTATGGTTTAGCAGTAGCTCAAGCCCAACATACCTTAAGGGAAGTGACAAAAAAACTAGAGCAAAATGGTATTGAAGTTGTTTATGCAATACATCCTGTAGCAGGGAGGATGCCTGGACACATGAATGTACTTTTAGCAGAAGCAGATGTTCCTTACGAACAACTTAAAGAGATGGACGTTGTAAATCCCGATTTTCCAGCAACGGATGTTGTTTTAGTTCTAGGAGCAAATGATGTGGTTAATCCTCAAGCTAAAAATGATAGCTCTTCTCCTTTATATGGCATGCCAGTTCTTGATGTGCAGGAAGCAAGAACGGTATTTGTAATTAAACGTGGTATGAGTGCAGGTTACTCCGGAATAAAAAATGATTTATTTGATCTGCCAAATACCTCAATGGTCTTTGGTGATGCAAAAAAGGTACTGAATGATTTGATTGGAGAATTAAAGGATCTTGGAGTTGGGGAGAAATAATAGTATATCTTTTAGTTTTTCAGATTACTTAAAAAATAAGCCATTTCGTGAAGTCTTACCTTGGATAGGTGGCGACTTACAAACTTTGAGAGATACTTTTGTTATTGATTTTGTTAAATCAAAAAAAAATAAAAAATTATTCTTTCCGATTAATAAAATTCTTTCTAATAAATATGAATGTGATTATCTTCTAGGGTTTTTAGAATTACCTGAAAACTTAAACTCACTTAGGGGTTTTGTAATTGTTACACATGGTTTAGGTGGCTCAACTAAACGGTTTGGTTTAAGAAGAATCTCTCGGAAATTAGCAAATAATGGTTTTGGAGTTCTTAAATTAAATCTAAGAGGATCTGGATCTGCGAGATATTTAGCTAAAGGAAATTATTGTGCTAGATGCTCTAGTGATGTTATTTCAGCAATTAATTATTTTAAAAAATTCATTAATTTAGAGTTTAAAGATCTCATTAAGATGAATAATCTTCCAATTTACGGAGTTGGATTATCTTTAGGCGGAACAATTCTTTTAAATGCCTGCTTAGATTACGATGGGAACAGAGGAGAAAAACTTCTAGATGGCCTAGCCTGTGTGAGTAGCCCTTTAGATTTATCATCATGCAGTCTCTGTATTGAAAAATCTAGAAATTATATCTACCAAAAATGGTTACTTCACCGCTTAAAAAATCAGTTATGGGACGGATTAAATGATGAAGGCAAAATTCTTAATAATGAGAAGTTAAGAAAAAAAATCAGAACTTTAAAAAGTATAAGGGAATTTGATCAGAAATTTACAGCTCCAAGTTGGGGATTTAATTCTTTAGAAGATTATTATGTTAAAGCTTCTCCAATATTTAGAATCCAAAACTCAATAAAAAAATTACCTCAAATGCTTTTTATTCATGCCAAGGATGATCCTTGGGTTCCATATAATGCAACTTTGAATTTAAGAGGGAAATTTATTGATAAATTTACTATTTTTATAACTGAAAAAGGAGGTCATAATGGTTTTCACACTATTAATGGCTGCTGGTCAGACGAAGTAGTAAAGAACTGGTTTATTAGTATCTAGGACTATTTAAAAATGGTGTTTTTTTAAAAATCCATTTTTCTATTGGCTTACCATTAATAATATGTGAGGTGAAAATTTCTGAAATTTTTTCTGGAGAAACTTTCTCATACCAAATACCATCAGGCCACACAAGAAGAATTGGGCCGTTCTTACATATCCTTAAACAGTCAGCTTTTGATCTTAATATATGAACGTTTTTTGTACAGGGATCATTCTCAAATTTTTTTAAAGTCTTTTTCAGACATTCCCATGTTTTTTGACCTTCATTGCCTTTAAAGCATTTCTGTTTTGTGGGTGTTGCGCATAGTAGAAGATGCTTTTTAATATTCACTTTTATCCAATACTTACGTATTTTTTCCCTTTTTTAATTTCTTGCTCAACAAAAAGTCTAGCCCAATTGTCTACTTCAAGAATATCTTCCAATTCGGGACTCAAATTCAAATTCTCCATGTGTGATTCACAAGCTCTACTTATAAATGTTGGAATTTCTTGAAAAGAAATTTTTTCTTTAAGGAATTGTTCAACAGCCATTTCATTAGCAGCATTTAAGACTGCAGGCATAGTCCCAGAAGATTTTCCTGCTGCATAGGCAAGTCCCATGCATGGATATTTAAACTCGTCTGGCTCTTTAAAAGTTAATTTTCCAATTTCACTTAGGTTTAATCTTTTCCAATTTGTTTTAAACCTTTCAGGCCAACTCATCGCATATAAAATGGGTAGTTTCATATCGGGCCACCCTAATTGAGCTAATACTGAAGAATCTTCCATCTCAATCATTGAATGAATAATACTTTGTGGGTGGATAACTATTTCGATATTTTCGTAAGAGGTACCAAATAAATAATGAGCTTCTATAACTTCTAATCCTTTATTCATAAGAGTTGCAGAATCTACAGTTATTTTTTTTCCCATATCCCAATTAGGATGTGAAGTTGCATCTTCCACTGTGACATGCTTTAAATCCTCAACGGCCCAATCTCTGAAAGCTCCACCAGAAGCTGTTAAATGTATGGCTTTTAAACCTTTAGGTATCTCTCCTGTTGAAAAATCTGCATTTTCATAATTGGGTAATCCTTGTAAACATTGAAAGATAGCAGAGTGTTCTGAATCAGCAGGTAAAAGTCTACTATTATTTTTCTTTAATGCAGGAATAACAATTGGCCCTGCCGCAATTAAAGTTTCTTTGTTAGCAAGTGCAATATTTTTCCCCGCATTAATTGCTGACATTGTTGGAATTAAGCCTGCACATCCTACTATCCCTGTAACCACAGTATCTGCCTTGTCCCATGCTGCAACTGCGTTAATCCCTTCCTTCCCACTCAAAACCAAAGGAGCAATATCCAAATCTAAGTTATTAATATTATCTTTTAAATCTTCTATAAGATTTTCATCCTCAATCGCAACTACTTCTGGTTTATGTGTTTTAACTTGTTCTGTTAATAAATTAATATTTCTTCCTGCCGAAAGAGCTACGGCTTTAAACTTATCAGGCTGCTCACTAGCTATTTCGAGAGTTTGAGTCCCAATTGAACCAGTAGAACCGAGCACAGTAATGTATTTCAATTTTCTCTGATATTTCTAATATCTTCCCATTTAAAGGTGTATTTAAAAAACAAAAATTTCAAATTGGTTTTTTTCTTAAAATTTAGATCTTTATCCATGTTGTTATTTCCTTTGATTGATCAATAAGTTCAATACCTTTTTCTTTTAACAAATTCCTTATTTCATCGGCCTTAGTATAATTCTTTTCCTTTTTTGCTTTCAATCTTTCATTAATAAGCGTTGATATTTCTTCTTCTGTTATTTTACTTTCTTTTACTAAAATCTCTTTTTTAAGACCAAGTACCTCAGTCAACTTTTCAAGAGTTTTAAAGTTCTCAAGTAGAAAGAATTTTTCATTTAGGTCTATTTTTAAACCTTCGACCCTTTGAAATTGGTTTAAAAAGTTTTTTAATGGTTTTGCTAAATCGTAAATAATTGCAATAGCACCTGCTGTATTAAGGTCATTTCCCAGAGCCTCAGAAAATTTAAGCTTTTTTTGAGATAATTCAATGCTTATTTTCTCTTTATATTCTTCATCAATAGATTCATTTTTATTAATAGATCTAAAAGCATCTTTTGTGAGGTCGATAAAAGAAAGGGCTATATTTATGTTTTTCCAAGCTTCTGAAGAACTCCTTAAAGCTTCTTCAGTAAAATCAAGAGGTTTTCTATAATTCACAGTCATAACAAAATATCGCAAAGTCATAGGGCTTATCCCTGACTTAATTAGCTCTCTGATAGTTTTAAAATTTTTAAGGGATTTACTCATCTTTTGTCCATTTACATTGACCATCCCATTGTGTAACCAATAGTTCGCTAGCTTTTTGCCATTGGCTGCTTCTGATTGGGCGATTTCATTCTCATGATGTGGAAAAATCAAATCAGAACCACCTAAATGAATATCAATAGTATCCCCTAATTCATCTTTGACCATCGCCGAACATTCAATATGCCATCCTGGCCTACCTTTACCCCATGGTGAATCAAAAAATGGTTCATCATCTTTGGCTTTTTTCCATAGTGCAAAATCTTGCGGATTAAGTTTTTTGCTATTTTCATCATTAGTCATTCTTCCTTGCTGATTGATATTTTGTTCTTGTATATTTTGATTACTTAGCTTTCCATAATTTTTATTTTTTAAAACAGAATAATAAACATCTCCATCCCTAGAGTATGCATAACCTTTGTCCTCAAGGATTGTTATGAAGGAGCAGATATTGCATATGTGATTCGTTGCTCTTGGCATACTATCCGGACGCATTATTCCTAAAGAATCCATATCTTTATGAAATTCAATAATATTTTTTTCAGATACTTCCTTCATTGAACTGCTTTCTTCTTTAGCTCTTTTTAAAATCTTGTCATCAATATCTGTAAAATTTTGAACATACTTCACTTCGTAATCACTGTAAATTAAAAATCTTCTCAATACATCCCAAGCTATATAACTTCTGGCATGACCAAGATGACATAAATCATAAACAGTTACTCCACAACAATAAATTTTTACTACATCATCAATAGGCTTAAAAACCTCAACACTTCTGCTTAAAGTATTAAAAAGTTTGATCATCTTAAATCAAGTATTTCATAAGGTTTATTTTGTCTCCATCCAATTGTCTCCAATACCAATATCAACTAAAAGAGGCACACTTAATTTTACACAATCTTCCATAGTCTTCTTTACTAATTTTGTCGTAATTTCCAAAGAATCTGGTTCAACTTCAAACAATAATTCATCATGTACTTGTAAAAGCATTTTTGTGGGAAGATTCATTTCTATGAATTTCTTATTTAGTTGAACCATTGCAATTTTAATAATGTCTGCACTTGAACCCTGAATTGGTGCATTAGCTGCGGCTCTTAATGACTGTGCTTCCATGCCAGCCCTTCTTGCAGATTGCAGGTCAATTTCGTAAGGATCTTTCCCTATTAATCTTCCAAGTCCATTTTTATCAAACTTAAATTCTCTTTTTCGACCAAAAATTGTTTTTACATAACCTTTTGATAAGGCAAGCCTTTCTTGGAGTTCAAGAAATTTGAAAATTTTTGAATATCTTTCTTTGTATTTTATTAGGAATTCTTTTGCCTCTGGAGTACTTACTCCTGTTGAACGGGCAAACTTTTTTATACCCATACCATAGATAACTCCAAAATTTATTGTTTTCCCAACTCTCCTTTCGTCGGATGATATTTCTTCTTTCTCAAAAATTAATCTTGCAGTCAAAGAATGAATGTCATCATTTTTATGAAACGCATTAATTAGTATTTCTTCATCAGCTAAATGCGCAAGTATCCTTAATTCGATCTGAGAATAATCAGCTGATAAAAGTTTCCAATTTTTTTCAGGCAAGAATGCTTTTCTTATTCTCCTACTAAATTCAGTCCTAACCGGGATATTTTGAAGATTAGGATTGCTACTACTTAGTCTCCCAGTCGCTGTAGCAGCTTGATTAAAGTTTGTATGAACTCTTCCTGTCTTTTCGTTTATAAGATTTGGAAGAGCATCAATATAGGTACTAAGTAATTTGCTAAGAGTTCTGTGTTTTATTAAATGTTGGATTATTTCATGTTCGTCGACTAATCTTTCAAGAACTACTGCATCTGTACTCCATCCTGTTTTTGTTTTCCGTGATTTTTTCTTATCCAAATTTAATTTTTCAAACAAGATCTCACCAAGTTGTTTTGGTGAAGATAGATTAAAAGTCTCCTCTGCTAATTCATAAACTTTACTTTCAATATCTACTAAGGTACTTTTTAGTTCTTTTGAGAGTTTATCTAAATAAGGGATGTCAATGATTATTCCATTCATTTCCATTTGAGACAATACCTGCTCTAAGGGCAGCTCGATTTCTTCGAACAATTTGATTAATTCATTTTTTTCTGTTGAAAATCTTTCTTTAAAAATTTTGACAATCTTAAAAGTTAGAAATACATCATAACCACAGTAAATACTAGCTTCATCAATATCAACAAATGAAAAGTCTTTATTTTTCCCAACTGTTTCCTTAAATGAGGGAGGCTTAAATCCAAATAATCTAAAACTAATTTCACTTAACCCATGCTTCTCCTGATTATTAAGAAGATAGTCTGCTAACAAGGTGTCAAAGGTTACTCCTTTAAGATCAAGTCCGTGATTAAAAAATATTTGCCTGTCAAATTTAGAATTTTGGAGTGCCTTTTCTTTTATTGGATCTTCTATCCAAGTTCTTAGTTTTGAGAAAACATCTTCAATCGATAATTGATTGGGGGTCTCTTTTTTTGTTTGATGACCAAGAGGTATATAAAATAAATCATCAGTTTCTTCTCCAAGACATAGTCCTATCCCAACAAGTTCCGCATCGATTGAATTTAAACTATTAGTCTCTGTATCTAAAGAAACTATCTCATTGGTTTTTTCTAATCTTTGAATTAATTTATCAAGTAATTCAAAATCATTTACAACAGTTACTTTGATTTTAGGGATTTTATTTTCATTATTTTCTAATTCACTTTTACTAGAGACCTTTGGATCTTTCTCCTCCTCTTTAGCTACGTTATTTTTGTCAAAACCGCCTTTACTAAAAGTTGAATTGAAAATATCAATTTGCCGAAGTAGTGTTGATAATTCAAGTTTTTGAAGTGACTCTAAGAGAAGTTCTTGATTTATATTTTTTAATTCATAACCATCACTTAATATCAAAGGCACTTCAGTATTTATTTTTGCTAAATCCCTTGAAAGAAAAGCATTATGCTTATCGTTTATGAGCTTTTCTATAACCGAACCTTTGATGAATCCTTTATATTTTTTATCATTGTTATGCTGAATCTTGTCCAAAGCCTGATAAATCCCATCAAGTGTATCGTTTTCTTTTAGTAGATTAATTGCAGTTTTTGGACCTACCCCTTTAATACCAGGAATATTATCAGAACTATCACCAGTTAGAGCTTTAAGATCAACTACTCTTTCTGGAACAACACCTAATTTTTCTTTTACTCCATTTTCATTCATAAGGGTTGGATTTCCACTTTTTGCATATGGACCACCACCCATATAAAGTACATAAATATCTTTTTGATCATCTACTAATTGGAATAAGTCCCGATCCCCAGAAAGAATATTCACGCACCATCCTTTAGAAGAAGCATCATTTGCAATTGTGCCTAGGAGATCATCTGCTTCGTAACCAGGAGATTTAAAAATTGGTAAATTAAGGCTTTCTTCTAAAATGATTTCTAGTTGTTCAATATCCTGAAAAAAAACATCTGGTGCTACATCTCTATTGGCCTTATAATTTGGATCTAATTCATGTCTGAAAGTAGGTTTTTCGGTATCAAAAGTAATACAAACACCCTCAGGACTAATGTTTTTGCAATTATCAAGAAGGCTTTTTAGAAATCCATAAGTCACACTTGTTGGGAATCCCTCTTTGGTTGTTAAACCTCCATCAATCCCTTTGCTAAATGCATAGAAGCTTCTGAAAGCAAGTGAATGACCATCGACCAAAAGTAAAATTGGTTTTTTAGAGTTTACAGATTTTAAACTCATTTTCTCTTCTTAGCCCAAGGTGGAATATCAATAAAGATTTGCTCTCCAGGTTCTAATCCATCAATAACTGAAGTTTTATTTCCACTACTAATACCAATTTCAATTTTTTCAAATTTAGGAGAATTGTTTTTATCAACTTTCAAAATTCCCTTTTCACCTTTTTCAGTGACAATAGAAACTGTTGGCACTAAGATTTTTTCTTCATTACCTTCGACTCTAAATTCAAGATCTGCAGTCATTCCAATTTTAATTTCTTCAGAAATATTTTTAAAATTTAAAGTCACTTCGAATGAAGTTACATTATTATCTTTTACAGCTCGTGTAGCTATTTTTTTTACTATGGCCCTATATTTTTTTGAGGGATAGGCCTCAATTCTTACTGAGGCTTCTTGACCTATTTTTATTCTGCCAATGTCACTCTCAGGAACTTTAGCAACAATTTCTAGGCCCTCTGATAGTTCAAAAATAAAGTTTTTGGTTTTAGGGTCTGAACTTAAGTTTGTACTTGGTGCGACATAAGATCCTATCTCAGCATATTTTGCAGTTATCTTTCCTCCATAAGGAGCTTTAATTAGATAGAAACTTTTTTCAGCTTTTGCATCATTAAGTTTGGCGTTACTAATGTTGTAATTATTTTTATAACTTTCATAGTCTTCTTTACTTACCGCACCTTCTTGATATAAATATTCTCTTCTTAAAAATTCAGATTTTTGTTTCTCTACATTTAATTCAAGTTCTTCAATTTTATAGATAAAGTCTTCATCATCAAGAGAAGCTAAAACCTGATCTTCTTTTACAAGATCGCCCTCATCTACTTTGATTTCTTTTATTACGCCTTGCTTCCGAGGCCCAATATTGCTTGTCCTTATTGCTTTTACTTCACCACTAGTATTAATTGAATCTGAGAGGATTCCTTTTTCTACTTGAACTACAAAATCAGAAATATCTTTTGACTTATTTTTCTTGAGGGAATTGGTTATAAAGACGAAAAATATAGCTAGAGAAAGCAATATAATTCCACTTCTTAGATTTATATTTTTTTTTATTAAATCGAACATTTCTTTTTAAAAGCAGAAGTAGAGAATATTTAGGAACTAAATAAATAATCAAGACGATTATAATTAACTTATCCAAGATTGGTTAAGTAAATACTATATTACTAGAAGATGTTTTCTTGATAATTTTTCCATAAGTTTTTTCAAATGTTAAAAGCAGGTATTATTGGATTACCAAATGTTGGAAAATCAACTCTATTTAATGCTCTTGTAGAAAATGCTAAGGCCCAAGCAGCTAATTTTCCCTTTTGTACTATAGAACCTAATAAAGGCATAGTTTCAGTCCCAGATCAAAGGTTGCAAGAGTTAGGTAATTTAAGTTCTAGCGAAAATATTATCCCAACAAAAATTGAATTTGTAGACATCGCAGGACTAGTAAAAGGAGCTAGTAAAGGCGAAGGTTTGGGAAATAAATTTTTATCAAATATTAGGGAGGTTGATGCAATAGTTCATGTTGTAAGGTGCTTTGAGGATAGTGATGTAATTCATGTTTCCGGAAAGGTAGATCCCTTGGATGACATTGAGATAATTAATCTGGAATTGAATTTAGCTGATTTATCCCAACTCCAAAAGAGAAGAGAAAGAATTAAAAAACAGGTAAGAACTAGTAAAGAGGCTGCAAAAGAAGATAACTTACTAGCAAAAATCGAAGAAGAGCTAGAGAAAGGCCTTTCAGTTAGATCAATATCTTTGAGTGAAGAAGAAAATTTAATAATTAAGCAACTAGGCTTCCTTACTGCTAAACCAATTATTTACGCAACAAATTTGAATGAAAATGATTTAGCTGAAGGTAATGATTTCTCATCAAAAGTTCAGATTTTTGCAAGCAATGAAAATACAGAATGTATAAAAATATCAGCGCAAGTCGAATCTGAATTAATAGAGTTAGAACCAGAAGATAAAAAAGACTACCTTATGGGTTTAGGAGTAGAAGAAGGGGGATTAAGTTCTTTAATTAGATCAACATATAAATTATTGGGATTAAAAACTTATTTCACTACCGGAGAAAAAGAGACAAAAGCATGGACCATAAAAGATGGGATGACTGCGCCACAGGCAGCAGGAGTAATTCATACTGATTTTGAAAAAGGATTTATAAGAGCTCAGACTATTTCATATCAAAATTTACTTGATTCAGGTTCAATTGCGAATGCAAAAACTAAAGGTCTTTTAAGAAGTGAAGGTAAGGAATATGTTGTTAACGAAGGCGATGTAATGGAGTTCTTATTTAATGTTTAGTATGTCTCTTAAGGCTTACTATTTTGCTTTTTGAATTTAAATTCAAAAAATGAAATTAATAAAATTAAGATACATCCTAAGCAACTTCCTATTAACCCAAAAATAATGGTTGTAAAGCCGTCATCGTAGCCATATTGTAATTGTGGTAAGTGAGGGGGTATTGGCATTATTTTTCAACAGAATTTTCAATATCTTCCAGTAAATGTTTAGTTGATCTACTAAAACCATTAGTTTTTAAATAGTTTTGAGCCTCTCTAAATTTTTCAGCTACTCTTTTTGCATAAGGAGTATTCATGGAATTTTGAGTCATGTTGAAAATGCGACTCATTTTATAATCTGATTTAAGCCAACCCTTGATAAGTATTCAAAAATACAAGAATATAAAAATAGGATTTTTTACTTACTAAGAAATTTATTGCTTAAAGTTCTTGATTCTCCAAAATAAAGTTTTTTCAAATTAGAAAAATTAACAATGACAAATATATTATTAATTCTTTTTTTTGTACTTTTATTTTCATTATTTTTTTATTCAAAACGAAATAGAAGGTTAGCCCAAAAAACAACAATTATTCCAACTTATGTACCTTTCTTAAAAGAACAAGAATTTAATCCTGACATAAGTACTGATAATTGGGATTTACATAAACTTAGATTAAATAAATTTAAAAGATCACAATATAAGGGATTAACTTTCTTTGTAAGTTCAGAAAATAAAATTTACTATCTTTCTGAAGAAGGGGATAAGGTTTATTGCTAACAAATGAAATTAATTTTATAAATAAGACAAGCCGATAGAAATTAATAATATTAATGAAGTATTTTTTTTTATTATCAGAAAAGTTCTATAGGTTTATCGAATGGGAGTGGAATACCTTAAAAAATCTAAGAAGAACCAAAAGAAAGAATTTTTTTCTAAGAGGTTCATTTGCATTATTTAGTTTATTCTCTATTCTTTTTTTAATATTTTTGCCTCCTATTGTTTTTGGGATGTTATTTGGAGAGGGATTGAAATTTAGTACTTTTTTTATTTGGATATGGATTTTAAATTTGAAGTTTTTTTGAAAATTTATAATTTATTTCTCTAGATTATTTAAAATTAAGAATATAAAAAATTTACCTTATGCCAAAAATATTCAAACAAAATAAGTTCGCTTTGTTGGGAGCAAATATATTAATAATTTTACTTTGGATAAATATATCTTCCTTTTTGATGAATTTATTTCAAAGTGAAAATGCACCATTTTATATTTATAAAATTTATTTTTTAATAAGATTTCTCCCTCCTTTTTGGATTACATGGTTTTTATGGATAAAAAAAGGTGGTTTAAAAAGATAAATAACAAAAGTATTTTTTCGTATTTCTATAAAAATAAATCAGTTAAGCTTTATGAGCTTACTTGAATTTTCATGTAAGAATCAGGTATTTGAGAGATTGTTTTTAGCTAAGAAACAATCTTCTTTTTATATAGTTTTTCCTCAAAAAAAAGTGTTTGTCAGTATCCCTATAGACAAACACTCATGACGATCAATTTTTAATAAATTAAACAGACAATCTATTATCAATTTCAACAACTCCAGAATCCATAAGACGTCCGATTTTGATAACTAAAGACATATCTAGCCTGGAAAATTCAGATTGATGGTTAGTTATCCAATCAAGTTCAGAGAGAGTTATAACTCCTAAAGTATTTACTTTAAGAAAAAGTAGGCCTAAATTCATTTTAAAAAATTCCTGGGATTATCCAGCCGAATAAGCCATAATTTACAACTAATGCAAATAAGCCCATCATTGCCATTCTTCCATTAGTTCTCTCGGCGTTTGCCAATAAGTTGGTTTTGAATTTTCCATTTTTTTCTGCTTTATAAATTTTATTAAATAGATAGTTTTAAACGAAACCAGGAATTATTTGACCTGTTGTTAAATATGCTCCAACAGCAGCAATTAATCCAAGCATTGCGAATCTTCCGTTAAGAGTTTCAGCAACAACTTTTTCTTTCTCGATTGTTTTGACTTTTGTGTTTGTGTTTTTCATTTGCTTAAAAGGTGAATAGTTTGAATTTTCGTTTTGAAATTGCTTGGTTAGATAAGCAACGAAGATGGCTGTTAAGAATACAATTACGGTTAAGAAACCTGAAAGTGGACTCATTAAAAAATACCAGGAATAATTTGTCCGGTTGAAACGTAAGCACCTACTAATGCAACAAGCCCAATCATTGCCCAACGACCATTAACTTTTTCTGCATTTTGTGGATAGCTGTCATAAGAAACAGATTCATCTATATAAGGACGTGTCTCAGTAGGAAACATATTCTGTCTGCCACCTGATTCAGTAGTAACGTTTGAATTAGCCATTGAAATTATGTAATTGTTAATTAATGTAACACTACTATTAACAAATGTAAAGTAATAGGCCAAAAACAAGTTATTTTCAAAATATATGCCACATAAATGTAGCAATTTCGTAACGTGTAAAGTTAAATAGTTGATTTTTTGAGTATTTTCTTAAAGGAATCCTCATCCGTAATGGTAATAGACCTCCGTCCAGCCTTTTTGGTGAAGTTCGTGCCACTTTTCCCAAGCTGAATCTATGTTTAGTTTTTCAGAGGATTTGTACCCACCAGGCTCTCCAAGGTGGTTTGTATAAAAAAGATGAGTATTAATTTTTGAATTAGGTTTAGGAAGATTTTTGCATTCTTCGAAAAAGATCATTCTGCTGCCTTCGGGATTTAGTAGGCATCCGTTTGGTTTGCTAGTGCTACATCCAAATGAGTACTTAGGCTCCATGCTTTATCTTTAATTGGCTGGATGAATATTAATACGTTTGTACTATAAATTATATCCTACTTGTTTAGCTGTCAATCCTTTTGAGGTTAAGTACTTATTTACTAATAATTCTTTTGTTTTTTAATAAATAAGGTAATTTCTTTGAGCTTATGAATTACAGGGAAGATTTAGAAATCAAACTACAAAAAGTAACACTTGCAATGCAAGAAGTTGCAGAGGATATCTATAAAACTGATCAAGAGAAGCAAAGAATAAGTTCCAAACTTATTGAATTTAAAAAAGCAATCATTTCAAAGGGTATTGAACTTAATATTGAATTAGAGGCAGCCTAGAAATATTGAATATCTCATGAATGTTTAAAAACTTTTAGAGTAATGTTATTAACAAAGAAGGTTTATTTATCAAATGCAGCCTGGTACTTTTGAATTATTGATTCTAGTTTTTATCTTTTTAGGTCTTCAAGCTTGGTGGATTATCCCAATAATAATAAAAATTAATAAATTGAATAATAGAGGTAAGGATCTAAGAGAGGAAATTAAGCAATTAGAAAAATTATATAAAAAATAAATAAGCTTATTATTTTTAAAAAATACATTATTATGACTAAAAACTAATATTTAATGAAATTAAAAAATATTTTTCCATTCATATACTTTATTGTTGGAACTTTAGTTTCACAACAATCTTCTCTTGCTGAAGAAAAGATTGAAGTTATACCTATTATTCAAAGTTCAAAAGGTCTAAGTGGTAAAAATTTTAATTATCTCAAGGGGAAGCCTGAATTAAGACTCTTAAAAGTCAATATTCCTGTTGGCTTGGAAACTCCAATTCATACGCATCCTTCCCCAATGTTGATTCATGTCACCAAAGGAAGATTAAAGCATGTGAGGGGTGAAGAAACTAATTTCTTTAAAGCGGGTGATGCATTTATAGAGAGTAATAATGGGGGCCCTCACTATGTGAAAAATGTTGGGAAAAAGCCGGCCATACTTTATGTGGGAGTTGTATCAGTAGTTGGAATGCCTACGGCCATAAATAAATAAGATTTTTCTCAAACTTGTTTAATCTGCATGAGGATTGAACTTTTATGAAGAACAGCTGTAGTGAGATACGCCTCCATAGTTAAAATACTGGCTTGGCTTTAGTCGATTATATCTTTGATCTATTTCTGAGGATTGTTCTATATATGGATTGCTAAAAACATCCTGTAACTCTTTTATTTTTTTGTAATTTCCTTTTTCAGCCTCTTCATATGCGGGAACGACCATCCATTCGCGCCATGTATAGACTGGATTAAGAGATTTCATTGATGTCGATTTTGCTTTAATATTTCCTTCTTTCTTCAAGACTGATTGCCAGTTTTCAAGCCATACTTCCCACCTATTATTGAGCTCATTATTAATTGGTAAATAGAAACTGTCTTTTAAAGAATCTAAGTTATCAGGTATTTCAGAAAGTTTACGGAACAAAATTGTATAGTCTGCTTTTGAAATGACCATAAGATTAAAAAATTCATTTATTAAAGTTTCGTTGTAATGTTCTAAACCAATCTTGTTTGCCCACATTTTCATCAATTCCTTATTCATTAATTCAGAAAAGTCTTTTTCGATTTGCTCTAGCTTTTTAAAATCATGTTTGCTTTCTGAGAGTAACGGCCTAAGTGAGGAACAAAATGTTTTAAAATTGATTTCCGCAGCAGAAGGTTGGTTGAAAAATGAAAAATGCTCACCTCCACCTGTCCATGGTTGAAATCTTGGATCAAATAATTCGCAGAATCCAAAGGGTCCATAGTCCAAGGTATAACCTCCAGCAGCACAATTATCACTATTGAAATTACCCTGGCAATAACCAACTCGCATCCAGTTAGTTACAAGAGATATAAGTCTCGATCTATATAAACAAGAAAGTTTTATTACCTTACTTTCAAGTGAAATCTCATTTTCAATTTCATCTTTATAGTTTCTATCAATAAGATGTTGAACTATCATCTTTAGTTCACTAAGAGCTTCATCATGAGCATTATTGCGAACTCGTCTTGCAAAAAGTTCAAGCTGTCCAACTCGTAAAAAAGATGGAGCGACCCTCGTTGTGATTGCCGCTTGATTATCAATCATGATGTCAGGTTCAAAATACTTGGACCCTTTGGAATACCACGGTCTTCTAACTATTTCTGAAAGTGAGACATAAAGTGTTAAAGATCTTGAGGTAGGGATTCCAAAGGCATCCATTAATTCCTGTGCAAGAAATTCTCTTACGCTAGACCTTAAGACAGCTCTACCATCTGCTCCACGACAGTAGGGAGTGGGACCTCCTCCTTTAAGTTGCATTTCCATTCTTTTCCCATTGAATAAACCTTCAAAAACAGAAATTGCTCTGCCATCGCCATAACCATTGCCCGTACCAAAGGGACATTGTTGGGTATATTCAGTACCGTAAATTGATAATGCATAACCTGTTGCCCAACCAACAGAACTCATTGGATAATCAGCAACAGAAATATCCCCTGAGAAAAAACGACAAAAATTCTTGTCCCTAGTAAGATCAGAGCTTAGCCATAGTTCTTTAAAAAGTTTCTTGCTATGGGAGATATATTCTGGGTCTGGAATAGCAGTTGGGAGAACTGGTACGTAATGGCCTGAATATACTGAACGCGGCTTATGATCATTTCCATCTTTTGTTGATTGAGGATCTGCTTTGAGACAATTCATAAAAGAATAGTCAGATAATTGAGAAAATTCAGAAAAATTTTCCGTAAGCTTTTCTTTTAATGAATTAGACTTTGTTGACATTAAATTTGTAATCTATTGTTGATTGCGTTGTAATTTCTTTAAATTCAACATCTAAATATATCTTATATATTTTCTTATAAAGGGTGGTTTCTGCTGTTACTTTTAAAATC
>QCBH01000009.1 GCA_003281685.1 Prochlorococcus sp. AG-347-E23 | reverse complement strand
TTAAAGATGAAATAATAGACGTAGAAGTTGATTCTGATAATAAATAAGATTTTAAATTAAGTTAAAGAATACAAGGCAGTCCTGAATCCAAAAGGTAGAATATTTTTTTAGAATAGTTTGGTTATTTTTTAAATTCAATATTAAAGAGTCTTTACTTTTAATATTTTAATTTGAATTTTAAGAAGGTTTTATGAATCTAAAGCTACTTCGATAGCTGCTATTAAGTTTTCGTCAAACGGTTTAACATCTGGTTTGAATCTTGCGATTGCTTTACTATCTTTTCCTATCAGAAACTTTTCGAAATTCCATTCAACATCTCCTTCTGGTTCAACTTTGTTAAGGGTTGTGTATGGTTCTGTGGTATTGCCTTTGGCATGAACTTTTTCACAGATTTCAAACTTAACTCCATATTTTGCTGAGCAAAAATCTTTTATTTCTGAAAGAGAGTCGGGTTCTTGTTTCCCGAAATCATTACAAGGGAATGCAAGTATTCTTAGGCCTTTGCTTGAATATAAATCATGTAGCTTCTGAAGATCCTCATACTGAGCAGTATTTCCGCAATAACTAGCTACATTAACAACTAAAATTACTTCCCCTGAATATTTGCCTAGTTTTATGGATGATCCGTCTGCGGAAAGGACAGTAGTATTTTGTACGTCAACTTGCATGTCTAAAAAAAATCACCCTTTGAAGATAGCATTGTATAGACTTTATTGTGTTTAATTTATATGGTGGTTTTGGTATTTCTTTTATAAGTTTTAATTTTTTATTTATTTAACCCTTTATAATTATTATTATTAATCAGTTTAAATTTGGACCCTTTAGACCCGCTTACTGAAATTATTTATTCCGGTCAAGGTTTTTCAGCTGCAATTGCTTTAGAAAAAATTATTTGGACAATGATTGGAGTCTTTTTTTTAGGAGCAATTTCAAGATCAATAACTCATAGCATTCGAAGTCAAAGTTGGTTTGTTAGAAATTTTTTATTTAGTTATTCTAAAGATAAAAAAATTACAGATGATACATCTTCACATCCCTCAGGTGATGACGAATAAGTCTTATATATATGGAAGGATCAATTTTTTCTAAAAAGAGAATTTTATTGCTTGGTAGTGGCGAGCTTGGAAAAGAATTAGTAATAGAATCCAAAAGATTAGGATTAGAAGTTATTGCTATTGATCGATATGAAAAAGCACCTGCAATGCAAGTTGCTGATTATTCAAGAGTAATTGATATGGGAAATAAAAATATTTTAAAAAACGTTATAAAAGAATTTAAGCCTGACTACGTTGTCCCAGAAATAGAGGCACTTTCGATTGAAGCCCTAAAAGAACTAGAGGATGAAGGATTTAATATTGTTCCAAACGCCAGAACTGTAGAAGTAACAATGAATAGAGATAAAATTAGAGACTTAGCTTCTAGAGATTTAAAAATAAAAACTGCAAAGTTTGATTATATTTTTGAATTTGATGATTTAGAAAAAAAAGCAGATAAAATTGGATTCCCACTTTTACTTAAGCCTTTAATGAGCTCTTCAGGGAAGGGACAGAGTTTGGTCAAAACAAAAAATGATTTACAACATGCTTGGAAACAGGCACAAGCAAATTCAAGAGGAAAGGTTAAAGGTGTAATTATTGAAGAATTTATTAATTTTGATTTTGAGTTTACTCTCCTAACTGTAAGAAAAGAAAGTGGTGAAAATATTTTTTGTTTACCGATTGGACATCTTCAATCTAATGGAGACTATCAATGTAGTTGGCAACCTATAGAAATCAACGAGTCATTAATTAATGAAGCTAAGAGCATGACAAGTAGAATTTTAAATAACCTTAATGGAGCTGGATTATACGGAGTAGAGTTTTTTATAAAAGGAAGTGAGGTTATATTTTCAGAATTATCTCCAAGACCACACGACACCGGTATGGTTACATTAGTTAGTCAAAACATAAATGAATTTGAATTACATTTAAGGGCTTTTTTAAATTTGCCTATACCCCATGTAGATCTAATAGAACCCTCTGCAACCAGAGTTATACTCTCTAACCAAGAGTGCATAAATCCTGTTTATGTGGGTCTTTATGATGCATTAGAATTTGAAAAGACTAAAGTGCTCATATTTGGTAAACCAGTTTCTAGAAAAGGAAGAAGAATGGGTGTTGTTCTCTCATCAAATTCTGACATTAATTTGGCTAGAAAAAATGCAGATGAAGCTGCTCTTAAAATAAAAGTCAGTACCTAATAAATATTAAATAAAAATAACGAAAAAAATACTTATTTCCTTTGTTTTTGTTCTCTGTTTATCTAGTTATTATTTGTTTATGTTCTCTCTTTCTTAATGATAGAAAATTATAAAGGTTGGGATATAACTTTAAATTGGGATAAAAAAGATTATCTCGATAGGGATACTACTAAAAGTAATTTTTTTAATCAAAAAGAAAAATGGATTGGTGTTGACTTAAATGGCAAAAAAATTTATGGTTCTTCTCTTAAAGAAATTAGGCATATTATTGATTATCCCAGTTTGCATTAAAAGTAGGTTAAAAGATTTTTTTTAATTATCTTGATTATTTTCATTATCTTCAATTAGTTCATTAGCAAGTTTTCTTAAATCTCCCTTAATTGAGACCCATGTAAAAGCGATTATAAAAATTGAAGCAGATATTGCAACAGTGATTTTTTCGATAGGCGACATTCCAAGTGCAATAGCAAACATTTAAAACAAAAATACTAATTTTTTATTATATTGGATTATTTTTTATTAGTTTGAATCAAATTCATTTTTGCAATGATATTTAATTATTCAAAATTAAATTTAAATTACTAATTTTATTTATTGTTTCTGATTTTAATTTAATTCAGTAAGATTAAGTTATGGAAAAAAAAAAATGTCCCCAATGTAAAAATTTAATTTTAAAAACTTCTCCTACATGTTTATATTGTGGCAGACCTAATAAATTTATAACTAAGGAATACGTCAATAAAAAGTGGAATAAAGATAATAATGTAAATGTATTTGGCTATATTTTTATTAATAAGTATATTGTGTTTATTTTATTATTAATATTAATAATTGTTATATTTAAATTTAGTTAAAAATTATCAATAAATTATTCTATTATTGCATCTAATATTTCTTTAGTATTTTTTGATAGTTTGTTTTTTTTAATCTGCTTTATTGTTTTTATCATATTACTTTTATAAGGGTCTGAATAATAATTGTATCTACTAAATACTTTCACAAAACGGGAAATTACGATTGGATTTACTTTATCAAAGTCAATTATCTTTTTTGCAATATATTTATAACCAGAACCATCTATTGCATGAAAAGTACTATTCCTTGTTACGAAAGTATTTAATATAGCTCTTAAGGTGTTTGGTGATTTTGAGTCAAAAAACTTATTTTCAAATAGTTTTTCAATGTTGCTTGTTTTTTCATCAATTTCTATAGATGCATTGAATGAAAACCAACTATCTAAAACGACACTATTATTTTCCCATTTATTGAAAAATATATTTGAAATAATTTTTCTTTCAGGACAATTAATCCTACTGAAAGAATTCAATGCAGCTTTTGCTAATGTCATCGAATTACTATCGACATAATTAATTATTTTGCTTTTAATTTCCTGATCATCACTGTGTAAGAGTAGTTTCCAAATATTTTCGATTAGTTTTCTTTCATTTTTACCTTCTGGCCAAACTTTATCTAGATTTTTCTCGATTTCTCGGAGCTTAAAATATAATTCTTTTTTTAATTTGGTACCGAATAAATGATTTAATTCGTCAATAGTTTTATATATTTTTAAAGGGTCTATATTTTTCAATTCTGATTCAATTTCAGCAAAAGTCGGAATACTTAGTAAGTCTGATAAAAGAGATAAATTAATATCTTTATTTTTTATGAATGATATTAAGGTGCTTATTAATTTATTTTCAATTTTATGATTTGGTTTTTCATCTATTCTGCATAGAATGATTTTTTTATAAAATCCTTTAACAATATTAGCCAGTGTAAAAAAATCTTTTTCATAAATTAAGATTAAAAATTTTTCATCCAAGGTAGTGTCTGATTCCCACTCTACTGGTGAAGAGAATTCGCGAAAATAAGTTACTAAAGGGATTTGGAGGTGAGATCTTACATTACTAAAAATAAATTCTTGTTTTTTTGTTTTTAAAACAACTGTTTTTTCTAATTTTTTATTTTCACCACAAAATATAGCCAGATTTATAGGAATTATTAGAGGTAAATCATTATATGGGTTATTCTTTATTGGATTACTTTGAGAGGCTTGAATGGTAAGTTTCTCGTCTGTTTGATCCCAGATTCTCTTGAATTTAACTTTTGGTGTGCCATTTTGCTTATACCAGACTTTAAATTCTTTAGGATCGATTTCTTTATTGAGCTCTAAAATTTTATCCACAAATTGGTCTATTGTTGCAGCCTTCCCATCATATGTTGAGATGTAATTACTAAATCCTTTATAGAAATTTTCATCTTTTACAAGCTTTTTGAGCATTCTAATTATTTCTGACCCCTTTTCGTATATCGTAGTCGTATAGAAATTATCTATTTCTTGATATTTTTCTGGCATTACAGGATGCGATGTTGGACCAGAATCTTCTCTAAATTGATTTCTTCTAAGAAATTTTGCATCCTCAAGCCTCTTGATTTCATGATTATGAAGGTCTGCAGTAAATTGTTGATCTCTGAATACTGTTAAACCTTCTTTTAGAGATAATTGAAACCAATCTCTACAAGTCACTCTATTACCTGTCCAATTATGGAAGTATTCATGGGCAATCACCCCTTCTATTCTTTCTAATTCTTCATCAGTTGTTGTTTCAGAATTTGCGAGTATTAGTTTTGAGTTGAAAATATTGAGACTTTTATTTTCCATAGCTCCCATATTAAAGTGCCTTACTGCAACAATATTGAACAATGACAAATCGTATTCAAGGTTATATTTATCCTCGTCCCATCTCATTGATTTTTTTAAGGAACTTATTGCATGTTGCACATATTTTTCATCGCCATATTCAACATAAATATTTATGTTTACTTTTTTATTCGATTTTGTTATGAAATTGTCTTTTACACAATTAAGTTTGCCTGCTACCAATGCAAAAAGATATGAGGGTTTAGGATATGGGTCTACCCAAATTATTTCATGTCTATTATCTGAAAGATTATTTTCTTTTACGACGTTACCATTTGAGAGTAAGACAGGATAATCATTCTTGTCTGCCTCAATTCTCACCGTGTATTTGCTTAGAATATCAGGCCTATCAGAGTGAAAACTTATTCTTCTAAATCCCTCTGCTTCACATTGTGTAGTTATAATTCCATTGCTTTCATACATTCCTAAAAGGGATGTATTTTCCTTAGGTTTAATTATTCCTTCTATTTTTAATAAAAAATTATCTTTATCTATATTTTTAATTTTTAAGTTATTTTTTTGTTGTTTGTAGCATTTCTCTTCTAGTAGTAAGTCATCTATGAATATTTTTTTTATTAATATATCCTTACCATCAAGAATAAGGTTTCTGGTATTCTTATTTTTTTTTACCAATTTTAGTTTTGTCGTAACATTAACAGCCTTTTTCTTAATTACGAAGTTCAAAAAAATTTCTGGAATTTCATAATCAAATACTTTGTAATCTTTAAGTTTTACATATCTTGAAATACTTTTTTGGTTTTTTGGTTTGTTCATCTTTACAAAGAAGTTCAGAAGTTAATTAATCTAGAAAACTTATTTCAAATTATAAGTTTGACCTATCATTTTCTGTTTCACAAAAATGTGTTTTAATTTCTCCAGAAGGAAGTAGCTCATATAAAAAAGGATTATCAATATCAAGCGATCCATCCTCATTAAATTGGTACCTCCAGTCCCATTTTTTATCTGTAAAGGAAATATAATCTTTTCTTAGAGAGTATGGAAGCATAAGCTTTTTTTTATTCCAATTTATATTTATAAATGCTCCTGGCCTTAACTCAGATATTTTTTCTACTATGGAAAAGTCACCATTAATATTATTTCTCATAACAAGATTAAGCTTTGAATTTTCACATAAATAGCTACTATTTAAAGCTAATAAAAGTATTGAGGTAAAAAAAAATGAATGAATTTTCGAACTCCTTTTATAATAGAATTAGTCCCGAGCTAAATGACTAAATAAAAGATCTTTTTGGATCAATTTAAATCATAATAGATTGCATACTCTTTAGATCTACAAGATTACAATTTAATTCCTCTTCATAATCCTGAACTGAAATAAATTTATTTAAAAAACCTGAATATTTTGCATCACCGCCTACGGTACTTGAAAGTATATATTTTGGATTGAATTTGTTAATCAATTTAGGTATGACATCAGCCCCTTTTACAAAAGAACCTACTATAGGTAATTCTAAATTTTTCGTAGGAGTAATAACTGCATCAAGATTTTGTTTGCTTAAATTTTCATCAAGATATCCATGGGGTTCTATATAAAACCCATTATCTTGATCGTCTTTAATAATATATCCGTTTTCTATTTGTGGTACTGGAGCCCCAGCAGTAGCTTCAAAACTTAAATTAAATTGAGTAGTCTTTTCAGTTGGCTTAAGTATTTTAATTGAACTAAAACCAATTTTTTCTAATGTTTCAACAGCACTTTTAGGGCAAATTATAGGAATATCCTTTCTGAACATTTCTAATGTTGGAACATGACAGTGGTCAGGTAATCCTTGGGTTAATAAAATAATATCTATTTTTTTATCTATTGAAATTTCTTCTTCTAATGATCCTTTAAAAAACCACTCACCTGGAGGAAATATTAAATCTCCTTTGAGCCAAGGATCAATAATTAAATTGGTTGTTATAAATTTTATAAGCCAACCATTTGAACCAAGGTAGGTCGCTTCGAAGGTCATTATCGATTAATTGTTTATTAGACTATAGGGTAATTTTGGCTTTATCGAGAAGTTACTAATTTAAATTAGTTTGCTTCATTTAAGATTTGAAATGACTTTCTTTTTAGATTAAATATTAAAACTTGTTTGTCTTTATAACTAATTTTAAAGTTTTCTTTTTCTAGAATTTTGATTGGTACTAGAGCTAATCCTCCTGTTCCTGAAAATATGATTGGCATGGTGATATTTTTAGTCCCATTCATTTTTTGTAAATCAATAGCTTGAGAAATTATTTTTCTGGCCTTGTCGAATCCGTAGTCTTCTATTAATTCAGGCCATAAAAAGTTAACTGATTCATATTTCGAAAACTCGATTTTTACTGTTTTCATTAAAAAATAATATAGATATAGTGATTAATTAATAACGATATAAACTTAATTACTATTTTTAAACCTATCCATGACTAGTTGTAGCATATCCACTACATCTCCATCGGTTAAATTTAAATCCTTCTTTAAATCATTGCAAGTTAAATTCATTTCAAGTGCTGCTTCAGCCATATGATTAACTTTTTGGTTATCACCACCCAATGAAATAAAGGGATTGAAGTTTTCTATCATTTAATACTTGTTGCTACCACCTAGTTCTAGCTAAGAAATAATCAATTATCATTTATTGATACAGAAGCTTATAAATATGTTATTTAATATTTAGAAAGTTTTTATTTTTTAACTAGAGATATTGATATGCCTTTTGATATCAATGCGAATCTTCTAGCTCTTATTAGAAAAGGAAATATCACATTTGTTCGTTTGTTTGATTTAAACACTTTAGAAAGTAACAAAAGTAAACTACTCGAGGGATTATTTATCTGTTTGCAAATAGTATTAATTGCATCTGCCCCATGGAAGATATTTTCGTTTTTCAGGAGAATAGCTCCTTTATCTAGGTCATAACCTTTATCGAAGAGAGATTTAATTAGAGTTAAATTTTTACGACCATCAATAATTCTAATATTAGTTATCTTGCTTTTGATTTCTAAGAGCTCAGCAAAATGATTGCAGAATGGGCATTCTCCATCATAAATAAAGGTATAGTTGGAAGTCATTAGAAAAAACAGTTTTAATAGTATTAAGTAAGGTATGCCAACAAAATAGTAATGTTAAGATAATAGAACAAAAAATAAAAATTCTGTGGAAATCAAATAAAGGGATAACTAAGAGATTCTCATAATTACGAAGAAATGTCTCAATATTGTTATATTTTTCATAAAAATCTGTATGCTATCTCGAAGATATAATGTTTTAAATCATGAATTTATTAGCTTCTTTTGCTTTAGGGGGTTTCAATCCTTGGGCAGCAGGATTTGGAATTGGATCTTTAGTCCTTTTTGGACTTGTTGGTCTTGTTGCTGGTCCAAACCTAAAGAATTTTGACCCTGATGCATAAATCATCAAATTTAATATAGTTTTTTAAAAGGCTCATTTGAGTCTTTTTTTTTGCGGTTTTTAAAAATTATTTTTAGAATAATTAAATATTATATCCTGCCAAAGAAATGTTATTGAATCCTTTTTATCCATTTACTTTTTTGAAAATCTCTTCTTTAAAAGCCACTATTGTTTTTCTATCAATACTTTTAATTAAATCAAATTTACTTAGATTAAAAGGGGGGCTAATAGGAGGTCTTTTTGCCTTGATACTCATATCAGGAATTCTTGCCTCTAGTACTATAGCTTTAGGATCTTTAGTTTATGCTTATCGTTTAAAGAAGAAATCTAATCTCGAAGATAATCAAATACAGGATTTAGAAACTGTTAATGTTTAAGATATTTTGAGAATTAAAGTCGCTTGGAGATCCTAAAAAGGAGTTCCAGGGACAAAATGTAAGACTAAAAATCCAAAACCGGCAGCAAAAACTATTGATACTGCAATGATGAGTAGGCCTGATGCCATCCCCCCTTCGTTAAATGCCATATAGTTAGTTATTTTTTTTATAATAGGACATTTTTGTTCCCAAGTAATAGTTCTATTTACTCATATATCATCCAAACTTATTATTAATGGTGAATAAAAGTAAAAATATGGAAGTTAAAGAGATGACAAAACCAAATATTATTAATGGTTTAGATTTAACGTTCTCTTCTTCTTTGAAGCTATTTTTAGAAGATCCTAATTTGCCATTTTTTTTAGAGAGAAGCTTTGGAAAAGGTTTAATCACGATGAATTTGAGATCTAAGCTAATTACCCTAAAGTTTTAAATAAATCTTTATGGTAATCAACAACATTTTGACAACTTATTACAGGTGTAAATTCCATATGAATGCCAAATTTAGCTCTCCATGGAGCAAAATGCGCAAAAATTTCTTTATCACTTTCTGCTTTACATAAACAAACTACCCTACCTTCACCTGGAGCATGCACTCTAAATAACATCTCAAACTTGTCAGTTTTATCTGATTTCGCCATTTCACCGTTATCCCAGGCCTCCACAAATAATTGATAAGCTTTTACTTGATTCTCAATATCTGGGAATTGGCAGTCAGCAAGAAATAATTGCATTGGAGTATTCTTTAGATTTTACTTATTATCGCTCAAATTGTTATTTATTAATAGTACTGTTTGAATTTGAAGATTAGAAAAAAATATTTTCCTAAATAAAGTGAGAGGAGAGGGTCTCAAGAAATTTACCAATATCTTTTTTATATAAACTATCTGTGATTTTTAAAGACCATAATTCATAATCATTTATATCTTTTTTTTTGTCAAAATTAAAATTTCCCTTTAATGAAATATTTTTCATGATTGTATTGATCACTATTTAAAATTTAAACAAATTTATTTAAAAGGCAAATTTCTTTACATTATGTTTTTTTATGAGAGAAATTTCTAATGTAATTAGTAAATAATTAATTTATTAAAATTAAGAATCAATTAATTTTCCTAGAATATATAAAAAAACATTAGTTAAAGAAAAAATTACAGTTAATAGAGATGCAATAACTGGCAATAAATTGAACCATAATTGCGAAGTTGTCATTTTTGAATCAATAGGCAGAAAATTGGTTCTTTTTTTAATTCTTATTTGCAACCAGAAAACAGATAATGGATAAATAATTCTTGAAAAAGTAATTAATTTCGAAGGTAAAATACCTTTTTCTGAATAAAGTATAAATCCTGTAAAAAAGTATAAAGTCCAAATTAGAACTCTTTGAATTAAAATTAATCTCTTGCTTTTGCTAGACACTATTAATTAACTTTTATAGTTTTAGTCATTTTATATCTTTCAAAAAAAATGTTATTTATAATTATTTTTTCTTTACGTATAATTTTCCATTCATTTTTAAGAAATAATTCATAACTTATTAAACTTGCTTCAGTTGAAAGAGAATCTAAACCTTCTTTTTTAGCATCATCTTCTAATTTATGAAGTAACTTAGAGCCGCAACCTTTTCTTTGGAAATTGCCTTTACAGTAAAATAACGCAATTCTATCGTAGGGATATCTTATGGCAAAAGCAATAATTATTCCATTTTTACTTAGAAGCCATCCTCTACCTTTAGTTATTGACTTATCAAAATATGGATTATTCCAAGCTTGGCTTGACCAGGCCCTTTTTTGCGCTTGACTATAAATTTTTTCATCTAAAGATTGAATCGAATCAAAATAAACCTTCTTTAATTCCAGTTGATCTTTAATGGTGATTTGTCTTAAATTCATAAACAAATCTTCTATTTAGTATGCATAGTAAAAATATAGTCGCAATTGGTGGAGGAGGGTTTGGACGTTCTTTAGGCTCTCTTGAAATTGAAAAATATATAATTTCATTAATTAATAAAAAAAGACCAAAAATTTGCTTTATTCCAACAGCATCTGGCGATAGTAGTTTGTACAAACTAAATTTTTATAGAGCATTTTCCAAACTTGATTGTATAACAAGTCATATTGATTTTTTCTCTAGAACAGAAAACTTAGAAGAAAAAGTTTTAACTCAAGATATCATTTATGTTGGCGGAGGAAATACAAAAAGTATGTTAGCTGTCTGGAGAGAATGGAATTTACATGAAATTTTGCGAAATGCTTATGAAAAAGGAATTGTAATGAGTGGTGTGAGTGCTGGAGCTATTTGTTGGTTTGAAAAAGGTATTACTGATTCTTATGCTGAAGAATTAGCTATAATCAATTGCCTGGGAATCGTTAAAGGAATTGCCTGCCCGCATTTCGACGAAGAAAAAGAGAGGGAACCTTATGTTAATGATGTTATAAATAGAGAAATTATTAAATCTTGTATTTGTATAGAGGGAAATTGTGCTTTGCACGTTAAAAATAACATTAATTATTCCTCTATAGATTTTGGTAATGGTAGAAAGTGTTTTAGAGTCTTTAAGGAAAATAATATTTTAAAGAAAGAAATACTATAAAAAATATATATGTTTTTTAGATTTCTTCATTTTTTGAAATTGAAGTAAATTCAATCCCTTTGTATTTTACGAAAGATGCAGTCCAGACTTCTTTTGATAGATTGCCAAGGTATTTTAGAAACTGTTGTGTGTCTCCATCTCTTATCCATTCAGATTTAATGAATGGAAGCTCTTTCTGCATTCTTTTAGGATGCATATGAACTAGGAGCAAACCTTTTTCTTCAGAAGCTCTTTTTAAAGCACCTTCATCACTTCTTTGAAATACTCTCATTAGAAGATTTAAAATTACATCTTCCCCAAGTTTCTTGAAATTTTCTGATTCCTCTAAATTATCTTTAATTTCTTTACCTCCAAGAGGCATTGCTCTAACTAAGTTTTGCTCTATTAAAGCTATTGCAATTAGATAATCTTGGCTAGCCATATTCTAAAATAATACTTTTTTTGATATTCTAACCTCTCGAGTTCATGAAAATCTTTCATGGATTAAATATCTACGATAAGAAGAAAGTAAATAATTTATAAATTATTTCCCTATATAATTTATCCTTTGTTTTGATTTATGTTAATTAGTAAAATTAAAGTTATTTTTATGAGGTTTTTTTTGTTCATATTTTTAGGGATTTTTGCAGGTCTTTATTTATCATGGCCAGGTATATTTATACCAAGAAATTGGAAATGTTTTAATGAAATTATTGCAAAATCTACAGAAGATAAAATTTCTTTTAAAGCTGCATTGGAGATTTCCCCGAGTTATTTGCTAAAGGGTAAGAATAAAAAGACGTCTTCAAAAATAAGAATCGTAGCTGATGCGTGTTTTCGTTAATATATTACAGGATGAAATTTGAATACTTAATAATGAACAACAACATAAGATTTGAATTATCTTTTAAAAATATTTCTCAGTTAGAAAATAAACTTAATTTCTGCAGATTAAAAAATATAAAAAATATCAATATTCCATGTAAAGGACTTATTAAGAAGGAATTATTTAATTCAACTATTAAATATATATCTAAAAACTTCAATGAATTTAATGTAACTTATCATTATAGTCTTTATCATCAATATTCAAAAAATAAAGACGAATCATATGAGTATTTTTTGGATTTTGTTAAAAATTCTCAAATAAATAGAAATTATGAAATTTTGCTTGTGTCGGGATCAAATAAGAAAAAAAACTTTGACTCAGTTGATGTATTAGCTTATTTAAAAAAAGAAAAAAATTTAAAAGTTAAATTAGGTATAGCTTACAATCCATACTTAAAAAAATATTATAATATTTCTTCGGAAAGAGAAAGGTTCGAAAGAAAAATTTCGACTGGATTAATAAATTCAATTTGGTTTCAATATGGCACAGATATTAAGGTTCTTCAGAATGAGTTGACTTATCTCAAGAAAATAGCAAAAGATGAAAAATTAAATCTATTTGGAAGTTTATTTATTCCTTCTAAACAATTTATAGCGCGGTTTAAATTTCGTCCTTGGAAAGAAGTATACATATCAGAAAAGTGTTTATTTGCCTTAAATAATTTTTTTGATTTTACAAGTGATTTGGTTAGTTTTTATAAAAATAATAATATTACTCCTGTAATTGAATCTGATTTTTCATCATCAGAGAAACTTGATTCTGTTTATAGTTTTTTAGAAAATGAAAGATAATTTCTGACAATATTAAATCTATGAAAAGTAATTTTACATATGACTTATTAATAATAGGTGGAGGTATATCTGCGTGTGTTTTCGCTTCGAAGTTTCTGAAAAATAATATTACAAAAAAAGTTGGATTAATTGAAATTGGTCGTGGACTTGGAGGGAGATCAAGTACAAGAAAAAGCAAAAAATATAAAGGATGGAAACTAAACCATGGTTCTCCAAATTTTAATATATCTAACAGTAAAAATAATCTTTTATTAAAAAGATATATTGATGAATTATTGGAAAATAAATATATAAAAATTGACGACTCAGAAATATTTTTTCTAAATGAAGATTCTAATTTAGAAACCATAAAAAAATCTGAATTTACTTGTGGTGTTAATTATTTATCTTTAGATTCCATGAGTGAATTATCGAAAAAAATAATTGAGTCAAACAATTTAGATGAGAAAATTGATTTTTTCTTTGAAACTTTAATAGTTGATATGAAATTTAATGATAAGGAATGGTTACTTACATCAAAAAATGGCCATAAATACAAGTCTAAATATCTAATTTGTTCAACTAATTTGTTGTTACATAAGAGGTCTTTAAAAATATTAAACGTAAATCAAATCCCATTAAGAAAAGCTATTCCTATTAATAATGATAAAAAAATAGATTTACTATTAAATTTCTTAGAAGAACAAACATTTATTCCCAGGTTAACTTTTTTAATTTATACAAATGAAAAATATAGTTATAAAGATTATTATTCTAAAAAACAAAGGTATTTTTATTTAAAAAGTAATTTAGAAAAAAAATATAGATTTGAAAGAATTATTTTTCAGATGCAAGATAATAATAAATTAGGAATTGTAGTACATTCAAAAAACATAGATTTAATTAATTCTTATATAAATGCAAAAGATGAACAAGTTTTTAAAAAAAAAATAATTGCAAATTTCAATAAACTGTTTGAAGATAATTCTGTAGTACATAAATTAACTTTTGATGAAAAAATATCTATTATGAAATGGAGAGCTTCACAGCCTTCTGGCCTTGCCGTACCATTATCTTTACAATTTAGTAGAAAACATAGAATTGGATTTTGCGGAGACTGGTTTGAAGGTGAAGGATTTGGCAGGATTGAAGGCTCAATTTTAAGTGCTTTAATATTAGAGAAAAAAATAAAAGACTTAATTAAATAATTTTTTCAGAATGTGATCCATATTAGTGTTTTTTTCAATAACAAATTTATTTGTATTATTTTTTAAGCTATTGGGCTTGAATTTTTCGTAATAAATTCTCCAGGATTTTAAGAAATCATTCTCAGCTTGTTTTTTATCTTTCCCCCTTTCTTTTATATCTCTTTGGACAACTCTTTTCATGCACTCATTTTTTTTAGTTTTTATTTCTAAAAAAATATAATCGTTATTATTTAAAGTGTTTGAGAATTCTTTAGCAAATATACCCTCAACAATTAAAAAACTAATATTATTTGTTTCGTTTAAGATATTTTGAGTTGTTTTCTTTTCGAAATCATAATAACGATCACAGATTGAAATTCCATTCTCATAAATAAAATCAAAATCTTTTTTGAATAGTTTATTGTTAAAACTAATACTTCTATCAAAAAAACCTTCTACAAATTTTTGCAGTAATTTACTTATTAAACCTGTCTTATAGTAATTGTCGGTACTTAATACAATACCATTTTTATTTTTTTTTATTATTTGATTTGATAAAGTTGTTTTCCCGCTTCCGGAAGGCCCACTTATAAAAATAAGCTTCATTTTTACTATCTGCTCTTTAATAGGATTTTAACTTTACTATTAATAAATACATTTTAATTTTGAATATAAATTTTATCTTTTTTTTAAATTTTTAAAATAATTTTGAATACCTTGTAATGGCTTATAAGCTTGCATAAATATTAAATGTGTGTCTTTATATAATTGTAAATAAATTATTTCTATTCAATTAGTTATTGTCTTGTTATTTATTCCTCTGGAATTTGATAATATTAAATTGAAGACCTAATTTTATTACTTATATATTGCAATGATTTCTAAATTTCTCAGCAAACTAAAATCAATTTTATTTAAAAGTGCAGTAACTCCCGAAACTCCTTTAAAGAAAGAAAAAAAAGCAGCAAAGTCTGCAAAAACAAAAACAAAAACAAAAACAAAAACAAAAACAAAAACAAAAACCAAAGAGATAAATTCTAAGAAAAATATTGAAGCTTTGACTACACTTCCAGGTGTCGGAGCAAAAAGCGCAAAAGCTTTGTATGAGGCTGGATTTAAAACAACAAAGTCAGTTATCGCTGCAGATGAAAAAGATCTTCTTTCTGTGTCTGGAGTTGGAATAAATCTTGTTAAGAAGCTTAAAGAGCTTAAATAGTTAAATTTTTTAAACCACTTTAAAAATTAATAATATTAAAAATTTACAAAAACTTTATAAGTTCTTGGAGATTATCTTCTTCTAGCTTTTCTTCTCTGTTGCAATTTTCTTTTGTATTTTTCAATAGGGGTTTCATGATGCCTAAGTCTTTTTAAATCAGCAAAGATTCCAGATTTAGATACTTGCCTCTTAAATCTTCTAAGGGCAGATTCAATTCCCTCGTTCTCTCCTACTGTAACTTGTGTCAAAATTTTCTAAATAAAGAATATTCTAGCACTTTAACAGATATATATAAATAAAAAACTTCTACTTGTGGGTTGAGGGTTTATTTGGTTAATTTTCAGCCCACTCCACAAATCTTTTTTTATTACTTTTTATGTCTTGTAATGATTCAAAATAATATTTTTCCCAATTGTCTTTAGGCAGTCCAAGAAATAACATTAGGTTTAATGGGTATTGATTGCTATCAGCACAATTTCTAAAATCATCCCTGAATAAAAAGATTTCCTTTTTTAAAGCAATTGCGATTCCTAATTCAATCATTACCCCTTCATCTGGTGGATTTCCATTAACAATCGCAAAAATACAATCACATTCTTTTAAATCAAATAAATTACTTCTTGCAACCTCATATGCCCAATCACTCTCTTGTTGTGTTAATCGTTTTGCTCTCTCAAAAGGTTCAAATACTTCTATATTTAAATCATTGAAGATTTCAATAAATTCATGTAAGAGAGTTTTAGTTTGTTTTGAAAATCCATATGGATTAGCCAAATATAATTTTTTTCTCAACTTAAACCTCTTTTTTTGATGTAATCTTCGCGGTCACTTTTTGAATTTAATGTATTTTCCCAAGGGAAAACAATCCATTGACTTTTTTTTGTTACATAAACTGTATTCCACCATGTAGGTTTGATTTTACTAAATAATACAAAAAACATTGCTCCTTCAATATTCTTTAAGGAAGTCAATGTAATGCCTGTTTCATAAACATCATCTACTATTAGTGAGTTCTTTATTGGTTCTGAAATTAATTCAATTTTTAATTTATGGCTTAGTGCTACAGCAAGACATAATCCGCCACGAGGAACTCCATATATTCCAGAAAATTCCTTCAACCTACATTTATTAGCTATTTGTTCTACACTCTTATCAAATTCGCTCCAAGTAAAATAATTTATCATCTTAATTCTCGTTTTTTGCTGTTTTAGTAGCGTAATTTGAAGCAATTACACTTAAAAGTGCTACTACTTGCTCATTTGGACAATTAGTATTTTTTTTTAAATTTTCACATTCATTTATTATCTTGGAGTATGTATCCTCTACTATCCCGTTCATTTGATCGATACTAAAAGAATATGGTTTATTCATCTTTAAATTATTAGTTATTTTATTTTTACTTAAATATCCAACTAAGTAAATATTTTTAGTAATTAAAGATAAAATTATTCCCACATGGGGTCATTTAATTTTTCATTTTTAAGTGAAGAAGGAACATAAGTATGTAAAGTTTCAATTTTTATAGCCCATTTTTTAGAGTTTCCTTTTAAACTATCGCTTTCAATTAGGTTTGTTAGGGGAATCCTTTTTCTAACTTTAAGAAGTCCTAAACAAGCTTCCCAGGCTTCATGATTTTTATAAATATCTAACCAAAAATCAAAAATATTTTCCAATATTTCTAAAGGGATATCAAATGGAATCCCTATTGAAGGTCTTGTAATTAAATAATTTTTGTTTCTTAGTTCATTTAATAAATTATTTACGTTTAAATTAATAGCTAAAAGAATATCTTTTGCTGATTCATTACCTATTAATTCTTTTCTATGGCAATCTAAAAGATTTTCATCCTCAAGGATATTTTCATCGCAATTTTTTATTCCCACAATCCAAAACCCTTCTCCATTATTCGCTCCACTAGCAAGAAATAGATATTGAGGTGAATTCTCCAAGATTTCAAATTATTTTTTCTATTTTTAACATTTTTTACTTGATATGAAAATAATTTAGCTAAGCAATTAACAATATGAATTCCTCGTAATAATAATTTTGTTGTTATAGTTATAATTTAAGAATATGTTTGATTTAGAAGAACTAAAAATAATGTTTTTAGATCCTACTGATTTAATAATTTATAATATAAATAAATATCTCTACAGTTATAAAGCAGTTAAACTTATTTTTTCTTAGGAAATAATTTTCCTATTTTCTCCTTTTGCAAGTACTCCTTTTTAGTTCTTATCTTTTTGTCTTCTAAGGATTCTTTATTAATACTTACAGCATAAATAATATAGAAAATCATGCCAGTAAATATTAATCCTACAAAAATTATAAATATTCCTATAGGTTCACTGGGACTAAATATTTTAATATCTAAAGCTGTACTTAGGGAAGTTATCATCAATAAACTAATTCCTTAAATAAATTCTATGGAAATCTAATTGATTTCCTCGTATCCAAAAAATGTTGCATTGTCTGAATTTTTATACCCATTAGCGGCTTCCTGTGGGTTTTGACTGTCAATTTTTCTTGCTTTAGCATGAATCATGTTGAATGGGAAAATCACAGCTCCTACAAAAAAATGAAGAATTAAGAAATCTGAAGGTAATCCATTTGTCCAATCAGGAAAAAATAGCAATGTCATCAATGTTTCGTACATATTTGTAGTCAAATAAACCTCTGACTATTATTACTGAACTTATCGCAATACTTTTAATTATTAATAAATTGAAATTTAATTTGCTTTTAATAATTATCAGATTTAATTGAAAAGTCAATTTTAAAATATTATTATATTACTTATAAACTATTGATTAATAGCTGTTGTTAAAATTATTTTTTGTCTTACTTTTATTTATAATTTTTCAATTAAAACCTTCAATCGGTTTAGCTTTTGATATGTCCGATCCTAGTGTTAGTTTGCTGCAAAATAGGATCTCTAATAATTTCTCTAAGAAATATTGCAATGCTATCCAAAATGGTCTTTCTAAAGATGAAGCAATGAAATCAGCTATTGTAAAAACTGAAAACATTATATCTTTCTCTTACAATCCTCAGAAAAAATGGATTGAGAAAAGTGACTTGGCAAATCAAATTTCATTGCAAGTGGTAAATGATTGTGGATGGGCGTTTGGATTAATTGGAAAGGAGGGAGTTGATTATTTTAAATCATATTTTCTAGAGATTTACGAAAAGACTACTCCTGACAAAAATTTTTCAAGATAGATTAGGTTTATGAATAATATTTCAGACAAATTAGTATTGACTATAATTTTGATTACTATTCTTTTTGTATTTGGTTTGATTTTTTCAGTAAAGTCTCCAGAGAGAAAGGTTATAGATTCACCAATTATGTGGAAAGATGATTATTCTAATATCACGATTTTTAAGAGCAATAATATAAATTCAGAAAGAATAAGAATAATTTAATAAAAACATTGCTTACTAAAATAAAGGATCCTATTTAAGGATATAAAAAAATAATTTTTCGAATCTCAATCAAATTATCATTCACTGTTTAATTTAAGTAGTTCAAAAGAACTGACGCTAGTTTTAAATCATCATTAAACCATGCTCGTATCGCCATAGCTCTTCGAGGATCATAAAAATTTTGTTTTCTGTACCAACTAAGAACCTCTGAATCTGATTTCTTCCCATTACATGACAAACAACATGGTACGCAATTACTTGTACTGCTAACCCCCCCCTTTGACATTGGGTGAAGGTGGTCGAGTGATTCTGAGGGTTTACCGCAATAAATACATTTATAATTAGTAAGTTTATTAAGTGACTCTCTCCAATTTTTATTACTTATCTTTGGACAAAACTGATCAAGGTAAATTGCATCTTGATTATGCATAAAATTCTTGATAATTTTTCTGATAATAACAGGTTTTTTTAAAGTATGATTGAAAAAGATAAGATAAGGCTTCTTAAAGCAAATGTTTCTTATGAGAAGAATAGTTTTCACTTATTAATATAATGCGTAATTTATAGTTAATGCTTTATTTATTAATAATATTATTAGGAAATTTTGATCATTCTTTATTTAAAAGTATTTATATCTTTTTGATATCGTTTTTTTCTAATACGTTCTCAGCGATTTCTGGAGGAGGATCAGGATTATTACAATTTCCTGCATTGATTTTATCTGGAGTTCCTTATTTTCAAGCTCTGGCTAGTCATAAATTAGCAACAGTAGCACTAGGAGTAGGGGGTTCCTTAAGAAATTACAAATCTTTAGGTAATGATATAAGTGTTGCTTGGCAAATTTTAATTTTTGGAATACCAGGAGTAATTTTTGGGGCTTCTGTAGTTGAATATATATCAGAGAAATATTTGTACTTAATTTTAGGAATAATATCCATATTATTAGCTTTTTACTCATTTCTTAAACCAGATTTAGGTTTATCATCTGGTAATAAAAAGCTCAATTTTGTTCATAAAATTAGATTTTTAATTTTTATTTTTCTTATAGGTATATTAAATGGTTCTATTTCTTCAGGAACTGGATTGCTAGTAACAATACTATTAATAAAAACTTTTGAAATGGATTTTCTTCGAGCCATAAGTATGACATTTTTTACTGTTGGGATTTTTTGGAATTTTGTCGGAGCAGTATTTTTGGCAAGAATAGGATCTGTTCCATTAAATTTATTGATAGTTTTAATAATTGGTTCCTTTACAGGAGGATTTTTCGGAGCTCACTTGTCAAAATTAAATGGGAATATACTCATTAAGAAAACTTTTATATCAGTTTGTATTTTGGTTGGTATTAGCTTATTGATTAAATCCATAAAAAGCTTTTTATAAAATTATTGGAGTATAACAGTACATTTTGGTAAATTACTCTAAAGCAGGAATATAAATTAAGAAATAAATTAAATATTATCTTTATTCGTTATCAAAAGGGTTAATGAATTACTCGTTTTATTTAATAATACTTTTAGACCTTACTTAAAAACCAAAAAAAAGGCCTCACATAGGTGGGGCCGGGTGATGGGGAACTTTATTTTTAAACCAATTTCTTAAAAAATGCAACCCCCTATCTGTAGCGCAAAAACTTATTAGACAATACGCTACAGATAGTGCTTTAATGATTTTCTAATGTGTAAATTAATTAATTCTGAAATAATTTTGTAATTTTAAAGTTTATGAGTAAAAATCTTATTTTATGATTGCAAGTATTTTTGGTGATTTTACTTGTTAAAAATGTCCTGCACAGTATCATTCATATGACCAATGCAAGTTAAAAGCTTTAATGATTGAATTAACTTTACTTACTCTTTTGAACTATGTTGGTGATAATTTCTGTGAATATAGAAATCTTGGTCATGATAACTATAAATCTTTACTCCTTTCCTACAGTGATGCAAGTAATAAATTTGGGCCATTAGAGGTTAAAAAGGTTATTGAGAAGTCAGAAAATTTTAAAGTTACGGCTGTTGCTATAGCTGCAATTAAGTGTCCTCAGCATATAGTTAAATAATGAAGTTTGAATTAAAAACTGAAAATGAAAATTACTCAAAATCATTTTCACAATTTTTAGGTATAGTTTTTTTTCTCTCTTTAATAATTATCTTTTGCGATATTGCAATCAAATTAGGAATGATATCAAGAAATCATAAAATTGAATACAATTGTAGGCTTTTATCTGTGGAAAAATCTAAACTTTATTTTAAGAAATTATCTAGGATTTCAAATTTGAAAAGTAAACAACAAATTTGGGAATATTGCAGGGAAGTTATTAATTAATAGTTAGCTAGATGCTGATGAATAGAATTTTAATGCAAATAACCAGAACTTTCTTGAAGTTATAAGAAATACTGTAGCAACAATAATCTCGAGCGATATTTTCCACAATTGAGAAAGTCCTAAAAAAACTTCAGAAGGAATTGTAGTTATAAATGCAATAGGAATGAAAACACTAAAAAAAATTCTCAAAGAAAATGAAAATGAATTTAGAGGAAATCTTCCAATATAAAGGAATGATCTTAATACTTCTATCGCATTCCAAGTCTTAACAAACCAAATAGTAGTAGTAGAGATAAAAAACCATAGGCTATATAAAATACAAATCGAGCAGCTTATCGTAATCGAGGATAAGGTCAGAAAATTTAAATTTAAATTTATTTGATTTACTCTAATGCAGAAGAATAACAAGAAAAATCCAAGCATTATTTCTAAAAATCCAGATGGATTTATTTTTTTAAATGAAATAAAAAATTGACTATCAATAGGTTTTAAGAGCACGAAGTCTAATGTTCCTTCTCTTATATGTTTAACTATTTCTGTAAGATTGGGATTGAACCATGTATTTGTTATTCCATTCAAAATTGTATAAATACCTTGAATTATTAGTGCCTGTTCAAATTTCCACCCGCCAATATAACCATTATTTTGAAAGAAAATAGATAAGAGAAAAATACTTCCTATTAAACTTAAAATAGCAGTAATTAAATCAATTAATATATTTGTCTTATACTCCAATTCAGAAGCAAAAGAAGTATGTAAGAATTTTTTATAAACTTTTAGATATTTTCTTGAATTCATGATCCCATAGCTGTATATTTTTTCGTCCCTTCAGACCAGATTTTCTTGAATAATGGGAAAAGTAAAAAGATCCATAGAATTTGCATGCTTAAGCCTCCACTAATATTTGTTTCATTACCTGAAAGTAAGTTCGCAGGAAAATCAATAAGATAAGGAAAAGGAGTTAAATAAATCCAAGATTTAACATATGCCGGAAATGAAACAACTGGAGCTAAAAGACCTGAGAAAAATAAAGTTGGAATAAACAATAATCTTTCTATCGATGATGCTTTCTCTGTCCAAAAACATAGACATGCAACTATTGACTGAATTAAAAATTGAATTAAGAAGGATAAGAAAGTAGATACTATCGATAAGAATAAGATACCCAAATTTGGAATCCATAAACTTTCTGGATTAAAAATAAAAAAGAAAAATGCGATTATTAGTGCGAAAGGGAATCTTGTTATTTGTTCAGCAAGATGTTGTGCAAAATATCTTAAAAATGGATTTAAAGGTTGGATTAAATAGGGAGATACTTTCCCCATAAGAGAATCTTCTTCAAAACTAAATACAACCCAAACTACAGAAAACTGTCTTACAAAAAAAGCACATAAGAAATACCTAGAAAGCATAACATCACTAATGTTTATGGATTCGTTTAGATTATTATTTGTCCAAATGTTTAACATGAAAAAAGGGATAATCCCTGAAATCGCCCATAATGCAATTTCTACCCTATATTCCAACATGTTTGAATATTGGACTTTTAATAAGGTGAATATTTTACTTTTAATCAAATTAGATTTCATAACCTTTTTTACTTAATACCCTTCCAATAATTTCATCTATAGGTGGTTCATTTATAAAAAAGTCTTCAATATCAAAATTATTTAGGATAGTTTTTAGAGAAGAGGTAATAGAGTTGTTTTCAATTTTTATTGTAATTTCATTCTTTATTTTATTTTTAACAGTAAATCCAAAATTTTCTAATTTAATTGCATCCTCTTCTGATCGACAAATTATTAATATTTCTTTAAAAGGAGATAGTTTTTTTAACAATAGGTCTAGTGTTCCATCATATGATATCGACCCTTCGTGAACACATATAACTCTCTTGCATAGCGATGTAATATCTTTCATGTAATGACTAGTTAAACATATGGTTGCATTAGTTTCCTCATTATATTTTTGAAGGAATTTTCTTAAATTCCTCTGTGCATTAATATCCAATCCAAGTGTCGGCTCGTCTAAAAATAGAATATTTGGTTCATGTATTAATGCTGCTAGTAATTCTGACTTCATACGCTGACCAAGTGAAAGTTTTCTAACAGGTATGAATAGTTCTTTATCAATTTCAAGCATATCTGATAGTTTTTTTATTCTCCTTTTAGCTTCAAACTTATCTAAGTCATATATTGATGCATTCAAATAGAATGATTCAATTGGCGGAAGATCCCAAATAAGCTGTTGCTTTTGTCCCATTATTAAGGTGATATTCTTTAGGAAATTTTCTTTTCTCATGAAAGGTAAGTAGCCTGAAACCAAAATTGAACCTTTACTTGGATAAATTAAGCCACAAAGCATTTTTAAAATTGTTGTTTTTCCAGCTCCATTAGCGCCTAGAAAACCTACTATTTCTCCTTCTTTAATTTCGAAACTTATATCTTTTATAACTCTTAAACTTTTTGTTTGCCTTCTAAAAAAATGTTTAATTGTTCCTTTAAATCCCGGTTCTTTTAAAGATATATCAAAAGACTTAGATAAATTTTTTACATCGATAATATTTTGTACCATTTCAATTTTAAAAATTTTATTTTAATTATTTATCAATCTTCTATATATTAGAAAATTTTTTTATTTTTTAAAAAATATCTTTAAACGATACAATCATCCAGATAAAAAAGTTAACTGGATTAAGTAATTCGCTTACCTTATTTTTATTTTCATAATTTAATCCCCTTAAAAAATCAAATATAAGATTACTATTTTCTTTTTTATTATTAATTTTTTTAATTACATAACCATTTTCGTCGAGGAGGTCAATTTCATCTTCAAAAAACCATTGCTCTTTCCCATTAGATAGTTGCAATATAACTCCAATACCTTTCCCGTCGGTTATTTTGAAGTCGCTTATCTTAGCCACTGAAGAAACGTTTATTGCATCAAGAACTTCTTTAGTAAGCCTATCCTTTGATAGTTCTAAGTTTATTTGAACAGAATCCCCTAACTTAGTCTTATCTAAAATTGACATTTTTAGGTCATTATACTTAGTGATTTAGGTTTTTTGTGATTTTCCCTGGATTATTGATTTATTTCAATAATTATTTTTTTTTGAAAATCGCTCCTAGAAATCTTTTAATTCCAATTGTAAATAGTCTCAAGAATACAAAAAATAGTCCTAACCAGCCCAAAAGGACAGCTATAGATAATAAGCTTGATCCTAAATCACGTTGTAACAAATTCTGCATATAATTTTTCCAAATTAGATAGAGCCTACTCTACTTTAATAAAATACTTATATAAGATTAAAACGACCAAAATTCAGATTTATTTAAATTCTTTGTTATGAGTATATTTAATTGATATGATTTGTGAGCTAAGATTTGAATAGATAATTTATCTTAATATTTTGGATCTATCTTTGAGCTCATACGTTGGAATATTTTTTATAATTATTGGTTTAATTGTTAGAGTTGATTTAAAATTTTCTATTCAAAAGGACCTCAAATAATATGTAATAAGCTCTTTAAATACTAATAAACCTAAATTTTTATTATTTTTTTATAGTTGCTGCAAACTATTACAAAGACAAAAAAAAGCAGCCTTCAAGCTGCTTCTAAATGATGGCGGGGGGGAGATTTGAACTTCCGACCTTCGGGTTATGAGCCCGACGAGCTACCAGACTGCTCTACCCCGCGATGTATACATAGCATACATCTGAAAGGGTTATTTTTTCTGTTTTTTTAGGATTCTTGGAATTTTAATTTACCTTTAACTTCTAGTCGCACTCCTTCAGAGAAATTAAACACCTTTTCTTCGATATCTTGAATTCTCAAGTCAGATATCCAATCTAATTGTTTTAGTAAGTGAAGACTAACTGCATGCTTTGCTCTTTTTGAACCGTCTTCTACTTTTAAAGCTAACCCTATCCCTTCATTTATCTTACATAGACACTGTATTCCCTCGGCACCACCTTTACCTATGACTTTCCCATGGGAAGCTTTAATTATTTCTGTATCAAATTTGTTGTTATCACTTATCATTGTTGGGTTTATTGTCATAGCTCTACTGATTTGTTCTAATTCAGCATTCTCGGAACTGCTTAGAAGTGAATATAGTCTCGACATTTCTAATAGTTTTAAATAGAGAGTGGGGGCACCGCAATCATCACGTTCTGCTTTTATTTCAGATGGCGGGATTTCAAGTAATTCAGAAACTATTCTGAATATTTCGATTTGAAGTGGATGATCTCCCTTTAAGTAACTATCTAATGGCCAATTCATTTTTTTGCATGTAGCTAAAAAAGCAGCATGTTTTCCAGAACAATTATGTTCTAATGGACTTGTCTTAGATTTTGGACATTTAAGATTATTAATATCAATATCATATTCCCATAAAATTTTGAAAGCTTCCCTGGTATGAAGCTTTGATCCACTATGTGACCCGCAGGCTAATGCAATTGATTTTGATTCATTATTGATTTTTGATGCAGTTCCACTACTTACAAAAGGTATTGCTTGAAAAGGTTTTAGTGCTGATCTTATGAAACTTTTATATTCTGGATTGCCTGCGCACATTAGAACCCTCCCTTTTTTGTCAGTAATGACGGCATGAATTTTATGGATTGACTCAATATTTGATCCTCTCATTAAGGTTGCTTGTAGAGGAGGATTATTAGAGGTGTAGAGGTTTTTGAAATTAGAACTCATTTAGAAATTGTTATATTGGAAAATCAAAATACCAGATAAAGCTAAAACAGAAATAATAGAAAAAATTTGAATTAAATTTTTTAAAATAGGCTTTACTTCTATTGAGGCAATAAGTGATTCTTTTTCTTTCAAAACTAATGGCTTTTCCCATACTTGACCGTCATACCATCCGGATTCCTCGTATTCAACTTTTTCAGATATTAATCTTTTAAAAATATGACTCCAGCCTAAATATAACCTTACTGAAATTAAAAGTGGTATTGATAAGCTACAAAAAAAACTTAATAAAATATACTTTAAAAGGGATGTTTTGAAATATACACTTCCTGAAGAAATGACAAGAAAGATAACAAAAGCGCCTACCCAGAATTTTATCAATATAAAAATTAGCGACTTTTTTGTTTTTGGCCAAGAGAAAATTTTGGAATTTGATAATTCTAAAAATTCATTTGTGGGTTGTTGTTCTTTAGGGACAGGACATTTAGATTCGTTCATAAAATAAAATTATGGAAATAAAAGATTATCCCCATTACTCCAGAATGATTCAAGGTCATAATATTTTCTTATTTCTGGTTGAAAAATATTTACGATCAAATCACCATAATCGAGTAAAGCCCATTTCGCTTCATTAACACCCTCTTTTCGTATTGGTTCAATTTTAGCCTTGTCTCTAAGCTCTCCCTCTACAGAATTAGTTATAGATCTAACTTGTACATCAGATAATCCTTCTGCAATTAAAATCCATTCACTTATAAATGAAACTTTGTCAATTTTTATAAGTTTAATATCTCTTGCCTTTTTATCATCACATGCTTTAGCTGCTATTAGAATTAAACTTTTATTGTCCATAAACATTTTCGCTTGAAACTGATTTTTCTGAACCTTCTTGTTGAGATAATTCTGATCTTGCTTTTTCCGCACTTTTTCTTAAGGCATCTAACCTATCTTCAAAGAAACTTCTTTTTTTCTTTTTGCGTGTCTTATCTATTAACTCTTTTAAAGCTCCCCCAAGACTTTTATAAGCGTTTGGAATGCTGTAACCAAATCTACAAGCAAGATCTATAGCTCTTTCATCTGCATAAATAGCATCCTGAAGCTTTTTTTCAGAATTATTTTTTAAATAGAGTCTGTACCCTGCAAAACTTGATAAACCAAGAGCAAGCAATAAAAGTAACCCATCTTGTACCCACAACTCTCCGATCGCTCCTCCAAGTCCTATTGCAAGAGCTGCCATTTCCCATCCATCTCTGGGAATTGCGTCATTTTGAATTTTTCCAACCTCATGCCAAAATAATAAATTTCTGTGGTCAATAGCAAAGTTATCCCATTCATCTAAATCTATTTGAATTTCTACTTCGTCACGACCGATTTCCTCAAGTGTTATTAAAGGTGGATCTATAGCCGCAGCAGCTTCAACAAATACCCAACTTTCATTCTCTGGAGGCAACAAACTTTTAAGTCGCTGAAGTTCGCTCATAAAAAATTAATTTCTTTCAATACTATAGAAACAAATGTTGCTTTTCAAGTAACTTGATTAACATCTGATGATTTATAAGTAGCATGAGATAAATGAAGGTTTAAATTATGCCTCAAAGAGGTGATCTTAAAAAAATTCTTATTATAGGTTCGGGACCGATTGTTATAGGACAAGCATGCGAATTTGATTATTCTGGCACTCAAGCTTGCAAAGCTTTAAGAAATGCGGGTTATGAAATTGTCTTAATAAATTCAAATCCAGCATCAATAATGACTGATCCTGAGATCGCTAGCAAAACATATATTGAGCCATTGACTCCTGAAATCGTTTCTAAGATTATTTTAAAAGAAAAACCTGATGCGATTCTTCCCACTATGGGAGGTCAAACTGCTTTGAATTTAGCGGTTAAATTATCAGAGTCAGATTTTTTAAAACAAAATAATATTGAATTAATTGGTGCGGATTTAAGAGCTATTAATAAAGCTGAAGACAGAAAATTGTTTAAGGAATCGATGGAGAAAATAAATGTAAATGTTTGCCCATCTGGTATTGCCTCTAATTTGGATGAAGCTATCGAGGTATTAAAAGAGATTAGTTCTTATCCCCTTATCATAAGGCCTGCATTTACATTAGGTGGTGCAGGAGGTGGAATTGCTTTTAACCTTGAAGAATTTGTCGAATTGTGTAAATCAGGTTTAGAGGAAAGTCCAAGTAATCAAATATTGATTGAAAAGTCACTTATTGGATGGAAGGAGTTTGAACTAGAGGTAATGCGAGATACTGCTGACAATGTTGTAATAGTTTGCAGTATTGAAAATTTAGATCCTATGGGTATTCACACTGGAGATTCGATTACTGTGGCACCTGCACAGACTTTAACAGATAAGGAGTATCAGAGATTGAGGGATTTGTCATTGAAAATCATAAGAGAGGTAGGAGTTGAAACAGGAGGTAGTAATATTCAATTCGCAATAAATCCATCTAATGGAGAAGTAATTGTCATAGAAATGAATCCCCGTGTCAGTAGATCCTCTGCTTTGGCAAGTAAAGCAACTGGATTCCCTATAGCTAAGATTGCAGCTTTATTATCTGTTGGTTATACACTTGATGAGATCATAAATGACATTACAAAAAAAACACCTGCATGTTTTGAACCATCAATTGATTACGTAGTTACTAAGATTCCAAGATTTGCCTTCGAAAAGTTTAAAGGCTCTTCTAATACTCTAAGTACTGCTATGAAATCCGTTGGTGAGTCAATGGCAATAGGTCGTTCTTTTGAAGAATCATTTCAGAAAGCATTAAGGTCATTAGAAGTTGGTGTTTTTGGATGGGAATGTGATGCACTTGATGAATTTAAAAATGAGAGTCATATAAAAAATAGTTTAAGAAATCCTACATCTGAAAGAATTCTCCTAGTTAAAAAAGCTATGCAGCATGGAAAAACTAATTTCTATATTCAAGAGGCTACAAATATAGATTTATGGTTTATCGAAAAATTACGAAATATCTTTAATTTTGAAAATGATTTTTTGAAAGATAAGGAACTTTATGCTCTAGATAGGGATTTGATGTTATCTGCTAAACAATTAGGCTTTTCAGATCAACAGATAGCAAAGTTAACTAATTCTGATTTTTTTGAAGTAAGAAGATATAGAAAAAAACTTAATATTATTCCAGTTTATAAAACTGTTGATACTTGTTCAGCAGAATTCTCATCCTCAACTCCCTATCATTATTCAACTTACGAAGAATCTTTCATTAATTTTAATGCTCAAATTTTTGATAACGAAATTTCAGAAAATAGTAATTCAAAAAAAATTATGATTTTAGGAGGAGGTCCAAACAGAATTGGTCAGGGAATAGAATTTGATTACTGTTGTTGTCATGCATCATATCAATCATCTGCAAATGGTTTTAAAACAATAATGGTTAATAGTAACCCTGAAACTGTATCAACAGATTATGATACTAGCGATATTTTATATTTTGAGCCAGTTACTTTGGAGGATGTTCTCAACATAATAGAAGCTGAAAATCCTTATGGTTTGATTGTTCAATTTGGAGGTCAAACTCCACTGAAATTATCATTACCTTTATTTGAATGGCTAAAATCTAATGATGGTATCAGAACTGGATCAAAAATTCTTGGGACTTCTCCAATATCTATCGATTTAGCAGAAGATAGAGAGGAATTTACCAAAATTCTTGAAGAATTAAGTATTAGACAACCTTTAAATGGTATTGCACGTAATCAAAATGAAGCAGAAATAGTAGCAAAAAATATAGGATTCCCCTTAGTTGTAAGACCTTCTTATGTTTTAGGTGGAAGGGCTATGGAAATTGTTAAGGATGAAAATGAATTATCGAGATACATCTCAGAAGCAGTTAAGGTATCACCTGATCATCCAATCCTTCTTGATCAATATTTGAATAATGCAATTGAGATAGATGTTGATGCTTTATGCGATTCAGAGGGGTCAGTTGTAATTGCTGGCCTAATGGAACATGTGGAACCTGCAGGGATTCATTCAGGAGATTCAGCTTGTTGCTTACCATCCATTTCTCTTTCAACATCCACAATAGAAAATGTAAGGAACTGGACTAAATTAATTGCACAAAGATTAAATGTTGTTGGTTTAATTAATTTGCAATTTGCAGTAATAAATACAAATAATAAAGATAATAAATTATTTATTCTTGAAGCAAATCCAAGAGCATCCAGGACAGTTCCATTTGTTTCAAAAGCCATAGGTAAACCAGTTGCAAAATTAGCTACTCAGTTAATGCAAGGTTTTACATTAGAAGATCTTAATTTCACAGAAGAATTCTCTCCAAAATATCAGGCAGTAAAAGAGGCTGTTTTACCTTTTAAAAGATTTCCTGGCTCTGATACATTACTTGGCCCTGAAATGAGATCTACTGGAGAAGTAATGGGTTTGGCCAAGGATTTTGGAATTGCTTATGCTAAGTCGGAATTGGCAGCAGGTAATGGAGTACCTTCTGAAGGAGTAGCTTTTTTATCTACAAATGATTTAGATAAAAAAAATCTTGAGGAAATTGCTAGAGAACTTTTGAATTTAGGATTCAAATTAATCGCAACAAGTGGTACAGCAACGTATTTGATGAATTTAGGAATTCAAGTTGAAGAAGTGCTAAAAGTTCATGAAGGAAGACCAAATATTGAGGACCTAATCCGTTCGGGACTTGTTCAATTAATAATTAATACTCCAATTGGCTCGCAGGCTCTTCATGATGATGCTTATTTAAGACGTGCTGCTTTAGAATATAATATTCCAACTTTTACAACTATCCCTGGAGCCAAGGCAGCCATTAGGGCGATCAAAGCCTTGCAATCTAATAAAATTAATACTTACTCTCTACAAGAAATCCATAATTATTAAAATTTTATTCTAAGTTTTTTAATTTTTCTCTTAATTGACTAACTAAAGAGTTTCGGCTAATCGAAAGTAATTTAAGAGTATCTTGATGCATCTTTAGTTGTGTCTCCGCTATTTGTAGTACTTTTATAGATTCTTTTATCTCATTAGAAAGTTCATTTATTAAATATTTTTTGCCTTCAAAGGTTAAAACTGGATTTGCAGAGTCATTTGTGTTTTCGCTCATGGATTTACTTTTTTAATAAATAAAATAGAACTATTATTTTTTAATCAATTGTTTTTCACATAATTCTTTATAAATTCCAGGTTTATTTATTAAATCAATGTGTTTACCAACTTCAATAATTTCACCTTTATCGAAAACAACTATTTTATTGGCCTCTTGAGTAGTGGCTAATCTATGAGCAATCACAATAACTGTTCTATCTTTCATAGCTCTATTAAGTCCTTTTTGTACTTCAGATTCTGATTCTGCATCCAACGCACTTGTGGCCTCATCTAAAAGAAGAATTGAGGGGTTCCCAAGTATTGCTCTTGCAATTGCTATCCTCTGGATCTGACCACCTGAGAAATTTGATCCTCTTTCAGTTATTTCAGTTTCATATTTCTCAGGAAGCTTTTGAATGAAGTTGTGAGCGTTTGCTTTTTTTGCTGATTCTATAACTTCTTCTTTGGTGAAATTTCTGCCCATTCTTATTACATCAATAATTGTTCCTGTAAACAAAAAAGGCTGTTGTTGTACTAATGCAATGTTTTTTCTAATATCTTTTGTATTTAATATTTTGAGATTTTTATCATCTATAAAAATGTCTCCATTATTTGGAGTTATAAACTTTAATATCAAAGCCAACATTGTACTTTTACCAGCTCCAGAAGCTCCAACAAATGCCGTAACTTCCCCTCTTTTTATTTCTAAATTGATATTTTTAAGTACTTGATTATCTTTTTTGTAAGCGAAATTTACTTTCTTGAAATTTATTTTGCCTTCAAAATTGGAAATCCTTCGTAAATTTTTTTTATCATCTTCGATAGGTTCTTGATTTATGTTTTTCAACCTTTTTATTGAGGCTTCTGCTTGTTTATAGTCATTAAAATTTGTACTTAAATGGCTTATTGGATCAATAAGCATTAGTATTGCTGCAAAAAAACTACTAAATTCTTCGCTTGTTAGAAGGCCTAGATTGATTCTTGCGGCTCCTAAACCTAATATTGCTAATATTCCAAACGCTTCAACAAATCCTACAACTGGATGTTGAAATGCAAGTAGTTTTAATGTTTTATATTTTGCTCTTTTATTTGTACTTAATCTTTTATAAAATCTTTTCTCAATCCAATTTTCTGCAGCAAAAGCTCTTATCGTGGACATTCCATTTATAGATTCACCTATTAAACCTGCTAAATTACTTGTTGATTCTTGACTTTTTTCAGATGCTATTAAAACTCTTCTTCCAAAAGTGTTAACTGAAAGAATAATCAATGGTGCTAAAACGAATGTTGATACTGTTAGTGACCAGTCTAAATAAAACATGTAGATTATTACCGCCAACAACTGTAAGGTGCATGGAATAGTATCTTGAGCTGTTTTATAAATAACTTCGCTTACCCTGTCGGCATCTTCTGTAAGTCTATATGTGATGTCCCCGGCTGAAATATTTTCAACAGAATTGATCTTTATTTTTTGAATTCTGCTAAATAAACTTCCCCTCATCACTTCACTAATTTCTAAAGATGGTTTTGCTATGAATACATCCTGGCCAGATTGAGCTGTTTTCTGAACTAAAAATACAAATAAAGACTTAATTATTATGCTAGAAACTTTTGAGAGATCACCCGACCCAATTGCTGGGATTAAGTTTCCAGCTAAATATGCTAATAAAGGCCAACAAGCTACGTAAATAAGCATACATATAAAACCCTTTATAAACCTATTTGAATATGGTCTGACTGGTGGTATTAGTCTCAAGATATTATATATTTAATTGTTTATACTACTTTATCAATATCTTTGGGTATAAAAAACTATGAAATTGGATCAATTCCTAAAATGGAAAAATTTGGTATCTTCTGGTGGAGAAGCAAAAATTTTTATTAAATCCGGTTCTGTTAAGGTTAATGGTTTAATTGAGACTAGGAGAGGAAGGAAGTTAAACAAGGGAGATAAAGTAATATTTCTAAAAAATGAATTAATTTTTGAATAGTTAGCTTATTCAACTCACTTTGTATTAGTATATTTTTCTTGGAGATAGTATTTTGAGAAAATCTGTAATTGCTGGTAATTGGAAAATGCACATGACTTGTGCTGAAGCTAAATCCTATTTAGAAGAGTTTATTCCTTTAATCAAAAATATTAAAGACGATCGTAAAGTTATTATTGCTCCACCTTTTACGGCTATTTCAACCTTTTCTGATAATTCTGATTTTGAATATTTAGATATTTCTAGTCAAAATATTCATTGGGAAGATCAAGGAGCATTTACTGCAGAAATATCTCCAAAAATGCTTCTTGAACATGGTGTCTCATATGCAATCGTTGGACATAGTGAACCAAGGAAATATTTTAGTGAAAGTGATGAACAAATTAATAAAAGAGCAGTTTTTGCTCAATCTAGTGGACTTACTCCAATAGTTTGTGTGGGAGAAACATTAGAACAAAGAGAGAGAGGAGAAGCTGATAGAGTTATTACTAGACAGGTTGAACAAGGATTAGAAAATACAGATCCATCTAATTTAATTGTTGCCTATGAACCAATATGGGCTATTGGCACTGGTAAAACATGTGAGGCAGAAGACGCAAATAAGATATGTTCTTTGATTCGGAAATTAATAGGTTTTGATGATGTAATTATTCAATATGGAGGATCTGTTAAACCTAATAATATTGACGAAATCATGTCAATGAGTGATATAAATGGGGTGTTAGTTGGAGGGGCTTCATTAGATCCGAATAGTTTCGCGAGAATTGCAAATTATCAATAAGAAAAATCCATGGCCAAAAGGCTGGGGCCAAAAAACTTCAATTATGGGAGTTATTAATTTAACTCCTGATTCATTTAGTGATGGTGGGGAATTAAACTCTTCAAAAAAGTTTTAGATCAAGTAAATCATTTCTTGAGTAATGGTGTTGATGTTATTGATCTTGGTGCTCAAAGTACGAGACCTGGGGCTGAAGAAGTTGGATCTAGTATAGAAATAAAAAGATTGATCCCATATCTAAAATTAATAAAATCTGAATTTCCAGATGTTTTAATTTCTATTGATACTTTTAATTCTGAAGTGGCTTACGAAGCTCTTTTAAATGGTGCTAATTGGATAAATGATGTCACGGGAGGAAGAAGAGATATAAAAATTTTGGATGTTGTATCACAATTCAACTGTCCATTCGTCATAACTCATAGTCGTGGAAATAGTCAAAATATGAATCAACTCTCTAATTACCAGAATGTATTGAGTGATGTTAAGTGTTCACTTGATAATTTAATAAAGAATGCTTTAGAAAAAAATATATCAAAAAAAAATATTATAGTGGATCCTGGAATTGGTTTTTCAAAGGATATCATTCATAATTTGGAAATCTTGAGAAACTTAGATGTATTTAAAAAATGGAATTTACCAATTTTGATAGGTGCATCTAGGAAGAGATTTATAGGAGAAATTTTGAATGAGAAAAATCCAAAAGAAAGAGATATAGGAACACTTGCAATAAGTTGTATTTGCTCTCAATTTAAAATTGACATTGTAAGAGTTCACAACGTCAAACTAAATTATCAAATCCTGAAAGTAGCAGATATGATTTACAGAAAATAATAAATTTATTATTCTTTAACTCCTTCGATTTTATCCTCTACCTCTTGGTATAGTTCTTTCAACTGTTCTATATTTTCATCTGAAGTTTCCCAATATCCCCTACCATTGACTTCTAGCAATGTTCCAACAATTCTTCTGAAACTATTAGGATTAAGATCCATTAATCTTTTCCTCATCTCTTCGTCATTTATAAATGTTTCATTAGTTTCTTCATATACAAAATTATCTACTTGACCACTTGTCGCACTCCAACCAAGAGTGTAATTAAGTCTGTTAGAAAGTTCTCTAACTCCTTCGTAACCAGATTTAAGCATACCTTCATACCACTTAGGATTTAAAAGTTTTGTTCTTGAGTCTAATCTGATAGTCTCTCCAAGTGTTCTAACTTGAGCATTAGACGTGGTTGTATCCGCTATGTAGCTACTTGGTTCTTTCCCGTCGTCTCTTAATGTCTTGATCAATTTTGTTGGATCCGAATCAAAATAATGACTTACATCTGTTAATGAAATCTCTGAAGAATCAAGGTTTTGAAATGTAACATCTGCTGTTTTCATTACTGACTCAAATACCTCTCTTTTTTGATTCATCTCACCTGGATTATCGGCATTAAAAGCATATGTTTTGCGTGATAAATACATTTCTTGTAATTCATTTTCTTCTTCCCATGTTGAATTTTCTACTGCTAAATTAACATTTGAACTGTAACTTCCACTTGCATTTGAGAATACTCTCGCTGAAGCTTCTCTGATAGAAGTGCCTTCTTTTTCTGCTTGTTCTAGTGAATGTTTCCTTACAAAATTAGATTCCAATGGTTCATCAGCTTCAGCTGCTAATTTGACTGCTTGATCTATTAATGCCATTTGATTTATAAATAGATCTCTAAATACTCCTGAACAGTTAACTACTACATCTATTCTTGGCCTACCTAATACTTCTAAAGGGATTAATTCTAGTTTGTTAATTCTTCCAACAGAATCTGGTTTTGGTTTTACCCCAACAAACCATAAGATTTGCGCCAGTGATTCTCCGTAAGTTTTGATATTATCAGTACCCCATAAAACGCAAGCTATTGTTTCAGGCCAAGTTCCTCGCTCTTCTTTTTGTCTTTCAATTAATTTGTCAACAACAGACTTCGCCGCAGCTACTGCTGCTGTAGTTGGGATTGATTGAGGATCAAGTGCGTGGATATTTTTACCACTGGGCAAAACACCAGGATTTCTTATGGGATCTCCACCTGGTCCAGGTAAAACATAATTTCCATCTAGTGCTTTAATGAGGCTATCCATTTCTTTGTCTGCACAAACCTGTTCCAGACAGAAAAGTAAGTAATCAAATAATTTATTTAATTCCTTCTGATTAACTTCATTAAATCCATTTAACCTGCAGACTCTTAGCCAAGGGGTAGGTAGATTTAGACCAAAAACTTTAAGTAAGTCGAAAAGTTTGGAAATAAGTGATTTTTCTAAATAAACTCTGCCATCAACAATTTTTAAAGAGTTGACCATCGCAAAAATCGACTCTCTTGCTGTCTTTATGATTTTTTCATTTAACTCTACAAATTTAAGTTTACCTTTATTATTACCATCATAAATTTGTTCAATAGTTAGACCGATGGATTCTGCAAGTAATCCAGGAAGAGATCTTAATCCTTCTTGTTCTCTCTCTAAAGATGCAATATTTACAAGTGTTGCAACAGCTTCTTCTGCTGTTGGAGCTTCTCCAATAGTATGAAGACCGCAAGGTAACAATCTACTTTCAATTTCCATCAACTGTTTATAGACATTACCAACAAATAAATCTCTTTCATCTATTGAAAGTTCTTCTATGTCTTCTGAAGGAAGCTCTACATCTTTGTCAAGGTTACATTGTTTAGAAGTCTCAACTATTGCATTAACAATTTGAATACCCCTGCTATTTTCTCTCAATTGTTGATAAGAACCAACGAGTTCACTTAGTTCTTTAAGTCCTTTGTAGAGTCCTGCATTTTCCGCTGGAGGAGTAAGATAACTAATAGTTGAAGCATACCCTCTTCTCTTCGCAATTGTTGCTTCAGATGGATTATTCGCAGCATAGTAATACAAATTAGGCAATGATCCAATGAGAGAATCCGGATAGCATGTTTCACTCATGCCCATCTGTTTACCAGGCATAAATTCAAGTGAGCCGTGAGTTCCAAAATGAAGAACAGCATCAGCCCCCCATATTTTTTCTACATACGTGTAATAAGCAGCAAAACCATGATGAGGACTTGCACTTCTTGAATAGAGCAATCTCATCGGATCACCTTCATAACCAAATGTAGGTTGAACTCCTATAAAAACATTTCCAAAATGTTTACCATAGATAAGAAGGTTTTGTCCGTCACTATTGAGGTTCCCAGGAGGTTTACCCCAATTTTCTTCAAGTCTTTGTGAATATGGTGTGAACTCTTCGTATTCATTTACTGACATCTTATGAGCAATATTTAACTCTGGAGAGCCATCCATCGCATCAGGATTGTTAATTACTTTTTCCATTAATTCCTTTGAATTGCTTGGAAGTTCATCTATTTGATATCCTTTCGATTTCATTTCAAGAAGTACTCGGTAAATTGAACCAAAAACATTCAAGTATGCTGCCGTACCAACATTTCCTTTGTCTGGTGGAAAACTAAATACTGTGATGGCTAATTTTTTATCCTTTCTTTGTTTAACCCTTAAAGTTGACCATTTTATTGCTCTTTCAGCAATTACATCAACTCGATCTTGGAGCGTATGCGCCTTACCTGTAGCATCATCGCGACCTGAAAGAATGATAGGTTCAATAGCACCATCAAGCTCTGGAATTGCAATTTGAAGTGCTACCTGAACAGGGTGTAAACCTAGGTCACTATCTTCCCATTCTTGTGTGGTTTGGAAGACTAATGGAAGTGCAACCATATAGGGTCTGTTTAACCTTTTTAGAGCTTCAATAGCCTTAGGATGATCTTGTCTTGCTGGCCCACCAACTAGTGCAAAACCTGTTAGAGATACAACTCCATCTACTATGGGTTGATCCTTATTTATAGAATCATAATAAAATTCATTTACTGGTTTAGAAAAATCTAGGCCTCCACAGAAAATTGGTAGTACTCTCGCACCTCTGTATTCCAATTCTTGAATAACAGCAACGTAATGAGCATCATCTCCCGTAACGATATGACTTCTTTGAAGCACTAAGCCTATTGTTGGGGTTTTTTCATCTTTAGGATTTATATCTTTCCTATTATTTTCCCAATTTTGATATTCTTTAAGACTTTCAAACATGCATGGAGCAAGAGGATGCCAAATTCCTAAATCTGGGAATGTTTCAGGGTCTTGAATTTTGAATTCTTCTATTTGGTCTTTTATGATCTCTGAAACAGCGTACTTTTCAGAAATCATTAACAAGAAGTTTTTTAAGTTCTCAGTGGTACCACCTAACCAGTACTGAAAACTCAGAATAAATGTTCTAGCATCTTGAGCTTTTTCTACTGGTAGATATTTAAGTATTGAAGGTAGTGTATTTAATAACTTCAACATTGAATCTTGGAAACTTGCCCCATCAGATTCTTTTTTCTTCTTTATTAGTTCTCCAATAATACTTTTAGATTGACCAAGTTGAGCCATACTAAATGAACCTAGCTTATTTAATCTCATTACCTCTGGCATGGATGGGAAAATAATTGATGCTTTAAGTTTGTCTTTAAATGGAGATACTGCATCAACGACTTTTTGAGCAAGATCTTCAATGAAAATTAGAGAAGCAACAAATATATCTGCATTAGCTATATCTTCTTTAAAATCTTCAAAATTACTATCATTCCTAAGTTCTTCGATAAGGTAGCCGCTAAGGTCTATACCTATTGGCCCATTCATCTTATTTATTGACTTTGCAGCTTCCGTTAAGGAATTTTGGTATTGTGGCTCAAGGACAACATAAACTGCTTTTATTACAACTTTGTGTTTGTTATCCTCAACAGGAGATACTCTGCGGTTTGCTGAGCGGACCTGCGTAAACATTGATTTTATTTAGGTATTTCTATCAGCCTACGAATGAAAAGACGTTATTGTGTGCAATATAAATAGCGTGTAACAACCTTTAAAAAAAAATTTTTTAAAAAAATGATTGAAAATTCTAAAAAACCTATACCAGTACTAGTATCCGGAGCTTTAGGTAGAATGGGTAGCGAAGTTGTTAATACTGTATTAAATTCTAAAGATTGTGAACTTGTTGCAGCAATCGACATAAACGAACAGAACAATGGCTCAAATATTTCTGAATTATTGAAGGTAAAAAATTGTGATGTTTTTATTTCAAATGATTTTGAAGGAACGTTATGTTCTGTTAGTCAAAATTATAGAAATGAAAATATCAAACCTGTGTTAGTTGATTTTACTCATCCTGATTCTGTATATGAAAATACCAGATCAGCTATTGCATATGGTGTATCACCAGTAGTAGGTACTACAGGTCTAAGCCCTTCACAAATACAAGATTTGTCTGTTTTCGCTCAGAAAGCATCGATAGGTTGTGCAATAATTCCTAATTTTTCTGTAGGTATGGTTCTTCTTCAACAGGCGGCATCGGTAGCTGCAAGGTTTTATGAAAATATTGAATTAATAGAGATGCATCATAATCAAAAAGCCGATTCTCCTAGTGGGACGTGTATAAAAACTGCAGAAATGATTGAAGAATCTCCAAAGAAATTTAATCAGAATTTAGTAAAAGAGTCTGAGTCATTGAAAGGTGTACGGGGTGGGGTCAGAGATTCAGGAATTAATATACATTCTGTACGATTACCAGGATTACTCGCTCATCAGTTAGTAATTATGGGAGCTCCTGGTGAAACTTACACAATTAAGCATGACACTATTGATAGAAAGGCATATATGCCAGGAGTTTTAAAGGCTATTAAAAAAATTGGTAATTATGAAACTTTAGTTTACGGACTTGAAAAATTGATTTTTTAAAATGTTAATTCCAATTAATTCAAGTCAAATTTCAAAACTTATTCCTGCAGTTGGTACAGGAAGTCAATTTAAGTACGCGTTGGGGAATCCGAGAAAAATTCTTCAAAGAGTAATAGTTTCTTCAATTGGCGGATTTATCACATTAATTATTAGCTCGACTGGCGATCAAACTAATAATTTCTGGTTATTCCTATGTGTTGGTTTCTTTTTGTATATCATCTGGGGCCCAATTCTTGAATCAAGTAGAAAAAATTTGCAATTAAGAAAATATAAATTTTTTTCTATTTTTGATGGCTATATATCAGATATCTATAAAACAGAAAAGATTGAAAGTTCAAGAGAACAATCTAATAGGCAAGGTCGATTAGAAGTTATCGAAAACAAAAGGACTTGGTTAGTACTTGAATTAGAAGATGAAGATGGTTATTTGGAAAAATTAAGTTTTCCTATGGAAAATAAACACAGTCAAATTAGGGTGGGTTCGAGTATTAGATGTTTAATAACATCTGATAACCGTAATTTTGACAGAGATTTTTATTTGACCGATGCTTGGCTTCCTGAAATTAACTTATGGGTTGGTGAGTACCCCTATTTATTAAGACCAGCTTTTGAGGAAATTTGCTATATTTATTTGAATTGATAGTTGATGCTTATATAATTTGATGAAAAATAAATTCAATTTTAAAATTGTTGGATCAGGTCCCACAGGTTTATTACTTTCAATTGCACTTTCAAAATTTGATTGCGATATTTTTTTAACTGATTTATTAACTAAAGATAAATTAATTGATAAAGATAAAACTTACGCAATTACTCACTCAACAAGAAAAATCTTATCTAAATTTAGACTTTGGGAAAAATTAGAACCATTTTTATTTGGCTTTGATACCCTTTCAATTTTAGATAGCGTAACTTCTGCTTTTACCAATTTATCAACTTCTGACTTAGATGATGATATAAGTTCTGCTGAAAATATTGGTTGGGTAGTTAAGCATTCGGATCTCATGAACGTTTTTTTTCAAGAGATTGATAATTATGAAAATATTTTTTTTATGACACCTCAGAGATTGTTACGTAAAAAAATATTATTTGATTATCAATTCTTTTCAACAGGAGCAAACTCACTTGATAAAAAATTCTTAGATTTTGTTGATATAAAAAAATCTTATAGTCAGTCTTGTTTAACTTTTAAAGTTTCTCTTAGAGGTCATTGTGAAAAGCGAGCTTATGAAATCTTTAGAAAAGAAGGCCCACTTGCATTATTACCTCTAGAAAAAAACTTATATCAAGTAATTTGGACTTCTAGTACATTAAAGGCAATTGAAAGGTTAAATTCTGACAAGAATTTTTTAATGGATAATTTATCAACAATCTTGCCAGATGAATTTAAGTTGGACCAAATAATTGGCGAATTTAATATTTTTCCTGTTTCATTATCCTTAAATTTACCAGTTTTAAATTTTAAAAAATTAGTTTTTGTAGGAGATGCATTTCATACATTTCATCCTGTTGGTGGTCAGGGTCTAAATACTTGTTGGAGAGATGTTAATACTATTTATGATCTTTTTAATAAAAATACTGCTATTACTAAAATGCAATTGATACTATTTAAATTTAAGTATTTTTCAAGCAGGATTTTAGATATTATCTTCACTATTTTTATAACTGACTCATTGATATCAATTTTTGCTAATAAAAACGTTTTTTTATTTCCAATTAGGAAATTTTCATTTTTTCTTTTAAATAAATTTCTTTTTACAAGAAAATTAGTCCTAAATCAAATGACTAAATCTCTCATTTACTCAAGTATTAAATAGAATTCATGAATAATTACGTATCTAGAGAAATGATAATTTATTTATTTAATGTATTAGGTTTAGATGAATCTACTATTGAACTTGGTATAAAATTATCTATAAAAAATAACACTCCATTACCAATATTATTATGGAGTTATGGAATGCTAACTATTGAAGAACTAGATAAGTTATATTCATTTTTATTTCAAAAAATGGATTAATAATTCTGATATAATTAGTCCATATTCCAATAAAGAACAATTAAAGTTTTAACTAGAGGAAATCAGGTATCAAGAAAATCTATAGAGAAGCTTGATTTATTATTATTAATACTAGAAACTATTGACTTAAATGGTATCCAGTCCCTTTACGCCTTATCAAATAGACTTAATCTAAATAATGTCCTACCAAATAAAGTAACTATTTGGAAATTAAGGAACAATAATCCATTGAGAAAATCTTTTGTTACTAACAATATTAAACTTAAGGAATTCGATGCCTTAATTAGAATCACAGTTGAAATGTCTAAATATTTATATCCATATATCAGAGAGATACTGAAATCTAAAGAAGATATTGAAGAGAATTCAGTTATTTGGAATGATTTTAATAAGAGATTTATTGAGTTGATTAAAGAGAGATTTAATATAGATAGTATGAGAGTGAAAAAGCTTTTAAATCAAGCTGAAAATGATGAGATTATTATAAAATCTTTGCTTATTCTATCTTTTTGTATTTCGAATCAGGGTTATCAAAAGTTGAAAAATTTTTTATACGATTTTTAATATTATGCAAAATAAATTTTCATTTCATCAATCTTCAGCAAGTCTCGAAATAATCGGATTGCCAGATTATTCCGATAATGAAAATGAAGATCAAATATCTATAATCTCTCAATGGAAATTAACCATAGTTGATAAACCACTTATTGAAGGAAAAATTGAACATTTAGGGCCTATTATGGATGCTTTTTATATTTATTCAAATCTTTTACTCAAAAACGAAATTCCAATATATGAGTCTAAATTAATCGATATAAAAGCCGATAATCTCCACATACATAATGTTGTTCTCAAGAGCTCTAAACCAAATGTAAAGCCTTTAGTTTTAAAGATTGGTAATTCATTGCTTTCAGATACAATAAATTGTTTTGATCAGTTAAATGAATCTCCAAAAGTAAAAATAAAAAAAACTGATATGCCTACTAACATTCCTAAAAAATTAAGATTTGGGTTAAAGAAAAAAGTTAAATTTTTCAATTTCTTTATCCCACCGTTTATCGCAATTTGCTCTTTAATTCTATTCTCTTCTTCTTTTATTTATTTATATAGTCCTTTTGAAAATATAGAAAAAAAAGAACAAATAAATCCAGAATAAAGTCCCATTAGCATCTTAAATACAAACACGATACTATAGGTTAATTTCTTTTCAGAGTTATTCAAATTTATTCTTTGAGCTTTGATGTATGGTAGATTTAAACATCCCAAATTTGAATATTAAATCTGATAAATATATTTTTAAAAAAAAATTAAATTTAAGAAGAAAATCTAAAAATCGACTATTTACTGAATCTTTCTTTTTATTTATTTTTGGTGTTTTATTGGTTTATATAAATTATTTAATTCCTAATAAAAAATTACTGGTAAATAACCTACCTACTACTATTAATAAATCTTTTTTATTATTTATAGATCTTTTTTCATATCTCTATGAAATATTCTTGGTGATTTTTATACTTGCCTCTTCTTTTATTGCTCTGATCTTGATGGTAGGTGCTTTTTATAGGTTATTTAGAGTATTCAAGAGAAAGTCAAAACAAATAAGTTATAAATAATTTCAAATAGGTTGCATCAGGCCACCACTTCCTGAATCAGAATCATCATCATCATTTTCTGTTTCTTCTCCAAATAAAGCAAATATACCAAGTGCAATTGATGAAAGAATAATTGATAAGGGTAAAATTGAAGTTTGAATTCCTATGTCTATATATTCACCCATAAAAAAAATAAATTTTTATAAACCTAACCGAAATCAAACTGATTCGCGGATTTTAAAATAATTATTTAATAATTTATTCTTTTTTCATAAGAAGTTCTTTATCAAAATTCTTTATTTCTCTTTCAAAAGATCCGAACCACATCATTAGTTGATCAATTTGATTTTGAATTTCAGTTGCACCTAAACCTCTTATGGTGATTATTGAAAATTGTTCGCCTTCTTTATAATGAAATTTATTTTGAACACTACTTGCTAAAGAATTTTTAAGAATTTTAAAAGTAGAATTTTTTAATTTTGTCTCTATCAGGATGTTTGGCTTTTTGAGCTTGATCTTATTAAAACCACATTTTTTAGCTAGTAATTTTAGTCTCATTATCATAATCAAGGACTCAACAGGTTTGGGTAAGTTTCCATATCTATTCACCCAGTCTGTAGCTAATTCAGTTAATTCATCATTATTTGAACATTCAGTAGCAGATTTGTAAGCCTCAAGCTTCTCTTCCCTGTTTAATATCCATGTTGCAGGTATAAATGCATTGATTGGTAGATCAATTTGAGTGTCGTTAACTTCAGGTATTTCCTGCCCACTTATTTCTGAAATAGCCTCATGGAGCATTTCTATATATAAATCATATCCAATAGCATTAACCTTTCCACTTTGTTCTTCTCCTAGTAAACTACCAACACCTCTTATTTCCATATCTTTCATTGCAAGTTGGTATCCACTTCCTAGTTCTGAAAAGTCTTTTATCGCTTTCAATCTTTGTTTTGCAGCGTCATTAATTTTATTTATATTTGGATAAAATAACCAAGCATGAGCTTGTACACCGCTTCTTCCAACTCTTCCTCTAAGTTGATAAAGTTGCGAAAGGCCAAATTTGTGAGAATCTTCAATAATTATTGTATTTACTTTAGGGATGTCTAATCCACTTTCAATTATCGTTGTGCATATCATTAGATCTACTTCTCCATTATTAAAAGCAATCATTGCATTTTCAAGCTCTGTTTCGTTCATTTGCCCATGAGCAACAATAAATTTTAAGCTGGGAAACATATTTTTTAATTTGTTTATAGCTTGATCAATATCAGAAATTCTTGGAAGAACATAAAAAATTTGACCTCCCCTATCAAGTTCTTGATTAATTGCAGTTCTTATAACATCCATATCTATTTCAGATAAATATGTTTTTATTGATCTTCTTGATGGAGGAGGAGTATTTAATAAGCTCATTTGTCTTAGTCCAGATAAGCTCATATAAAGAGTCCTTGGAATTGGAGTTGCTGAGAGTGTTAAAACGTCTACGTTGTTTTTGATTTTTTTAATTTTCTCCTTTTGTCTTACTCCAAATCGTTGTTCTTCATCAATAACAAGTAGTCCTAAGTTTTTAATTTCTATTTCTTTTCCTAATATTTGGTGCGTTGCTACAACTAAATCAATTTTGTTATTTTTCAAACCTGTATAGATTTCCTTTCTTTCATTAACTGTTTTGAATCTATTGAGTAATGATACTTTTATTGGGTAAGGTGAAAATCTATTATTTATTGTTCTCCAATGTTGCTGAGCTAGGATTGTTGTGGGGGCTAATAATATTACCTGTTTGCCTGATGTAATAGCCTTAAAAATTGCCCGAACAGCGATTTCTGTTTTGCCAAATCCTACATCTCCACAAACAAGCCTGTCCATTGGCTTATCGCTTTCCATATCAGATTTTATTTCTTCTACAGCAGTAATTTGATCAGGTGTTGGTTGATAAGGGAATGATTCCTCTAATTCATCTTGCCAAGGACCATCTTCTGGGTAAATGTATCCTTTTAATTTCTCTCTCTTTGCATAAAGTTTTAAAATATCGAAAGCAACTTTTTTGATTTGTTTCTTATTTTTCTCTTTTATTCTTTCCCATTCTGTCCCTCCTAATTTATTTATTTTTGGCTTTATTTTTCCGCTTGATCTATATCTATTAACACTACCAAGTTGATCAGCGGCAACACTTATCTTCCCGTCCTGATACTGAATGACTAAATAATCTCTTGCATCTCCAGTTATATTTATTTTTTCTATTTTTAAAAATTTTCCTATTCCATGATTTTTATGAACGATAAAATCACCAGGACTAATCTTATTTACATTTATATTTGAATTGACACTTCTTTTTTTTCTTCTTATGAATACATTATTAAAAAGAGATTGTTGTGAAAATAATTCTTTATCTGTTATCAGGACAACCTTCCATATTGGTAGATAAAAACCCTCGATTTCATAATTGTTTTTATTTTTTAAAATTAAAGGAGTTGAATTGTTAATTGACTTAAATGCTGCATCAATATCATTAGGATTGTTTAAGAAGTTAGCATTACATTCGTGCTCAAAAAGTAAAGTCCTAGTTCTCAATGGCTGTGCTGATAATATCCATACTTTTTCATTATTTTTTATATTTTTATTTATATCATTGGATAATTTTCCTACATTTTTTGAGTATGAATTTAATCTTTTATCGTTTAACAAAAACTTATTATCAATATTGACTTTAGATTCAAATTCATAAAATTTTATTAAATTAAAATTTCCTAGTGAATTTAATATTTCGTCAAACTTTAAATGCAAATTAGGTTTGGCCTCTAAATTAATGTCATTATTTTTAAGGTTTTCATTTAATTCATACGCACAACTATCAAAATTACTTTCTGAATCTAGATACCAATTATTCGCAAATTTTTTACAATCTTCTAATTCATCTATTACAAGAATTGTTTCCCTATCTATAAAATCTATTATATTTGAGGGTTTTTTTTCAATTATTCCTAAATAACGATCAAGATTATTTTTATTTGTATCTTCTAAATTAAAAATATTGTTCTTAGATAAATTATTTAACTTGTCTTTTATTAGCAAATCAAATCCAGCATGTATTATTTCAATATTATTGATACTTTCTAATGTTTTCTGTGTATGGGGATCATATTCTCTTATTTTCTCAATTACATTATCAAAAAATTCTAATCTTATAGGAAACTCATTATTGACTGGATAAATATCTATTATTTCCCCTCTCCTACTCCAGAATCCTTCTGTTGAAGTTACATTATCCTTCTTATAACCCAGCAATGTAAGTTTATTTGCTAATTCTTGAATCTCGATTTGAACCCCTTTTCCCAAATCTAACTTGTTTTTAATTAATAAGTTTTTATTTAATAGATGAGGTTGTAGTGATCTCTCTGTTGATATGACAATATTAAGTTTTTTTTTGTCTTTTTTTATCAATTTGGATAAAACAGTAAGCTGACTAAATTCAATCTCTTTGGATTTATTAATTGATGCGTATGGTAGATGTTCTGTTGGAGGATAATATAAAACTTCTTTATCATTTATACTTTCAAAATATCCAATCCATTTGTAGGCAATTTCTACATTAGGACAAATTAATAATATATTTTTTTTCTCTTTTTTTGAAATGCTATCTATGATTATTGATTTTGCATATCTACTTGAACCAACAATATTCAATTCATTACTTTTTAAAATTCTTTTTATTAATTCAGAAGTAATTTGTGAGTTCGAAATATAATCAACTAAAGTATTTAAACTCATTTATAGCTATCAATCTTGATTACAAATAACCGATACATTATATTAGATTTTATACTGATTGTGAATAATATTTGATGGATTCAGCCGCAATAAATTCACTTATACCTACACTAGATCAGGTAGACAGTTGGTACGAAATCTTTACACTTTTACCAATATTAATTGTTCTAGAATTATTATTATCAGCAGATAATGCTGTCGCACTGGCTTCTCTTACTAAATCTCTCGAAAGTTCAGAATTAAGGTCAAGAGCTTTAAATATTGGTATAACAATATCTCTATTATTTAGAATTATTCTCATCATATTATCTAATGTTCTTTTAAAGTATATCCTTATTAGAGTTTTTGCTGGATTTTACTTAATATACTTATTCTTCTCTAATGTGTTTTTCAATTCAGATATAGAAGACGTTAAAAATGGGAAAGATAATAATAAAAATAATTTTAGGTTCTTAAGGGTTGTAGCGCTTCTTTCAATTACTGATTTTGCTTTTTCCATAGACAGTATTACTACTGCAGTAGCTATCAGCGATCAATACATATTAATTATATTTGGAGCAGTGATTGGAGTATTAGCCTTAAGATTTACATCGGGGATTTTTCTAAAACTTCTGGATATATTTTCTAGATTAGAAACTGCCGGTTACGTAGCAATTTTAATTGTTGGGATTAAACTTCTCCTAAACACGTTAATTAAAGAATCAATTCTTCCAGACTATTATTTTTATTTTTTGATTCTTTTTGCTTTCATTTGGGGATTCTCTAAAAAAGAATCTAAAACTTAATCTGATAGATATTCACCTACTGATGGCTTTAACTGTTGTGTCAATTGCTTTTGGGTAGAAATGTTTTTGCCTTCAAGTTTTGCTTCTAACAAAATAATCGGATCAGTTTTAGTTGAAATTATTATTCCTTCATTTTCTATTACAGCAAGAATAATACCAGGTCTTGAAAATTTGCACATGAAAAGGTATTTTTCATTTTTAATTTCATCACTTAAAACTTTGATTTTAAGTATTTTTAGGTTCTTACCTCTAAAAGTTGTATTTGCTCGTGGGTATAAAGCTTTTATTTTTTGATAAATTTTAATTGCTTCATTACCCCAATCAACCTTAAAGTCTGATTTTTCAATCATTCTTGCGTAAGTGATTTCTCTTCCAAGGGTATTTTGTTTTGTTAATTGAGAATTAGTATTTTTATTAATATTTTCTTCGAGTAGCGATGTAGCATTTAAAAGTAATTTTGCAGATAAAGTACTTAGTTTTTCCGATAGTGTATTTAAATTATCGTTATTATCTATTTTAATTTTTTCTTCCAATAATATGTCGCCAGTATCTAGTCCCTCATTCATTTTCATTATTCCTACACCAGTAAATTCATCGCCTTTTATTAGGGACCATTGGATTGGGGCAGCACCACGCCATCTTGGAAGTAATGAAGCATGTGCGTTCCAACAACCAAATTTTGGGATTTCCAATATCTCTTTGGGTAAAATTTTCCCGTAAGCTATAACAATAAATAAATCACAAGATAGTGATTTAAGTTCATTTATAAAATGTATATTGTCTTTGATTTTTGCTGGAGTATAAATTTTTATAGATTCTTGCTCGGCAAAGCTTTTAATAGGTGAGGATATTAATTTATTTCCTCTAGATCTTTTCTTGTCCGGTTGGCTGACTACTGCAATTACCTCGTGCTTAGATTTAATAAAAATATCAAGGCTCGGAATTGAATATTCAGGTGTTCCCCAGAATATAATTCTCACGCGTCACCTGTTATTGATAATTCATCTACCCATATATGTGGAGAAATTCCACTTGTTGTTACCTCTTGGCTTGATTCAATATTTACTATATTTTTAAAAAGATATTTTATATCCCCTGCTACAGTGGCAGATTCTATTGAGATTTTTTTACCGTTTTTACAAAGCCATCCATCAAATGGAAGAGAGAATGAACCTTGACTTGCTCTGACACCTGCATGGATTGCATTTAATTCTTCAATATAAACAAATTCTCCTTCGTAGGTAGAGTGATCTAATGTTGTTTTTAGATCAGAGTTTTCCTCTGATTTCTCAACTACTATCCAATCAGGAGATACTGAAACTTTTGATCCTAGTCCAGCGTGGCCTGTTGGGATTGTTTTAAATATTCTTGCAGTTGATTCAGAATGTATAAAATTTTCAATTCTCCCTTTGCTAATTAAACATATTCTTCTGGTAGGAGTTCCCTCTCCATCAAATGGTGATGAAGAAATATTCTTTTCGTGAAGACCATCATCATAAATATTGAGTGCTTCTGTAGATAGCTTCTCACCAATAGAATTTTTATTAGATAAGCTGACTCCATCTAAAATGCTTCTAGCATTAAACATTGAACTAAAGGCATTAATGATAGTTAAAAAAGACTCTGGGGAAAAACATATTAAATATTTATCAGTTTTAATAGATGAATAATTTAAATGAGAAATTGTTTTATTAGAAGCGTCTTTAATACACGACTCTATATCAATATCTTCAACTCCATATCCAAGTTTTACAGAGCCTGAGCTACGAGGTTTCTTATTTTTCTCTTCTGCTCTTGCATATAAATAAAGTGCAGCTTGACTTTTGGTATAACTCCGAAAGGCACCATCACTATTTGCATAAACTCTTTCAAAGAAACTCTCAGATAAACCATTATATGGAACAGATTTTATGGATTCATGACTTTCTATTAGTTTAACTTCTGCTTCTCTTAAAAGAGTAAGTAATTTTTTTATTCCAACAGGACATCTTTTTTTTATTTCCATAACTTTAATAGGATCCTTCGCTAGTGGTGAAAATTCTGTACTTTCATTCTTATTTCCGAAATCAGAAGCTATATTTGCTTGCTTTAGAGCCTTTTTGATACCAGATTCACTAATATCACTTGTTGTAGTAATACCAACTAGATTAAAATGATTCCAAACTCTTAAAGTTAAAATTTGCTTTTGTGATGCTTTAAGTTGTTTAGCCTCTCCCTTATCAACTTGAACAGAGTAATCGTTAGAAAAGCTTGCACCATAATCCCATTTTTTTAGTTTTAGAGAATCTGCAGCTTCTGAGATTTGAGTCGTAATTTCTCTTGGATCCATATTCTATCTTCCTCCAACAGTAATTGAATCAACCTTAATATGAGGTTGGCCAACAGTTACATTGACACTTCCACTGATAGATCCACAAAATCCTGGGGCCAATTCAAGGTCATTTCCGCACATTGATATTTTTGGCATTACTTCTTTAGCCTCACCAATCAAAGTTGCTCCCTTAACTGGATTAGTTAATTTACCATTTTTAATTAGATAACCTTCTTCTACCGCAAAATTAAATTGTCCTGTAGCACCTACACTACCTCCACCCATCGATTTGCAGTAAAGACCATCGCTAATACTACTTATTAGATCTTCTTTAGAGTAATCACCTTTAGCTATAAAGGTATTTCTCATTCTTGAAGCTGCAGCAAAAGAATAATTTTGTCTTCTTCCACTTCCTGTTCTTTTATGGCCAGTTCTTAATTCACCTGCCCTGTCTGATATGAATTTTTTTAAAATTCCATCTTTTATAAGAACTGATTTTTCGGGTTCCATACCTTCATCATCTACTGATAATGAACCAAAGGATCCTTCTGATATCCCTTCATCAATTGCAGTTACTGATTCATGTGCAATTTTTTCATTCAATTTATTCTCAAATGGTGTTGTTCCTCTCTCTATTTGAGTAGTTTCAAGCAAATGTCCACAGGCTTCGTGGAAAATAACGCCACCAAATTTATTAGCTAATACGACAGGCATTTGTCCCGCATCAACATAATCTGCATACAACATGTTCATTGAGCTTTCAAATACATCATTAGCTGCTTTTTCGTGATCCCATAATCTGAATTCATTAGGCATTCCTGACGATCCAAATCTTCTACTTCCACTAGATCTATATTGGGCATCACTTGCAATTACGTTAAGTCCAACTGTTTGATGCAACCTGATATCTGAGACATAAGTTCCGTCGCTAGAGGCTATTATTACTTCTTGTAGATTTCTTGAGTAACTTCCTTTTCTAGTAATAATTTTATTATTTTTTTTTAGAGACTTTGTGCTTACTAATAGTTTTTCACTTATCTCATGAATAGATGGTACTTCATTAATCCATTTTTTCTTAGATAAACTATAGTCCCTGTGTTTATTTAAACCGTTAAATACTTCTCTTTTTTTGTTATCTATTATGTCTAACATCTCAATAGCCTGAGATACCGATCTCATCAAGCCATTCCTTGTTAAATCATTTGTACTTACAAATCCATCCTTTTTTTCTTTGAAGATTCTAATACCCGCACCTCTTCCAAATGATGGACTTACACTTGTAATGAAATCCTCTTCAGCTAACACGCTCGAGTTGTCGGTATTCTCTATAAAAATTTCTACAAAATCAGCACCAAGACCTATACCGTAGAAAATAATTTCTTCTAATAAGTTTTTATTGCAACTACCAAAAACTATTTCATTTGATTTGATTTGTGAAGAAAGCATTGGAGTCTATAAATCTTCTCTGTATAAAAGATTATCTAATCGATGGTTGGAAATCTTTGCTATCAAGAGGTTTTAATAAGTATAGTCTTAATAACTGGTAACCGTTTGATAAATATTTAGGTAATTTTCTAAAAGTTTTAGAGACTTTATTTCCACCACTGCTTGCAATATCGGAAAGGACCTTATTATTCTGAACTATTTTATCTAATCTTCCATAAAAAGATTTATCATAAACATCTAGTACTACAGGAAAAACTCTAGCAGAAGTTTCATTTGTTTTATTAATAACATACTGGTCGTAAGCTCTAGCATCTAACCCTAAAGAAGCGTAGAAATCTTTTTTGATTCCTAGATCCCTTGCATACATAGTTGCAAATACAGCAAGTAAGAAAAACCTAGACCATAACTTGGATGTTAATGGGAGATTGTTCAAAAAGTATCTAAATCTATGGAAATAGTCAAATAGTGGATGCGTAAAGGTAGAGCCACCAATGGTAATTTTTTGGCTTAATGATTTAACGGTACTTGGTTGTGCTTTCATTAATGCGTCAAAGAAATCACCATGCCTATTTTCATCTTGACACCAATTTTCAAAATAATTGAATAGTGGAAAAATTTTGCTATCAGGGTTCTTTTCGAGATGCCTATAAATTGCAATGTATCTCCAATAACCTATTTTTTCGGATAAATAAGTGGCGTAAAAAATACTTCGTGGAGGGAAATAAGTGTAATCTTTATTAGCTGTTAAAAAACCTAGATCTAACTGCAGTCCAAAGTCACTCATAGATTTATTCAAAAAACCTGCATGTCTAGCTTCATCTCTGGCCATATGAGCAAAACATTCAGCAAGAAGAGGGTTTTTGTTTTTAATTCTCTTGCTAAGTTCCTTGTAAAGTAAAAAACCTGAGAATTCTGAAGTACAACTTCCCTCGAGAAAATCAACAAAAAGCTCTCTTGTCTCAGGATCTAATTTTTCTGCAGCGCCTTCAAATTCACTATTTCTTACAAAATGATGTCTATTGTAATCTTTTCTAAATTCCTCACATATAGCTTCCAATTCCTCCTCGTTTATTGATAAATCCATATTTTCCATTGCCTCAAAGTCTGTTGTATAGAATCTTGGGGACAAAATTGTTTCTTTTGCTGGTATCTTCCCATTATTAATATCTTTTTTATTTTTTGATTCAACAGTTGATTGAGCCATCTTTTATTTGGTTTATTAATACTATTATTTACTATGATTTGTATTTTCGAGGGAAAAGTTAACTTGGTGTTATTGTTTTTCTAATTAACTCCTATTAACTTTTGCCCATTCAATCTTTGAAGAACTCTTGAAATAATTAATTTTAGGGTAATTCTTTTTTCGTCAATAAGAAAAGATTCAATAATACTTGGTCTTTGATTAGGTTTTGACAAAGAAATACTTTTTAATGAACTAATATCATCCTTCTCAAAAGATAACCAAAAGTTACATGTATCTTTAATTTCACAATCTATTACCCAACATTTATCTCCAGCAATAGGTCTACTAGTGTTTGTGAGGTTAATATTATTTATTTCTAGTCCTCTTAGATTAAGTTCCTCTGTAAGTGCAGGAATTAAATGTACGTTAATAAATTCTTGGAAAGGTTTTTTCTCCACTGGGAGTTCTTTTTTTGGTTTTGAAATAGGTTTGTCGGGAGTATCAATTTCATTTTTTTTAACAACTTTAGAAGCAGAATTATTTTCAGAATTGTCATTATTTATATCCATATTGATAACTTTTTCTGATTTAGGTTCTTTTATTTCCTCAGAGTTTGATTTAGTAGTGTTGTCAGATATTTCTGCATTAACTTTATTATTTTTGTTTAAATTCTCTTCCATAAAAAAAAATATCTATCTTATTATAAATAAAAAAAAATATTTTTTAATAAATTTATTTTTCTACCAATCATTATCAGTATTATCCCAGTCATTTGTATTGTCTGGATTTGAATAATTTAGATCTTTTTTAAAATTATTATCATTCATATTCTTGACTACTCTGTAATTAACAGAAATGGTTGGTTGAGTTTCTCTAATATCCCTCTGTGGAGGCATCTCAACGTTTGGTTCCATATCTTCCTCATTTTTATGAGATACAGAATCATCTTCAACATTTTCGAAAGTTTTTTTGCTGAAACTAGTACTAGTAATTGTTGTATTCAATAAAGTGCTTACAAATAAACCAGAAAAAAACGAAATACTGATTAACTTACCTATGCTTACTTCTTGGAGAGTCCATTTAAAGTATTTAAATGAAGTCTTCTGATTATTATTTGTATATAATAAAATTTGAAAAATTATTATTAAAAAAAGAGTTAATAATAAATATTTTTTCTTAAACATAATTCTAAAAGTTATATTAAATTTTTTTGGTTAATATTTCCATATTATATTTTGTGAAAATTTATTTATGTTAATTCTAAATCAATTTGATATTTAAGAATATCGACTTTTATGATTTTTACTTCTATTGCATCTCCAACTTTATATGATTTTTTGGATTTTCTTCCAATTAATAGATTTTGCCTTGATCTATATTCATACCAATCATTATTTAGAGTGCTTACATGTACTAATCCCTCTACATTTAGTTCTGATATCTCAACAAAGAAACCATATGTTTGCACTGATAATATAAACCCACTATAAATATTACCTAGTAATTTTTCTGCTTTTCTTACTTTTTTTATATTTATCATATTAGATTTATATTGGTTAACTTTGTACTTGAATTCGTTAAGTTTATCTATCACAAACTTGTTAAATAATATTTCTAGATTTTTTGAAATTGATAAATTAAATATATCCCAATTTACTAATTCTAATGAATTACTTTCAGATATATTAATTGCATTTATATTATTTTTCTTTGATTTTTTACCATTAATTATCATATTAAAAATACAGTACTGGTTTATAAGATTTGTGAAGTCAAATCCAGGCATTGTCCATGGAGAAATAAATAATTTTTCTGATTCATCATTATCAGGATTATTAGATATCAACCTTATCTCATTGTCCTTAAATTCATTAATTAGAAGTTTATGTAAGATTCTTTTTTTATTATCATCGCCACATAATTTAATTACTTGACTAAATGTTAAATTGCCATCCTCATCAAGCTCTATATCATTATCAATAAATTCTGAATATTTGATGATTTCATTTGCATTAACGTAATCTGTTCCATTTGAGATGTATCCTGCACTTTTTAATCCATATTGATTTGAATGTTTGAACCATATTAGATTAGCTTCATATAGTATTGGTGAAAGGTAAGTTTGGCAATCTTCTTTATTTAATGATTCAAAATATCCTTTTGAATATTCAGCTGGATTGTGAATAAAAAATTCTTCAAGTGTTTCAATATTATTAAGTGGCGCAGGAATTTCAACCTTATCCTCTAAGAGATGTTTTTGTCTGAATGAACATGAAATTTCAAGTATTTTATCTAAATCGTTGATATATTCCTTTATGGGTTTTAATACACGTGAGGTTATTCTCGTTTTACTTTTTCTGGATTGAAGCGCGTTAGTATGATCACTTCCAACAATAAGAGAGCATCTTACTAAAGTAAGATGAAATGACCAATCAGTTATTTCATAATCACTATCTAAATGCAGACAGAGGCTTATTGATTCATTCTTTGCACCCATTTTAAATTCAGAATCATTACTTATGTCTTTACTAAGGTAGTTTTGCCATTCATTTAGTAAAGGTAATGATTCAAAGCCTCTAAATAATATTTCTAGAGACTTTTTACTATTTAGATCTACTCTTTCAGCAAGATTATTTGTATGTATCCATAATTTAATACTTTTGTTTTTGTCATGCTCTATGTGAATCAATGGAAGCATAGGAGAATTATTAGAACTCCAACTTTTGAATAAATAAGAATTTTTATCTGTAAGATCTATCCTCTCCCTATTTTCTAATTTTTTAGATTCAATATAATTTAAATTGTAGGATTTAACGATATTGCTTTTGGATAGAACAAAGTCTGTATCATATTCCTCATTATTGTTCAATTTTAGTTCTTGGATCACATGCCCTTGTCCTTCTTCTTGACCTATGGGAAATCTATCAATTTCAACTTTTACTATATTCTTATTTTCTGATTTGAAAGTATATTTTTTATTCTCTTCTGGAAGTTTAATTTTAGAAAGGATCCTGTCGTCTATAGGGATTGCATATACATCATTGTTTATTATTTCAACTTTAGAAAGAAGTATTTGATTTGATCTTTCAAGAATACAATCAACTATTCCCTCAGGTGATCTTCTTCTATAACCCTCTTTTATTATCCTTACTAAAACTTTATCTCCATTCCATGCATAATTAAGTAGATTTTCTTTAATGTAGATATCTTCTTCGTCTTTTCCCCTTACAGCAAAGCAATAGCCTTTGCTACTACATCTTATTTTGGCGACAAGATGATCACTATCTTTTGTACAGGTATATTCATCATCTTCATTTTTATTTATTATTTCAAGTTTTTCTAGAGCTGTTAAAGCAATATCTAATTTATCCTTATCAGATTTCTTTGTTATTTTTAATAATCTGCATAATTTTTTATATTCTAGTCCTTCGGACTGATTAAGATTATCAATTATTGAAGATGATGTGAACATGATCTAAATGAAATTATGAATTAATTTAGGGTATACACTTCATTATTACACCTTAATATCCAAGCTTAAAACTAATTATTTTCTTTCTCTTCTTTTTCTTCTTTTTCGATAGTGAAGGAATTGAGAAAAAGCCTTATGCCAATGATAAAAAATGTAATGGAGGCTATTGACTTAAGAACTACTTCGGGTAAAAAACTTGAAATAGAACCGCCTGTCAAAGCTCCTAGTAAACTTGCAAAAACAAGTGCTGAAGAAGATCCTAGAAAAACTGCTAATGGTTTATTTGAAGTCCCGCTTATAGTTAAAGTAGCTAGTTGAGTTTTGTCACCTAATTCAGCTATAAAAACCGTTAGAAATGTTGATAGTAATAAACTTAAAACCATTTATAAATAATTTTTGAAAGTTTCATAAGCTAAAAATATACTTATCAATATCATTAAAGCACCGGTAAATAAAGCAAATTTGCTAGGAGATATTTTTTTTGATACCCATTTACCAATAAGAACTCCAACTATGCTGGAGCTTATTAAAGCTAGAGAACTTCCAAGAAAAACAATTATTGGCTTACCCGATTCAGCAGAAAGCATTAGCGTGGCTATCTGAGTTTTATCTCCAAGTTCAGCGATAAAGATTGTTGTAAAAGTGGTTATAAATATAGATAAAAAACTTTTTTCTAAATTATTTTCTTTTTTCTCTAATTTACTATTCATTTTGTTGAAACAGCAATTTTAAAAGCTTTCATCTCTTTACTTTTGTATCCATAATTTGATGAAATATGTTGTTTGCAGCAATCTATTAGAAATTTATCACCAGATTTCAAATATCCATCAAATGCAGTTGAAAATTCATTTACCCTGCAAAAATGTGGTCTGGTTTCATAAATTAAGCATTTTTTATTTTCTCTGTCCAGGTTTTTACACCAACCGTCTTTAGCCGTCATCGAATGTATCAATGAGATATCTTCTTTGTTAAGTTTGTCAGCCAAATCGCTTCTTTCATTTAAGTCGAATTTACAACAAGCTCCACAATTTTCTATACATATCCATGATTTCATAATTTAATTCAATCTTGTAACGTAACAGTACAGTGTTGTCATTTATTTGTAAAAATGGTATCACAAAACATAATCATTATCATGGCAACACTTATTCCTTTAGCTGTAGTTGCGTTAGCAGGACCAGCAATAATTGCGCTTGTTTTTTACCGTAAATAAAAGAAATTCTTTTTGGTGAAATATCTTGAAGGTGTTTATTGGGATTTAGATGGTACCATCGCAAATACTGAATTAGAGGCTCATTTACCTGCTTTTAATAATGCTTTCAATGACCTTGATATCAAATGGAATTGGGATACTAATAAATACATAAATCTTTTGAAGATAAATGGAGGAAAAAATAGGATAGCTTACTACGCTAAATCGAATAATGATTATTTCTCAGAGGATTTAATTCTCAAAATTCATGAAAAAAAACAGTTTCATTATTTGGAAATTATAAAAAAAAATTGCGTTAGTTTTAAAACTGGTGTTTTTAGATTAATAAATGAATTATATAGAAAAAAAGTAAGACAATTTATTGTTACTTCAAGTTCAAGAAATCAAGTTGATCTACTCGTTGAACAACTTTTTAATGGCTTCAATCCTTTTGAGTTTATTATTTCAAGTGAAGACGTTGAATTGAAGAAACCAAATCCATCGCCTTATTTAAAGGCAATTCAATTAAGTGGTATAAACAAAAATAACTCAATTGTTTTCGAAGACTCCAATCCAGGATTGAAATCTTCCTTAACAGCTAACTTACCTACAATTTTTGTTCCTTCAAATATCCCAATTGTCCTTGAGGAAAATATTAAATTAGATTGTATCTTAGACAGTCTTGGTGATGAGAATAATGTGGCAAATGTAATTAAAGGCCCTAAACTAAAAAAATCATATGTTGACTATAGCTTTCTAAGTGATTATTTAGAGTCTTTTAATAATGCAAAAAACTAATTTTTCAAGAATTACCTACCAGCTAAATAATTTATTTTTTGGTTTTCTGAGTGATACTTGGAGGACAAAATCTATTAGTCTAATTTCTGTTTTGACAGGCTATTTTTTGTTCGCCAATTTTCTTACAAAGTTTATATCTGAAGGTAAAAACGAGTTGATTATGGTTCCAATAATTATCGTTTTTATTGAAATCATTATAAGAATTAAGCCTTCCTCTAACTCAAGATATTATTATATATGGACCGTAGTTGATAAATTAAGAATAGGTGCAATTTATGCCATCATACTTGAGGCATTTAAATTAGGATCTTAAAAGCTATTCTTCTTCTTCTTCTTCTTCAATAGGGTAAACAAATCCTTGAGCTTTCCCTGTTAGAACTGATTTACCTAAAGATATAGCTTTTTGAGCTGCTATTGCTGCTTTCCCTTTCCAGACAGCGTGCCTTTGGTTCCTTTTGCTCTTTGATTTTTTCTTCTTTGGTACAGCCATTCTGTTTCTTTATTTCCATATATTAATATAACCCTTAACTGGTTATCTCCAAAACTTTTGAGTATATTTTGTTTATATACGTCAATTTTTTAAATAAGCATATATGCTTTATTAATCACTTATAAAGATTAGTGTTTAGATCAAAATTCTCATATTCAAATTCTAAATCAAGTTATTCGGATCTTCTAAAAGATATAGAGACGGGAAAAATAGAATCAATATTTTTCTATCCGAGGCAGAGAGAAATTGATGTTCTGTACAAAAATGGCGATAAATTTAAAATACCTATTCTTTACAATGATCAATTAATCCTTGAAAAGGCTACTGAAAACAGAGTGGATCTCACTATAAATAATAGTAGAAAAGAAGCTTCAGCTGCTAATTCTTTCGCTTCAATAAGTCTTTTCCTGATTTTTATATTAGCTATAGTCTTAATCTTGAGGAGTACATCAAAATTTGCCTCTAGAGCCTTTGGTTTTACTAAAAATCAAGCTAAATTTGTAACTATTGATGATGTAGAAACGAGATTCGATGATGTAGCTGGTGTTCCTGAAGCAGCTGAGGAATTAAAAGAGGTAATAACTTTTTTGAAAGAACCAAAGAAATTTGAAAATCTTGGAGCAAAAGTTCCTAAGGGAGTTCTTTTAATTGGCCCACCAGGGACAGGTAAAACATTATTGGCTAAAGCAATTGCAGGTGAATCAGGAGTCCCTTTTCTCTCAATATCGGCATCAGAGTTTGTAGAACTTTTTGTTGGTGTTGGTGCAAGTCGTGTGCGGGATCTATTCTCTAAGGCTAAGGAAAAATCTCCTTGTATAATTTTTATTGATGAAATTGATTCTATTGGTAGACAAAGAGGGTCTGGGATTGGAGGTGGAAATGATGAGAGAGAACAAACTCTTAATCAGCTATTAACTGAATTAGATGGTTTTGCTGATAATTCCGGGATTATTGTTTTAGCAGCAACAAATAGGCCAGATATTTTGGATACAGCATTATTAAGACCAGGAAGATTTGATCGAAAAATTGAAGTAATGCTTCCAGATTTAGATGGAAGAAAAAAAATTCTTTCAGTTCATTCACTTTCCAAACCACTTTCAAGCGAAGTTGACTTAGGATATTGGGCTTCTAGAACAGTTGGATTTTCGGGAGCAGATCTTGCAAATTTGATGAACGAGAGTGCTATTCACTGTGCAAGAGTTGAATCTAAATTAATCAGTGATCTTCATATAGAAAATGCTCTTGATAAAATTACCATTGGCCTGAGAAGTTCATTAATAACTTCTCCAAATATGAAAAAAATTATTGCTTATAACGAGGTAGGCAGAGCGATTGTATCTGCTGTGAGAAATGGAATTGAATCAGTTGATAAAATCACGATTTTACCTAGATCTGGATCTATAGGAGGATATACAAAAATATGCCCTGACGAAGATGTAATTTCTAGTGGATTGATTTCAAAAAAATTATTATTTTCAAAAATTGAAATTGCTCTAGCTGGTAGAGCTGCAGAAACGATAGTTTTTGGTAAAAGTGAAATTACACAATGCTCCCTAAATGATATCTCTTATGCGACAAATATCGTAAGGGAAATGGTTACCAAATATGGATTTTCAATTATTGGTCCAATTTCAATGGATTCTGATAATAATGAAATGTATTTAGGAGATGGATTATTTAAAAGAAAGCCTCTCATAGCAGAAAATACTAGTTCAAGAATAGATAATGAAATCATAAATATTTCAAAAATCTCATTAAATAATTCAATAAAAATATTGAAAAAAAATAGAGTCTTACTAGATAAATTAGTTGATATACTTTTAAATCAAGAAACTATAGATAAGAAAGTTTTTAAATTAACAACTTCTAAATTGTTGAAAGTTTGATTTAATTGTTTTAAATTAAAAAAAATATTTTCTTGATAATTAAAAACAATACTACGAAGTTATTATTTACACTTTCAGTTTTACTTATTCTTCCATTTGTGCAAAAACAATGGTTTAATTTGTATTCACTCAATATTAATGATATTTCCTTTTATTCAATCCTTTACTATTTGAGCGGTGCGATATGTCCATCTTTAGTGTGTTTAAACTCTTTAAAAAACTATACATACTATAATTTTAATAAGGATGAAATTCATAATATAAAAGTAATTAAAGGAAAAAGACTATTATTCCTAGTAGCAATAAATTTAATATTTCTCTCTTACTTAATAGCTGATTATATATATATAAATTTTGATCTTATATCTAATTTATTTCTTGAAAGAATAAATGTACC